>JAFSYV010000364.1 GCA_017443585.1 Lentisphaeria bacterium | reverse complement strand
GGACTCCGCAGGGACCGAAAGTCTCCAGCGCCTTGTCCAGCGACTCCGGCGTGAAGCCGTAGCCGTCGTCGAAGCGGTGAGGAATGAAGGAGTTCACCACGGCTCCGTTGCTCCGGAGCACCCAGGCCAGCAGCGCGCTGGCGGTGATGCCGTCGGTGTCGTAGTCCCCGTGAATGAGGATCGGCTCGTGGGCGGCGATGGCCCGCCACAGTCGGGCGGAGGCCTCCCGTATGCCGGGGAACCGGTAGGGGTCACTCAAATTTCCGAGGCGAGGATCCAGAAAGCTCGCGACCTGATCCGCGGTGATGCCGCGGGCGGCCAAGACCATGGCGATGGAGCGGGGCAGACCGCAGCTTTTCCGCAGCTCCCCGATCTGATCTTCAAGACTTCCGGCGTTCGATTTCCACTTGTTCACACCCATTTCTTTGCTCTTTTCTTTTTTTTGACTTCCCTATTAACATAACGCAGATTCGGGAATAATCAAACGAAAAACGAAAAAAAAAGCAAAAAATGCCGTTTTTTTTTCTTTCCGGGTTGAAAAAACGCCTTTCCGGGAGTATTATTTAGAAAGTGATATGGTCCGGGCCCGCTGGGGACCGTGCAAGGATTTTCCGCCGGAACGGACGCGAGGAGCCATGTTTCAGAGTTGGGGGCGACATCTATGAGCAGCGTTCAGTTACCCGAACAGATCGTCGGGAAATGGATATTTCTCCGCCGGCTTCGCAACCGGAGCGATACCACCTGCCTGATGAGGAACAATTTCAACTTTCAGCCCGAATCCGGCAGCGAGGCGTTGCTGTTCATCACGGCCGTCACGGGCTACCAGGTCTTCATCAACGGCAGACTGGCGGGCGCCGGTCCGCGGGCCCATCAGTGCCCCGGCACCAGCTACATCGATCTGCTGGAGATCGGCTACATGCTGGAGCCCGGCAACAACGTGATCGCCGTCCGGGTCACCTGCGATGCGGATCCCATTCGGGGCGACCTTTCCCGTGTGCCGGGGCTCTGGTGTCAGATCCAGTGCGGCGCCAGGACCATCGCCGCCACCGACGGCGACTGGCGCATTTTCTGCGGCGAAGGATTTTCCGCTCCCCGGCCCCGCGTCGGGGCGGGGCGGCGTCCGGCGTGTTTCACCGACTTCCGCCGGATCCCCGCCGACTGGGATCAGCTGGTCTGCCGGAACATCGACGAGTGGGAAGTCCCCGACCAGCTCACGCCCCCCGGAACCTTCGGAGCGAAGCTGGAACTGCACCCCGTGCCCCCTGGCTCCATCAGCCCGAACCGCATGGAGTTTTCCCCCGTCGGCAGCGGTTTCGTCAGCCGTTACCCCGGCTGCAGCGCCTTCACCTTTTCCGCCGACGCTCCCGGCACGGGGGCGGCCGTTTCCTACATCTTCACCGAAACGCCGAAGCAGATGGCGTTCAAGCTCTTTTCGGACACCCCCTTCAAGTTTTTCTGCGGCAGCAAGCTCGTCTTCGAAGGGGATTCCGCCCGCGGCGAAGCGGGAGTGCTCGATCTGGCCGTGGGCTGGAACCGGCTCGTGGTCTTCGGCCCCGCCCGCCCCGGAGCCATGGGGTTCATGATGCTTTTCGACGACACTACGCCCGGCGGCGGTCCCCTCACGGACATGCTGGAGTCCGCTCATCCCGGCTGGTGCGTGGGCACGGTCCCCCGGCTTCCCTACGCCGACTGCACGCCCGCGGTCCGGGTGGAGGCGCTGACCGATCTGCAGATCCGTTCCTGCGAGCTTTCCTCGGTGACCGACGTGTGGGACCTTCTCGACAACTGTTCCTTCACCGTGAGCGAGAGCCGTCACGGGGTCCTTTCCGAACGTTCCGTGGTCCTGCTGCGGCTCCCCGGACTTCACTACGGCTTTGCCAAGCTCCGGATCAGCGCTTCGGAAGGGGACATCGTCGACCTCATCGTCGGCGTGGAGCCGAGAGGGGCGGAACTGTTCCCCGTCTGCGCCAACGGCAACGACCGCGAACTGATGAGCTGCATCTGCCGCCAGGGCGAGAACGAGATCGTCATGCCCTTCCCGGCGGACTGCGGCTGCGTGCTGCTCCACGTGCGCCGGGCCAAGGCGGGGGTCTCCATCGTTTCCGCCGTCTTCGACGAGCTTTGCCGGAACTTCAACCGGGAGTGCCTCTTCAACTCCTCCGACGAATTTCTGAACCGGGTCTGGCAGACGGGCCGGAGCGCCCTTTTCCGTTCCGCCGCCGCCTTCGCTCCCGCCGACGGCGCCGTCGGGCATGACAGTTTTCTGCTCGACGCCTTTTTCGAATCGGCCAACGTGGCCGCCGTTTTCGGCGACAGCGAATACATCACCGCCCGTCTGCGGCAGTTCGCCGAGGCTCAGCTCGAGGACGGCTCCATTCCGGCTCTGACCTCGGGCGTCTGCGGCACCTCGCAGCTGATCCACCTCTTCTTCTTCTCGTCGTGGGTGCTCTACAACTACCGCTTCTCCTACAATCTGGTGGAAATGCGCAACCTCATCCCGAAGCTGGATCTCGCCCGGCGGTTCGTGGAGTCCCTGCTCAACGACGAGGGGGACCAGGTGGATGTGGAACGGGCCCGGAAACGGATCTCCGGCGGGAGCAATATCTTCGGCTACTGCCGGGTCCCCGTGGTCATCAACGCCCTCTTCTGCCGCTTCATGCTGTCGGCGTCGGAGCTCTACGATCTGGTCCAGCGGCCCTCCGAAGCCCGGCAGTGCCGCCGTCTGGTCCGCCGGGTCTCGGCGAAGGTCGAAAAGCTCTTCTTCGACCCCGAAACGGGGCTTTTCGCCGACGATCCCATCGATCCGGCGCAGGATACGGAGTTTTCGCTCTACGGCAACTTCTTCCCCGCTCTGGCCGGGATCAAGACCGGGGAGTGTTTCGAAAAGTTCGTCAACACCTTCTTCGATTTCGAGACCGGCGCGGCCAAGACCCAGGAGGCCGAGTCGCCCTATTTCCACTGCATCTTCATGGAAATGCTCTTCGCTCTGGGGCAGCGCGAGTGGGCTTTCCGCCACTTCCGCAAGTACTGGGGCGACCGGATGGATTTCGAAAACGGCCTCTGGCGCGACCCGGTGACGGGGATCGTCAGTTCCACCGCGTTCCACGGGGGGAGCGCCTTCGCGCCCAACATCTTCCTCATCCGCGAGATCGTAGGCGTCCGCATCGCGGAGCCCGGTCACTCGGTCATCTATTTCAACCCCGCCTACACGCTGGTGGACCGGGCCGAGGCGGCGATCCCCACCGCCCAGGGGCGGATCCACATCAGCTGGGAACGGCAGAAGGACGGGGAACTTGAGGTCAATATCTATTCGAGCCATCCCCTGAAGGTCATGCCGGAGATCCCGCCGGAGCTGCTGAAGCGTTCCATGTTCCGCCTCAGCGAGAACGTGCTTCTGGTGAAGGCCGGGGCCGACAAGGAAACGGCCGGGGAGGCGTGAGAAGATGAAAAAGAGCGCGATCCTGTTTCTCCTGTCGCTGCTGTGCGCCGGAACTCTGGAGGCGGCGGCCGAAAAAAAGCCGGAACCTGCGACCGAGTACATGTACGAAGCCCGCATCAGTCAGGAGCGGCTTCTGTCCAGAGACAAGCAGATCGTCTTCACTCCCGCCGATCCCTGCTGGCTCGACCGGTACAGGTTCTTCTGCTGTCCGGTCAGGAAGATGATCCGGCGGCAGCAGGGGCCGGGCAAGGTGACCGATTACTGCTACAACGCCAGGGACGAACTCATCGGGATCCGGGAATACGACTCCCGCGGCGCCGTGAAGAAAAGCGACTTCCGCGCCGTCGGCGGCTGCTCCATCTGCGGCTCGAACAAGACCGTGACCCGCCGCTGGCGGCACGACACCACCCCGAGAATGGCTCCGCCCAAGAAGAAGCGCAAATAAAAAGAGGGACCGCAAGGCGTTTTTGCGGTCCCTGAACTGCGGGGGCGTTTTTTTTCGTCAGTAGTCGACGTGTCCCGAAACCATATCCGGCGTACAGAGCCGGAAGCCCGACTTGTTGCCGCTCTTTTCGGTGTCGATCCCCTGGACGAAGGAGCTTTTGCACCCCTCGATGTCGATGGTCCGGGCGTCGGAGTCCAGCGTGACCACGGCGCTCAGGGGATCGGCATAGATGACCTGATTGCCGATGCATTCGTATTGCAGATACCACTCCCCGGGGAAGAAATGGTGGGGATTGGGGACCCAGTTGAATGAGGCGGAGTTGACGTCCAGCCGGGCCACGCCGTCGATGATGTCCAGCCCGGTCCGGTGGTAGTGGCCGTTCATGCAGAGGATGACCTCGCCCGGCGTGTTCTTCGAGTCGGCGATGATCTTTTTGACGGGCTCCTTGCATCTGACCCCGGAGCCGTTGGGGTAGTCCAGCGGCGCGTGGCTGGAAAGGATGCAGGGGACGGGGGAGCTTTTCACCGTCTCGCGGAGCCAGTCGATCTCCTCCGGGGGCATCCAGTCCCTGGACTGGGGATGGTCGAAGTAGTTGCGGGCGGAGTAGTGGAAATAGACGCCGGGGAAGTCCCGGAAATAGTTCTCGTCCAGCTGGATGAAGCGGAACCCGCCCCGGTCGAAATAGTAATAGTTGGACTCCATGCCCATGGTTTCGAGCACCGTTTCATAATAGTCGATGTCGAATTCGTGGTTGCCCAGGACGAAGTAGCCGGGGATCTCGAATTCCTTGTACTGCCGGATAAGCTCCGGATAGAGGGAGGGCTGGTGGCTGAAATCCCCCAGGTGAAGGAGGAAGGCCGAGCCGCTCTTCACGGCCCTCTGCTGGATCGCCGTCAGACGCTCCGGCGCCTCGGACTTGTACCACGCGGGGTGGTGATGCAGATCGGAAAACACGGTGAAAGTCAATTTTCCCATGACGAAAAACTCCTTTTGATTTCCTTGTCAGTTTTGCCGGCACATAATTTACTCCGCGGGCCGCGATTTTTCAACCTTCGTGCCTTCGCCGGAGGAAAAGTTTTCGGGAAATACTCGAAAGGAGCCCTTGACATTGTCCTGCCCCGGCTGTATATTAACCGCAGATAAAGGAGACATGGAGGATACATGCCAAGGATAAAGACAGCGCCGCGAACTGAAGAGGTCTACTTGACGCTCAAAGAGCGGATCGCCGCCGGAACCTACGCCGAAACGGGTTTGCTGCCCACGGAAACCGTGCTGGCGGAGGAGCTGGGCGTTTCCCGGAAGACGCTCCGGAGCGCCCTGGCCCGTCTGGCGCTGGAAAATGCGGTGGTGCGGATCAAGGGGCAGGGCACCTTCGTCCGGACTCCGGAGCCGGGAGAAGTGAAACTGCTCGTCATCATGCGCAACACCGAGGACATCACCGAACCGGGCCGCTACATCCTCCCCGGGATCCGGGAGGAGGCCGCCGCAGCCCACGTGAACGTGGAGACCTGCACCGATCTCTCCCTGGCACTCTGGCCTCAGGAGGAGACCCTCGCGAGGATCAAGGAGAAGAACTACGCAGGCGTCCTTTCCTTTCACGCGGGCTACAACGGAGATGAGCCTGCCATCGAACTGCTGCGGAAGACCGGGCTCCCCGTTCTGCTGGTCCACGCCATGCGTTCCGACGCGGAAAATACCGGCTTCGCCGTCATGGGCACCGACTACCCCCGGCTCATCCGGGACGGTCTGCTCTATCTGGCGGGCAAGGGCCACCGCCGCATATCCTATCTTTCCTTCCACGAACACCGGATCGGGAGAGCGGAGTATTTCGGGCTCCTCCGGGAGCTTGGACTGGACGATTCCCCGGAACTCCGGGCCGAAATCAGCTCCTTCAATGACGCCGACACGATCCTGAAGGAGATCGGGGCTTTCTTCGATTCCCTGAAAAAGCGGCCCACCGCCGTCTTCTGCTTTTCCGACTTCTTCGCGGTGTGCCTCTACAAATATCTGAAGAAAAAACAGATCGCCATTCCGGACGACATGGCGGTGCTTTCCATCGGCGGGCTCATCGGGTGCGACTTCCTCACGCCGCCCCTCTCCACGGTGGACTTCAACTGTCACGAGATCGGACGGACCGCCGTCCGCACCATTTTGGAAATGAAACAGAAAAAAGAGCTTTCCCGGCCCTTCATGGTCACGCCGCACTACGTGGTGGAGCGGGAAAGCACGCAAAAAAAAGGAGCTCCCCGGAAATGAAGAAGCAGCAGGAAGTTTTCGCCGTCTATTTTCCCAGCTGGCACCCGGACCGCCACTACGAGAAGTGGTACGGGAAAGGCTTCTGCGAATGGGAGCTGCTCAAGACCACCAGGCCCCTCTTTCCGGGCCACAAACAGCCTCTCGAACCCCTGTGGGGCTACTTTGACGAGTCATCGCCCGAATACATGGCGAAGCAGATCGACCTCGCCGCCGACAGCGGCATCACCGGCTTCATGTTCGACTGGTACTGGTACGAAGGGGATCAGTTCCTCGAAAAGCCCCTGGACGAGGCTTTCCTCAACGCCCCCAACCGCAACCGGCTCAAGTTCTTTTTGATGTGGGCCAACCACAGCTGGGGCATCTGGCCCGCGCTGGACGACGGGCTCCGCGGCATGAACGGCAACGAAAATCAGGCCGGCACCATCTTCCTGACCATCCGCCACAGCGAAGAGGACTTGCGGAACGTGATGCGTTTCTGCTGCGAAAAGTATTTCAAGTGCGAAAACTACTGGAAGATCGACGGGAAGCCCGTCTACTCCTTCTACAACTGCAACAAGCTCTTCGAGTTCATTCCCCCGGCGGACGTGCTCCGCATCATCAACGAGGAGGCACGCCGCGCCGGGTTCCCCGGCATCTACACCCTCATGAACATCGGCTGCTGCAACGACAACGAGTATTTCTGCGGCTGGGGCCGGATCCCCCGGATGCGGGACAACGGCTTCGACGCGGTCTTCGCCTACAACAGCGGTCTGCGGAGCGACTATCAGAACTACGTAGCCAAGGACAAGCCCACCAAAAACTTCGACTTCAGCATGGTCAATCAGCGCCACTGCTGGCAGCAGATCGCCGCGCAGGGGATGCCCTTCTGCCCCAGCATCACCCTGGGCGGGGACGTTTCGCCCCGGTGGAGCCGCAAGGTCACCTATCCCTGGGACTTCGAAAAGCTGGGCTACTACCCCATCACCGTCGGGAACACTCCCGACCGGGTCGCGCAGCTGCTCCGGGAGGCGCTGGCCATGGACGCGCAGGCCGTCATCATCAACGCCTGGAACGAGTGGAGCGAGGGCATGTACCTCATCCCCGACAAATACCGGGGAAGCGAACTTCTCGACGCCATCAAAGAGGTCCTTTCGGAATAAAAACACCCCCAAAACAAGGAGATTTCCCCATGGTCCGAACATTTTTGTCCACCCGAAACTCCCGTCGTTCCTTCACCCTCATCGAGCTGCTGGTGGTCATCGCCATCATCGCCATCCTCGCTTCCATGCTGCTGCCCGCATTGCAGCAGGCGAGGGACCGGGCGAAGACCTCCCAGTGTTCCGCGAATTTCAAGTCCATTGCATCGGCGACCCAGTTCTATCAGGCGGACTTCGGGGACTACTTCCCCTGGGGCAAGTACAGCGCTTCGCTTTCTCCTTTCTGGCAGGCGAACAGCAGTGGAGCGGACGCCTACGCCACGCCCCTCAAGGAGTACTTCCCGAAGGAATCGGCGGGCCGGTTCGCAGGCATGGTGGGGAACCCCACAATTGTCAGCAAATACCTCTGCCCCGCCGTCTCCCTCGGGGACCGGACCCAGACCCGGCTGGGGCGCAATGCCAATATCCCCCACGGCTCCGGCGTCTACTACTCCATGGCGGTCAACATGAATCTGGTGAACAACTACGGCATAACGATCCCCACCCGCATGAACCGGGTGAAAAAGCCCTCGGTGCTGATCACCTACGGCGACAGCATCGGGACCGGTTACGTCTCCTATCAGGGCCTCTGGCATCCGGACTTCGCGGGCGGAACCAGTCAGAACCGGTGCTTTTCCATCCGGCACAGCAATGCGGCGAACGTGGTCTACGGCGACGGCCATTTGAAGATACTGAGCGCGGATGAGATCCCAAGCTACAAATGGACCGGCTATCCCACCAACGGCCCGGCGTGGAATCCCCGAGCCGAATAACATGAAACAGGAATAAAAGATGAAAAAATCGTTCTCTTTCGCAATTGCCGTACTTGCCGCGGGGCTGCTCGCTTTTCCGGCGGCGGGGGTCATCCCCGTCTTCCGTCCCTACGCCGTTTCTCCGCGCAGGATCGTCATCGGGAAGACTCCCAAGCTTACGCTGGTGAAGGATGGCAAAATCTCCTTTGAGGTGGTGAAGCCCGCCAATTACGCCGCCGGGCCCGCCGCGGCGGAATTGACCGAACGTCTGAGTCAGATCACCGGGCAGAAAGTCGCCGTCGTCCCCAAAGCCTCGGGCAGGGGCCCCGCCTTCTATCTGGGCGTCTGCCCCGAATCCAAGGCGGCGGGGCTGGAACCGGAAAAGCTGGACCGGGACGGCTTCTTCATCAGGACCGTCGGGAACAGGATCTTCATCACGGGCGTGGATACCTATAAGGCCGGGGAACAGCAGTGGGCGACCCTCTTCGGCGTCTACGACTTTCTGGAGCGCTTCGCCGGAGTCCGGTACTACTTCCCCCACGAGCTGGGGATCATCGTCCCCCGGAAAACGCAGTGGACTCTCCCCGACATCGACATCACCGAGCGGCCCGACACCCAGTACCGGCAGGTCTACACCTACGGCTCCCTCGGTTCCGGCGCGAAGGCCCGCTTCCCCGGTCAGAAGGAAACGCATCCCAAATTCTGGCGCAACAGTTCGCTGGACAGCGTCCGTTCCTGTCACGGGCTGAACGACCTGGAATTGGCCCGGCGGTTCCGCAAGAGCGATCCTGAGATCTTCGCCCTCACGCCCGAAGGCAGGCGGCGGGACGGCACCGACAACACCATCACCTACCATAAGATGGGCCACCTCTGCTACAGTTCGGAAAAACTCCTCGAGATCGTCTGTCAGGACGCCGAGGCGTGCCTGACGGGCAAGCCCGCCTCCTCCCGGGGGATCTCCCGGTGGCGTTCCAGGTGGAACACGCAGCACGTCAACATCACCCCCAACGACGGGCTCCTCTGGTGTCAGTGCCCCCGGTGCAAAAAGATCCAGGAGCAGGGCGAAAAGGCCATGGGCGAACACATCTGGCGCTTCTTCATCAACGTGGCGAATTACCTGAAAAAGAAGAACATCCCCGGCACGGTCGTCGTGGACAGTTACGGCATCTACAAGAACGTGCCTGCCGCACGGATCCCCGACAACATGGTGGTGCAGGTCTGCGTTTCCGGCGCGTGGGGCATGAGCCGGGAAAAGGTCCGCGCCGATCAGGACAAGAGGATCAGGGAGTGGGCCGAAACGATGAAGTCGAAGGTCGACACGTGGACCTACGCGACCAAGGCCAGCTGCGCCATTCCCCTCGTGCCCAACTTCACCCCCCGTGCGGTGGCCGCCTTCTACAGCTCCCAGAAGGAGCGGATCTTCGGCGGATTCCTCGAAGCGGGGAGCGACCGGTGGATGTTCGGCGTTCTGAACTACTATGTCTTCGCCAGGTTCCTCTGGAACTTCGACACTGATGCGGAAGCCCTCATCGACGAACACTGCCGCCTCATGTACGGCAAGGCCGCGCCCCTGATGAACAAATTCTATCTCGAGTTGGAGCGGATCTGGATGCAGGACATAATCCGCGGCAACGTGAAGGACACGCCGCTCGGCGAGATCTTCGTGCCGCCCACCCGGCGGGACGTGTGGACCAGGATCCTCTCGCCCGCCAAGATCGCCGAAGTGAACAGGCTCCTCGCCGAGGCCGAAAAGACCGTCAGGAACGATCCCGAAGCGTTGAAAAGGGTCCGTTTCATGCGGGAACAGCTCTGGGGCCCCGTGGTCGAAGGCGCCCGGACTTTCGCAAGGGAAAGCGCCGACAAGGGCGCGTGGACGCTTCAGGCGGGCAAGGCGGGAAAGATCACTCTCGACGGCAAACTCGACGAGCCCGAATGGAAGAAGGCCCGCCCCGTCTATCTACTGGGGAGCAAGTGGGAAAAGGTCCCCGTCCACACCCGGGTGAAAGCCCTCTATGACAAGGAGTACCTTTACTTCGGCATCGAGGCTGACGAGCCCGAAACGGAAAAGATCGTCGCCCTCACCACCCGCCGCCCGGACTGCAACGAGATCTGGATGGACAGCAGTCTGGAGATCTTCCTTTCGGCGGAAAGCGCAAGTCCCTTCATCTATCAGTTCATCGTCAACGCGGCCGGAGCGAAGTCCGACCTGCGGAACACCTTGACCAAGGTCGATGAAAAATACGACTCAGGCTTCGAGGTCAAGACCCGCGTCACCCCCGGAAAGATGTACACGGCCGAGTTCAGGATCCCCCTCAAGGCCATGCCGGAACTTCAGGGAAGGTTGAAGCTCGTCGCCAACTTCACCCGTCACCGCTTCCTCAAAGACCTGACCGTGAAGCCCGAGTTCTTCCACTGGTTCCCCAAGACCCGCAACATCGCGGAAAACTGCGGGAATCTGCTCCTCGACGCGCCTGTTCCTCAAAACATGATAAAGATACCTGATTTCGACGGGAGGAT
This sequence comes from Lentisphaeria bacterium, assembly GCA_017443585.1. GTDB lineage: Bacteria > Verrucomicrobiota > Lentisphaeria > Victivallales > Victivallaceae > UBA1784. The sequence continues at coordinate 11,309 of JAFSYV010000364.1, read as the reverse complement.
CGTTCACAAGCGCTTCATCGGCAGCGGCGGCTGGGCGGGGGAAAAGCCCCTCTTCCTGGACAGGGAAGTCTTCCTCACGGCGGGCTCCTCACTGCGTCTCGATGCTTCAAGCCCCTTTATCCGGCAGACGCTGAAGCTGGAACCGGGGAAGAAATACGTGCTGAGCTTCTATTTGAAGACCGAGGAGCTCACCCCCGGATTCCGGGGGATCATCCGCTTCGGCGGCGACCCCGCGCCCGCGCAGTACGTGCTGGGCAACTACAAGGACTACATCCGCAAGACCGTGAACTGGCACCGGGTGGAAAAGCACTTCACCGCGCCGGAGGTCTTCGGTAAAAGGCACGGCATCTTCCTGGACTTTTTCGTGGGCAAAAGCAAGGGGAAGTGCTGGCTCGACCACGTGGAACTGCGTGAGGAAAAGTGACCTTCAGAAGCGCTTTTCTTCCCCCAGTTCCCGGCGGAGCAGGGGTTCGAGGGCCTCGGCCCAGATGCGGTAGCCCGCGTTGTTGGGGTGACAGCTCCGGTCGACGAAAAGCTCCTCGTTGAAGGTCCCGTCGGGCAGCAGGAATTTCCGCGTTATGTCGAGGAAGAGCAGACGCTCTGAGGCGGGAAGGTTTCCGAAACGCGCCGCGAGGAGCCCGTTCAATTCGTCGATGGCGCGCTGCCGCTCCGCGGGTTTCCGGGGGAAGAGCGCCATGAGGACGATCAACGCCTCCGGGGCGAGGCTCCGGAGGAGCGAGACCAGTTTTTCGATCCCGGCGAAGGCCGCCTCGGGGGTGTCCCCGTCGTACCTCGGGGTGACGGAAAACTGATTGGTCCCCGCGTTGACCACGATCACCTTGGGGGCCTGCCCCGCCATCTCCCCGTGTTCGAGCCGCCAGATCATGTTCTGGGTCCGGTCGAAGCCGTACCCCAGATTGAGGACGCTGCAATCTCCGTAGAACTCCTGCCACACCTCTTTCCCGTAGCCGATATCGTCCTCCGGGCTCCAGAAGTGGGTGATGGAGTCGCCGATGAAGACGATGTCGGCCTTCTTGTGCTTCACCTCTTCCAGTTTCGCCCGGTGGCGGGCGTACCAGTCGTAGGAGTCGTCTTCGATCTTTTCACAGGGGATGCAGGGGCGAAGTTCACACATTTTCTTTTCCTCCGGGGGTGACGAGGGGCATTTCGGTCATGCGGAGCACGGTGCAGCCGTAGGGGACCATCTCCTTTTCGACGGCGGGCCCCAGGGGCGTACGGCTCCGGGGAACTGCGGCGGCGCAGACGGGATTGTCCTTGAGCGTCGGCCAGTCGATCTCGGCGAAGCGCCCTTTTAGCGTGACGGGAGGGCAACTCCTGCTGAAGGGGGCTCCCGCGAGGGGGTGCTCCTCGACGGTGAACTCTTCCGAAGCGAAGGCCCAGTTCCACTTTTCACGGGGGAGAAATTCGTAGTCGCAGAAGGGGAAGATCCGGGGCACCTCCTTTCGCGTGTACTCTTTGGTCAGCGCCTCGGCCGCGACGGGGAGCGAGAAGAGCAGGGGGCCCCGCCTGACGCAGTACATTTCCCGCGGGCGTTTTTCCAAAGTGACGGCGAATTCGAGATGAAGATCGATTCTCGTTTCCCCCTGCCAACGGCGCTCGAGCGAAAAGACGCTTCCCGGCTCCGCCGCCCGGTTGTTCACGAAGGCCCTTTCCGCCGTGCCGGGGATCCGGATCCGGAGCTCGAAGGAGACGGGGCTTTCGGCTTCGACGGTGAAGCGCACGTGCCCCTTGAAGGGATAGTCGGTGACGCACCCGATCTTGACCTTTTTGCCGTCGACGGAGGTGTTCAGGACCGACGGCACGGGGAGCGCGGCGAAGAGGACCGTTTCCCCCTCTTCGTTCACCGTGTGCATCCACGTGCTCAGGGCGAATTTTGGCCAGGCCTGCCCCATGTTGGCGGTACAGCAGCCGTAGTTGGGTTCGAGGCCGAAGAGGTTGGACTCCGACGAGTTGGTCATCCACACCTTGGCCTCCGGGGGCTGGACGGCGCAGGCGATCTGGTTGGTCTGCTGGTCGTACTGGTGGGTCCACATGTCCTCCGAACAGGTGGCGGGGAAGGCGTCGAAGGCCAGCATCTCCAGGGCGTCCCCCCAGAAGGGATCCCCCGTGATGCCCAGCAGCAGCTCCTCGGAGTACATGGCTTCGGCCACGCCGCAGAGTTCCGTCCCCTGCACGGGGGAATCCCCCGCGAGGCACTCGTCCCCGGTGAAGTGGCCGTGGGCCATGCCGTGGTCCCGGCGGAGCGTTTCCAGCATGAGCCGGGGCAGCCGATTCGGGTTGTCGCCGCAGAGTTTGGCGTACAAGGCTCCGGCTTTGAGGGCCATGCCCAGACTGACCACGTGGGTTTCGAATCGCCACTTTCGTTCGGGCACGGCGTATTTCCAATTCCGGAACTGGCCGTCGATGTCCCATCCCTGATCGTGAAGCGTGCGGGCCAGCTCCACGATCCACGGCTCGGGATTTTTCCGGTAGAGGAAACCGAGGGGGATCAGCCCCTCGAACCAGCGGCTCCAGCCCCAGTTCTTGAGCGGGTGCTTTTTCACGTGCCCGGCAAAGTTCAGAAAGGCCCGGCGCAGGACGCCGGGGATCCGGGCGTCCCCGGAGCAGTCGTGCCAGAGCACGAGGACCTTGCCCAGAAGCAGCAGCGCCCACATGTCGTATTCGGCCCGCTCCGCTTCGGAGCAGGGGCAGATCCAGCCGTCTTCGCACTGGGAATCGATGATGGCGTCGATGTACCTTTTCGCCCGGGCGATGAGGCCGTCATCCTTCAGCAGCCAGGCCAGGGGAACGAAGCCGTCGAGCCAGTAGGGGACCCGCTCCCAGCCCTCCCGGTCGCCGCCGATCCAGCGGCTGTCCCGGACGTCGGGCCAGACCCGGTCCAGGTTGCCCGCAAGGCCCTCGGCCTGGATCCGCAGCTGCCGTTTCAGCCACCCCGAAGGTTCGATTTCCCGGCCGGTGAAGAAAAGGTATTTGCCGTCGAAGAGATTTTCCGACTCCATTTTCAGCTTTTGCTCCTCTTTTGTGGAACCGTTTTTCGCGTTTCGGGGGAAATATACACCCTTTTCCCCTTTTTGGCAAGGGAGGCCGACGGCGGAAACGGAAAAAAGAATCCCGAAAAAACGATTTTCCTCTTGAATTAAGCTCCCTGCAATGCTAAATTAAAGGGCGCCCTTGAAAACAATGCGGGAGAAGCCTCTGCACGTGAAAAGAGTTTTTCTTCCGCTTCGGAAACAACCAAAAAGGAAACTGCACGATGAAGAAGATTTTGTCGGTCCTGACGACGGTCCTGGCCGCGGCGGTCCTCGCCGGGGCGGATTTCACCATGGACTCCGGTTTGATCCAGGCCGGATTCAACACCAGAGGCGGCGGGATCCGGAAACTGCAATGGAAGAGAAGCAAGAAGCTCATGAACGACTCCCCCATCGGATCGTTCACGGAACGGGCCTTCTGCCTCGAGGGCGACCAGCTGCGCTTCGAGCGCTTCAACGAACTGGAATTTTCCATCGAAAAGGTCTCGGGAGACTACAAGAAGACCCAGTCGGTCACCCTCACCGCGGGGGGCGTGGCCTCCTTCGACTGGCTCCGGATTACCAAGAAATTCGACTTCCCCTACGTCAAGGACTTCTTCACCGTCACCTACACCCTGAAAAACCGGGACACCAAACCCCACCGGGCGGCGCTGTGGCTCCAAACCTATCTCGGCCCCCGCGACGATACCGGCGCACGGGTCAGGATCTTCCAGCCCCGGAACGGCAAATTGTTCGAAATGACCAATCCCGGCAGCGCGGTGACCAATGAGTGGAGTTCCGCTCCCGGACTGTCGGTCCTCGGCGTCTGCGACAAGGAGGATCCCGCGGGCGCGGTGGTCACGCTCCCCGGCAAGGTCGCCGCAGGCTACTACTCCTGGACCGGGACCAAAAACGGCAAAACCATGCACACCCTCGAGGCGGTGACCCGACAGTGGGATTTCGCCCCCGGCGCCGAGATCACCTTCACCGTGCGGGTGGATCTGGACAAGAACGTGCCCAAGCTGATCGCGGCCAAGGCGGCTCTGCCCGAAAACCGCATCCCCGCCGACACCCCCGCTTCGCCCGCCATGCCGGGGAAGAAGGATCCCAAGTGGCTCCAGCCCAAGACCGGGAATCTGCCCGATCCCCAGTCGGTCGTGGTCATCAAGCTGAAGCGGCAGTTCCAGCCCAGCATCCGCGCGGTCCTCATTTCCGCGAAAGAGAAGATCACCAACGCCGCCGTCTATCCCGTCTGCAACGGCCGCATCGACCGGGACCGGCCCTTCAAGAGCACGCTGAAGACCCTCAAGGACGGTTCCCGCCGGCTGCTTTTCGAAGTGCCCGCCGTGGCGCCCAACGGCTACTACTACACCAAGATTGTCGACAATTTCGCCTATGACATCATGAGCCGCAAAGAGCCGCTGCCCCTGGGCGTCGTGGAGCTGACCTGCCAAGTGGCCCTGGACGCTCCGGCCAAAGCTCCGGAACTTCAGGCCGAAGGCCCCGAACTCATGTACAACGGCAGTTTTGAAAAGCCCAACGCCGCCGGGAATTTCGCCGACGGTCACGTGTGGTACGAAAAGACCCTTTCCCGGAAATGTTTCTTCTGGGAAAAAGGCGCGGGTTCCAAGGGAACTTACGGGATCCGGCTCAAACAGGAACAAGGCAAATTTTCCGCCAGTTACACCGCCTACTTTCTGGCCGAGCCGGAGGTGAAGTACACTTTTTCCGCGGATGTGCGCTGCGAAAATCCCGAACGCAAGTGGGCCTCGTTCTCGACTTATGCCCAGGATGCGAACCGCAAGGTGATCCAAGGGCGGAGCCGTCTGGGCATCAAGGTCACCAAAAACAGTTATCCGTGGGGACATTTTTCCGGCGTCATCGTCGCGCCCCGGGATGCGGTCTATCTGGTCAGTTCTTTCCACCTCGCCCCCAGCCGGGACAACGTACTCTGGCTCGACAACGTTTCGGTGGTGCCCGAAGATTTCCGCTTCACCCGGAAGCCTCCGCTGGAAGCCGCCCGCGAAAAGGCTATCCTGAGCGGCTACCTGCCTCTGCCTCAACTGGAAAAGATCTCGCATGAGTACGTGACGCCCCATGAGGAGTGGTTCAAGCCCGCGGCGGTCAAGATGCCCGAACTGCTCTACGCCTGCACCATCATCGGCACCAACGAGGACGCATCAAGGCGGCAGATCGTCGAACTCGCCCAGCGCACGGACCTTGAATACGCCTTCATCCCCCTGCTGCCCAAGTGTCTGGACATTTCCGGCGGGAAGGGGGTCTTCGGCGTGAATTCGACCACGCTGGACAAGATTTTCTGCGACTACAGCCTCGAACGGTTCCGGGCGCTGAAAAAGGTTCCCAAGTGCGCTCTGATCCAGGGAGTGGACTTCAAGAAGAACGACGCCAACGGGGCGTTGACCGCCGAGCTGGTCAAACTTCAGAACAAAGGTACGCAGTTCGTTTTCCTGAACTGCTCCGCGATCCCCAAAAACCTGCTGGGCAAGAAGCGGAAATTGCCCGAAAACTGGCTCCTCGTGCCCGTTTTCAAGCCCATCCGGCACATCTCGCGCTACGTGCAGAATTACCAGAAGGCAGCCGTCATCAACATCAGCGGGCCGCACTACGTGAATCTCGACTATTTCCTCAGTACGCCGCCCGAATACTCCTCTCAGGGCAGCCCAGCTTTCGTGAGCCGTGACTATCCCTTCTGGGAGTACCCCTACCTGCCGCTCATCAAGGCCCTGCTGGACCGCTCCGGCGCCCGGAGCTCCGTCTGCTTCACCGCGGTGAAACAGGAAGGGAACGCCCTCAAGTTCGACATCGATGCCAAGGCGCCCTGCAAGGCGGAGCTTGAGGTGGAGTTCAAGGCCATGAACCGGGAATCCGACGGCGGGCTGGTCCGGACCGTGGACCTCAAGGCCGGGAAGAATACCGTTTCCGTCGAGCTGCCCGTGCTCCCCGGCGGCACCGAACTTGCCCACTGCAAGCTCCTCGACGCCCGGAAGGCGGTCCTCGACGCGGCAGCCGCCCGTCTGGAGATTCCCGAAACGGCGGGGATCAAGGTGGCCTTTTCCGCCGCCGACCGCTGCTACTCCTTCAAGGCTCCCGTGAACTTCACGCTTCAGGCGGAAAAGTTCCAGAAGGGCGACAAGATCAAGCTGCGGATCGAAGACACCTCCTTCCGCGAAGTCTTCCGCAAGGAGTTCGACGCCGCCGCTTCCATCCCCGTGACGGTCACGCTGCAGCCGCCCTTCACCACGCTGAACCGGGTGCTGGTCGGCATCGAGCGTCAGGGCAAGCTCATCGCCCGGACCATGGGTGAATTTTCCCTTGCCGACCGGACCCTCGACCCCACCGATTACCACGCGGGGATGTGGGGCGGCAGGCTGCTCCTGAGCGCCATGCTCCGGGATCTGGGCTTCGATCTGCTGAGCACCCCCGGAACTCGGGACAACGTGAAGAGCGGCCACCTGCGCAATCTGCTCAATCTGGATTTCTTCCCGCTGGTGCTGAACATGGGCGGCATCGCCGAGCCCCGCGACCGGCACCGGGTCTACCGGGCCGACGTGCCCACGGATCCTGTCCGGAATCCCTGCTACTCGGACCCTGAGTTCACGGGCAAGGCCGACGCGGGCATCGCCGAACAGTGCCGGATCAATCAGATGCGCTACTACACCTGCATCTACCACATGCTGGGGGACGAGATGTTCCTCGGATCCACCGTCTGTTATTCGCCTCACTGCCTCAAGTTCTTCCGCGAGGTGCTGAAAGAAGATTACAAGAGCATCGACAAGCTCAACGCCGTCTGGGGCCGCAGTTACAAGTCCTTCGACGAAGTGGTCCCCGTCCAGCGCAAGGAGGTGGAAAACTCCGGCAATCTGGCTCCGTGGCTGGACCACAAGGTCTTCATGAGCCGGGTCTACGCCGAGCGCTTCATCGGCGCCCGCGCCCATTCCATCCAGAAGCATGTCCCCGGCGCCAAGGTGGGCATGTCCGGGACTCAGGTCCCCGGCTACGGCTACGACTGGTGGCAGCTGATGAAGCACATCGGCTGCATCGCCTATTACAGCGGCGTCCAGACCACGCTGGTCAACGATTTCATCGAGCATCAGCGACTCGCCGGTCAGTGGGGCGGCGGCTACGTCAGCAGTCACGCGCTCTACGACAGCTACGAACGCGCTCCCCAGTGGCGCAACCTTTTCAAGGGGGGCAACACCGCGTGGAACTGGCACGGCAGCGCCTACAACGGCGACGGCTCGCCCACGGTCAACCTCAAGGCTTATGCCGAAGAGTTCAATCTGCTGAAGCGCGGACCGGCCAAACTGCTCCTCGCCGCCGAATCCGCGAAGCCGCCCGTGGCGGTGCTCTACAGCCAGGCCTCCCTCTTTGCGGCCATGGCGGGCGGACTGGGCCTTTCCGAGTGGCAGAACACCCAGACCGGCTGGGATGAACTGCTGCGGGACATCAAGTGTGACTTCCGCTTCATCAGCTATGAGAATCTGGACGATCCCAAGTTCGAGCTCAGGGGATTCAAGGTGATCGTTCTGCCCATGGCGCTGGCCCTTTCCGACGCGGCCCGCACCCGGCTGGTGGAATTCGCCTCACGGGGCGGCACGGTCATCGCCGACGCGGCTCCCGGCCGCTACGACAAGCACGGCAAGAGGATCGCCGGGACCGTGCTGGACAAGCTCTTTCCGGCCCAGCCGGGCGCCATCGCCCCCGTGACCCGCACCCTGAACGAGAAGACCCTCAAGGGCTCCTTCCGGGTCGCGGAACCGAAGCTGGGCGTCCTGACCGAGACCCGCTGCGGCAAGGGCAGGGGGATCCTGCTCAACGTCCTCATGAACAGCTATCAGGCGGTGGCTCTGGGTGGCGCCGGCGGTGAGACGGCGACGGAGTCCAGCGGCAGCGTGGTCTATTGCCGTTCCATGCAGGCGACCATGAAACAACTCCTCGGTTCTGCGGGGATCACTCCCCACGCCGCGGTCACCGATGAGAAGGGCGCTCTCGTTACCTCCCACAGCGTCCTCAAAAAGGACGGCGTCAACGCCTATTTCGGACTGCTCCGCGACAACAGCAGCCGGATGCTCCGGGGGGCCATCGACATTACGAAAGGCCCCGTGGTGACGGTGAAGCTTCCTGTTTCCGGCGTCATCTACGACGTCCGGACCGGAAAGATCCTCGCCAGGGGGAACACCTTCAAGACCAGAGCCCCCGGCGGCTACGGCCAGCTTTTCGCCGTTCTGCCCGAGGAGGTCGGAACTCCCGCCGTTACGCTTTCCGCTCAGGTGACCGCCGGGCAGATGGTGAAGGTCCGCGCCGCGGCCCCCGGCGCGGCCGGGGCGACGGTCTATCGGCTCGAAGTCAAGGATCCCGCGGGCAAGGTCCAGCGGATCTACTCCAAGAACGTCCGCTTCGCGACGCCGACGGCGGATTTCGCCTTCCAGATCCCCTTCAACGCCCGGCCCGGCGTGTGGCGTGTGACGGTCACCCACGTGGCCAGCCAGAGCCGGACCGAAAAGCCCTTCACGGTGGAGCCCGCGCGCCGGTAAGTTCCGAGGAGAAAGAAGATGTCCAAATACATCCCCATCGATCTGGGCTTCGAACACTACAGCAAGCTCGACGATGAGCTCAACGCCAAAGAGTATGCCAAGATTCTGGCCGAAATGTCCCGCGGGCGTTATGCCCCCGTGCCCTATTCCGAGGCGCTGAAGCTCTATGACGAAAAGAAGCTGGTCCTCGAGGACCGGGTCCGGGTCATCTGGGTCCACGATGTGGAGCGCCCCAGCGACAACTACATAGCCCGCCAGATGGCCGAGATGGAGGCCTCTTTCGGGTTCCGCACCAGCTACAACATCCGGGTGGTGTGCGCCGCCACGCAGGAGCTCCGGGACCAGCTGAACGCCCTCCTCGCTCTGGGGCACGAGCTCCAGTATCAGTACGAGGATCTGGTCATCACCAGGGGTGACAAGGCCGCCGCGCGGGCCTCCTTCCGGGAAAACATGGCCGCGTTGAGGAAGTTCTTCCCCGGCATCACGCTCGCCTATGCCCACGGCGTTTTCCTGTCGGGGTTCGACTCCACCCAGATGTTCAAGGTCGACGGCGAATGGCGGACCGAGCTGCTTCAGGAGTGCGGCATCACCCACCCCTACGGCGAGCTCTACCGCTTCTGCGCCCAGCTGGGCAGGGAACTCGGCGATCGCTACCACGGCGTCTGCGAAAGCCGCTGCATCGGCGGCGACGAATTCGCCGCCGCATTGAAATCGTGCAGGGAAGGCGACGTCATCTTCTTCCTCCAGCACCCGACCTGGTGGTACAGCCGTTACGATCTGGACCGGATCAAGGCCGTCGTCCGGGGCGGCGTCTTCTTCTGAGAAACGGAAAATGCCGCGTCTTTCAGCCCGCACCGGGACCTTCACCGATTCCGTCATCCGCCGGATGACCCGGATCGCCAACCGGTTCGGTGCGGTGAATCTTTCGCAGGGATTCCCCGACTTCGACCCGCCTGAAGCCCTCACCCGTGCGCTGGCCGCCGCGGCGGGGCAGGGGCCCCACCAGTACGCCATCACCTGGGGGGCCCGGAACTTCCGCGAGGCGCTGGCCCGGAAACATCAGCGGTACACCGGAGTTCCCGTGGATCCGGAGCGGGAGATCGTCGTCACCTGCGGCAGCACCGAGGCCATGATGTGCGCCATGATGAGCACCGTGGATCCGGGGGACAAGGTGGCGGTCTTTTCGCCCTTCTACGAAAACTACGGCGCGGACGCCATCCTGTCGGGCGCGGAGCCCCTTTACGTGCCCCTGCGGCCGCCGGATTTCGTCTTCGACCCGGAGGAACTGGAAAACGCCTTCCGGCAGGGCGCGAAGTCCCTGATCCTCTGCAATCCCTCCAACCCCTGCGGCAAGGTCTTTTCTCTCGATGAGCTGCGCTTCATCGCCGAGCTTGCGGAAAAGTACGACGCCTTCGTCCTCACGGACGAGGTTTACGAACACATCGTCTACGCGCCCTTCAGGCATATTTCCTTCGCCTCGCTCCCCGGCATGAAGGAGCGGACCTTGACCTGCGGTTCCCTTTCCAAGACCTACTCCATCACCGGCTGGCGGCTGGGGTACGTGATCTCCTCGCCCGAAATCACCGAGAACGTGCGCAAGGTCCACGATTTTCTCACTGTGGGCGCGGCGGCGCCCCTGCAGGAGGCGGCGGTGACCGCCCTCGAGTTCGGGCCGGAATACTACGCGGAACTGCAGGCGAAATACACAAGCTTGCGGGATTTCTTTCTCGCCGGGCTGACGGAAGCCGGGATCCCTCACACCGTGCCCCAAGGAGCCTATTACGTGCTTGCGGACATCTCCGAATTCGGCTATGAAAGCGATCTGGAATTCTGCGAACTCATGGCGGAAAAGGTCGGCGTTGCCGCCGTGCCGGGCTCCAGTTTCTTCCGGGAAAATGTCAACGACTTCGTCCGCTTCCACTTCGCGAAGAAAGAATCTACGCTGAACGAAGCCCTCGAACGTTTGATGAAACTCCGGGAAAAAATGCCCCGGCGTCCGTAATTTCAGATGGTGACGGTGAAGTACCGGGGCAGGTCTTTGCCCAGATGGAATTCCTGCTTCACAGTTTTTCCGTTGGCCGTGACTTCGAATTCGTAGCGTCCGAAGAAGCCCTTGAAACTCAGGCGGTCGGTGTCGGTGTAAAGTTCGAGATCGGTGCGCCATTCCTTCGTGAAAAGATTCCTGATGACGTTCCACGCGGGCTTGACCGAGAGGTCGTGCCGGAGCAATCCTCCGTAGTAGTAGTTTTCTCCGGCGCTCATGTCGCCCGCTCCGGCCGTTTCGCGGACGTAGGCGTAGCCGTCGGCGGTGTTCCAGTAGATGATGCCCTCCACCGCGGGATGGCTGAAGAGCATGCGGTAGAGGTTCCGGACGATTTCCGCCTGGACCGCCTCGTCTTCGGGTGCCGCCGAATAGGCGGGGATGGTCATTTCGGTCACGTGGAGCGGCAGTCCCAGAGCCGCGTAGGTGTCCAGCACGTTCATGAACTGTTCCGGGTCGTAGTACCCCGCCGTCGAGGCAAGTTCGTCTTCCCTGCGGTAGAACATGTGGAACTGCATGCCGATGCCGTCGATTCTGGCTCCCTTGAGCATGGCCCTTTCGATCTGCATATAGTAGGGAGTGCGGGTCCGCCGGAATTTGTCGACCGACCAGACGTTGGGGGTGGAGTCGTTGATGATGAGACGGTTGGCCGGGAAAAGATTTTCGGCAAGTTTGAAGCTCCAT
>JAFSYV010000363.1 GCA_017443585.1 Lentisphaeria bacterium | reverse complement strand
GTGGCGCGTCAGATTGCCGGAAAAGAGGTTCCGGGTCTGGATGAGCCGGGATTCCAGAAACTGCGCCAGATCGTTGCGGCTGAAGGGGGCCGCGTCGGTCAGGGTCATCAGAAATCCGAACCAGGCGGGGTCGCTTTCGGGGAGTTTTTCCATGAGCCGGAGCTGGGGCAGATCGGCCAGGCGGGAGCGCAGGTACTCGAAATTGCGCTTCCGCAGTTCGGTGAAATGCGCCAGTTTGTCCAGCTGGGCGCAGCCCACGGCGGCCTGCATGTCGGTGGCCTTGAGATTGCAGCCGAAGTGGCTGTAGACGTACTTGTGGTCGTAGCCCTTGGGGAGCGTTCCGAACTGTTTGGTGAACCGGCACTTGCAGGTGTTGTCACGGCCCGATGGGCACCAGCAGTCCCGCCCCCAGTCCCGCAGGGAAAGGGCGATCTTGGCCAGCAGAGGATCCGAGGTGTAGACGGCCCCGCCTTCCCCCATGGTCAGGTGGTGGGGCGGGTAGAAGCTCGACGTGCCGAAGTCGCCGAAGGTCCCCGTGAGGCGCCCGCCGAAGCGGGAGCCCAGGGCGTCGCAGTTGTCCTCCACCAGCCACAGGCCGTGCTTCCGGCAGAACTCCCCGACGCGGCGCAGATCGAAGGGATTGCCCAGCGTATGGGCGATCATGACCGCCTTGGTCCGGGGCGACAAAGCCCCTTCCAGCAGGGCCGGATCCAGATTGGCGGTGGTGCGTTCCACATCCACGAAGACCGGGACCGCCCCGTACTGGACGATGGGCGAAACGGTGGTGGGGAACCCGGCGGCCACGGTGATGACCTCGTCGCCCCGGCGGATCCGGCGCTCCCCCAGCTCCGGCACGGTGAGGGAAAGGAAGGCAAGAGCGTTGGCGGAAGATCCGCTGTTGACCAAAAGCACACGCTTCACTCCGAGCAAGGCGGCGAAGCGCTCCTCAAACTCCCGAGTGTAACGGCCCGAAGTGAGCCAGAACTCCAGCGCGGAATCCACCAGATTGGTCATTTCGGCAGCGTCGAAACAGCGTCCGGCGTAGTTGATGCGGCTTTTCCCCGGTTCGAAGCCTTCGCCGGTCCGGTCGTGGGCGACGGCGTAGTACTCCTTCGTGAGGGCGAGGATCTGTTCCCGGAGCTCCCGGGCGCGAGTCACTTTGTCCATGAGAGCCCTTTCCCCTGAGCGGTGCGCAAATAACTGTCGAGATCGTCGGCGGTGTCGAGACAGCCGGACTCGTAAAAACTCCGGTACCACCGGGCGGTGCGCTCGATGGCCTCGGCGCTGCTCCAGACGGGCCGCCAGGTGAGTTCCCGCCGGGCCTTGGCGCAGTCCAGCACCAGCCGGGGCGCTTCGTGGAGGGGAGCCGCTTCGGCCTTTTCCTCGAAGCGCATCTGTTCCCACTCCTCGTGCATGGCCTCCGCCACCTGACGCACGGTGAGCACGTCTCCGGGGTCGGGCCCGAAGTTCCAGCTGCCGGTGAACTCTCTCTTTTCCTGGAAGAGCACGGCCCCCAGCTGCAGATAGCCGCTCAGGGGCTCCAGCACGTGCTGCCAGGGGCGGATGGCGTCGGGGTTGCGGAGCTGCGCGGTCCTCCCCTGCGCCGCTGCCCGGACCATGTCCGGGATCAGCCGGTCGGGGGCCCAGTCGCCGCCGCCGATCACGTTCCCCGCCCGGGCGGTGGCGCAGAAGATCCGGCCCTCGGGTTCGAAGAAGGAACGGCGGTAGCTGGCGACGGCGATCTCCGCCGCCGCCTTGGAGCCGCTGTAGGGATCGTGTCCCCCCAGGGGGGCGCTTTCGGTGAAGGGTACGCCGGTGTCGGGATTTTCGTAGCACTTGTCCGTGGTGACGATCACCACGCTCTTCACCGAAGGCGTCTTGCGGCAGCACTCGAGCAGATTCACCGTGCCCATGACGTTCACTTCGAAGGTCTCCACGGGCTCCCTGTAAGAGAGACGCACGATGGGCCGCGCGGCCAGATGGAAGACGATCTCGGGCTGGAATTCCCGGAAGATCCGGGCCAGAGCGGCCGACTCCCGGATGTCGCCGATGACGCTTTTGCAGGGGGGGCGGAGCAGCGTGTAGTGGGCGGGCTCTTCCATGGGGAGCGCCGCGCCGCAGACTTCGGCCCCCAGCCGGGAAAGCCAGCAGACCAGCCACGAGCCCTTGAAACCCGTGTGGCCCGTGACCAGGACCCGGCGGCCGGAGTAGACTCGATCGAACATGAGAAGCGGAACTCCTTTATTTCCAGAACTTCGTCCAGGGGGCCTCGCCGGACTCCCACAAGCTATTGAGCATGGTGTGTTCACGCGGGGTGTCCATGCACTGCCAGAAGCCCTCGTGGCGGAAGGCGCACATTTCCCCCGCCGCGGCGGCGTCGTTGATGGGGGCCTGCTCGAGGAAGCAGTCCTCTTCGGGAATGAAGCGGGGAACGAACTCCCGGCGGACCACCATGAAGCCCCCGTTGATGTAGCCGGAGACCCGGCTGGGCTTTTCCACGAAGGAGCGGACCAGATCGTCCTTGCCGATCTTCATCTCGCCGAAGCGGGCGGCGGGGTGGACGGCCCCCACGGTGAGGAGTTTCGAATGGGACTCGTGGAAAGCCAGTTCCGCGCCGATGTCGATGTCGGCTAGTCCGTCCCCGTAGGTGAGGAAGAAGCTCGAGTCCTTTTCCCTGAGGTATTTGGAAGCCAGCCGGACCCGGGTCCCCGTGCCGGAGTGAAGCCCCGTCCCGGCGAGAGTGATCTCCCACTCGTCCTCGGGGCTCCGGGAGTGGAAGACGGTCTTTTCCGGCTTCCCCGGAATGACGGTGGCGTCGGTGGTCCGCAGCCGGTAGTTGGTGAAGTAGTCCACGAAGGATTCGCGCTTGTATCCCAGGCAGAGGATGAAACGGCGGATTCCGAAGGCGGCGTAGCACTTCATGATGTGCCAGAGCACGGGCTGTTCGCCGATGGGGACCATGGGCTTGGGCAGAAGTTCGGTGACTTCGCGCAGCCGCGTTCCCTGACCGCCGCAGAGGATCATGGCAGGAGGCATCTCTTGCATTTTTCGGTATTCTCCATGTGACCTGGCCTCCGGACCGGTTCCGTCAGTCCCTGTCGGAATAATATACACCGCATATCCTCTTTTTGCAAGTCCGCTCCCGGATGTGCCCGGCAAAATCTGCGGCCCATTCACTGCCGCAGAGGGGCGTTTGCGGGTGCCTGCCGGTCCTGCCGGTCCTGCAAGTCCTCCAGGTCTGATCGGCGGATGGCGCAAAATTGCCCCGTCCGCGCCTTGCATAACGTTGAGAGGGGATGTATATTATGCTCCGGATGCAGGAACAACAACACATTCAGGAGCCTTATTTATGAAAACTGCGGCCGTACTGCTCACGATTTTGACCGCCCTGCTGCTGGGAGCGCGGGATATTCCCCTGAAAGTCCTTTCCGTTTCGGGCGGAGCCGAGGCCCGGCTCTCGCCGGAAGGGTTCCTCGTCATCCGCTTTCCCGCCTTTTCGCCGGAGCTGAAGAACACCCATCCCACGGTGACGCTGGGGATGCCCGCGGACTGTTCCGGCTGTGACGGCGTCGAGGCCGACGTGCGCCTTTCAGGAGGCTTGAGCGCCTCCCTTTCCATCAACTTCCGGGACGGGACGGGGAAACAGTGCTACCACACACAGACCGTGGTCGACAACGGCCGGAAAAAACTGCACTACAAGTTCAACCCCGCCCGCAAGATGGACCTCAAGAACATGAAATATTTGCGCATCTACCTGAGCCGTCCGCCCCTGCCCGCGGAGTTCACCGTCTACGGGCTCCGGCTCTACAACACGGTGGCGGCCCGGTGCGGGCGCCTGAAACCGGCGGCGGCCCAGGTCGGCCTCGCGGCGGAACTCGAAAAAGTCCGGACGGCGGAACAGTACGAGAAAATCCTCGCCGCCGTCCGTGAAAAACAGGTCGCAGGTCTCATCGCGAACTCCCGGAGCTTCGACGGCGGAACCGGCATCGGCGCGGGGAGCGCCGACGCCCTCGCCCGCCCCCTGCCCTTCCACGGGACCTTCGCAGCGCAGCCGGGCGGCCCCGTCCGGGTCGCCCTGGCCGCATGTGAAACGGAAAACGCCCACATCGTCACCGTGAGCGCCGAAGCACTCCCCTTCATCTCGGCGGAGTGCGTCGAATTTCCCGCCGGGATCAGGGTGGAGATCCATCCCGTCGGCGCGGTGAAGACCAGATTCACTCCCGTGCCGGGGGTCCATGCGGGGTGGCACTTCGACCCCATTCTCGAATACACCGCCAAGGTGGAAAACCTCCGGCCCCGGCAGCTCCAGCTCTGGGTGCTCCGGGTCACGGCCCCGCCCGGAACGAAGAAAGGACTTTACCGGGGGAAGATCCGCTTCACCGCCCCCGGGGGCTCCTTCCTCTTCCCGGCGGAAATCACCGTCTTCGGCTTCGCCCTGCCCCGGCGCATGACGTTGCGCACGGCCACCTCGGTCTACGGCTCCCCCCTCATGGGGCGGAACCGCCGGGCCTTCGAACGGTGGATATTGAAGAACTTCCACCTGAACGGATTTTCCATCTACTCCGAAACCGGCAGTTACGGCCGCCCGGTCCTTCCCCCGGTCAGTCAATATCTGGAGGACGAAAAAGAGGGCTTGAACTTCATCCCGCTCCTCTACCTGAAACTGCCCCGGCAGGCCCACCACACGGGGAAAGGCGTGCCGCCGGGAAAATCCAAGGAGCTGTGGGAACGGATGACGCCCGCACAGCAGGCCGTCTACCCCGAAGAGTGGAAGAGAGAATACATCGAGATTTTGAAAAAGCGGATCCCCGAACTCAAAGCCGTGGGGCTCTACCGCTATGCCGCCTGCTACGGCTTCGACGAAGCCACGCCTTCGGAGCGGCCCGCCATAATCGACCTCGTGAAGGAATTGAGAAAGCACTTCCCCGATCTGAAGATCTTCAGCAAGCTCGACGACGGCTCCTACGGCTTCGGGTCGCCCCTGGCGGGCATCATCGACGGCTGGATACCGGGGATTGCCCGGTACAACTTCGAACTCGCGCAGAAGGCCCGCAAGGCGGGACGGGAAGTGTGGTACTACACCACCGGCATGACCGTGGACACGGAGCCCCTGGCCTCGACCCGGGCGCAGGTGGGAGAACGGGCCTTCGCGAACCATGTGGACGGCTGGCTGGTGTGGACCGTTTCCCGCTGGTACGGCAACAAAAAGCCCATCAGCTCGAACGCCCCCCTCACGGGATGGGATCCGGAAAGCTTCCCCGGCGGCAACGGGGGCGGCTGTTACTTCTGCATGGGGCCCGACGGCCGTTTCCTTTCCACCCTGCGGGCGGAGTCGATCCGGGACGGCATCGAAGATTTTGAATACTACACGATCCTGAAACGCCTCGCGTCGAAACGGAGCCCGGAGGATCCCCTGCGAAAAGAAGCCGAAGCGCTGGATTCTTCGCTCAAAAAGGCTCCCGGCATCGACGGGAAAACCCTTCTGGACAACCGCCGCCGCGCGGCCGAACTTATCGAGAGGATGCAATGAAAAAACACCTGCTGGTCACTTACGCCTGGAGCATCAACAACATCGGCGACATGGGCATTCAGGGGGGGCTGTTCACATTGCTGCGGAAGCAGGCCCCCGGACTCCAGGTCAAGCTGATCAACTACCTGCCCGAAAGGGATCCGGCCTACGCCTACTACAAGCAGGCCCTGCCCCCCTACAATCCCGACGGGGAGGTCCTCCCCATGCCCTTCTTCGACCTGATCGGCGGGGACCCCCTGCCCGACGCCGCGTCGGAGGATATCCGCAACGCGCAGGTCAAGGGGAACGCCTGGCGGAATCTCTGCGCCCGGTACGGCAAAATAAAACTGGAGCAGTTCCGCACGGGGGTGCTTCCCTCCTTCGAGGCGGAAAAGATCGCCCGTGACCTGCTCGACCGCTTTCCCCTTGAGATCATGGAGGACCTGAAGGTCCACTTTCCCGAACTGGCCGCGGCCTTTGCGGACGCCGGGTTCGTCTACTACAACTCCGGCACCACGCTGAACTTCGGGCGGCTGGGGGTCCGGCGGCTCTTCGGCTACACGCTGCCCCTGGCCATGTCCCTGCTGCTGGCGCGGGCGCTGCACATCCCCTACGGCATCGGCTCCCAGTCCTTCGACCTCATCGAATGGCCCGTGGAGCTGATCTACGACCGGCTCTTCCGGGACGCGGAGTTCGTCTACTGCCGGGACACCGATTCCCTGAACTATCTGCAGCAGAAAAAGTTCACCTTCAAGGCACTGGATTTCCGCCCCGACACCACCGTCTACTTCGAGGGCGGAGACGAGCCGTGGAAGGAGGAGTTCTTCCGCAAAAACGGACTGAAGAAGGAAAAGTTCATGACCGTGGTCCTGCGGATCTCCGCTCCGAAGCCCAAGTACCACGACCCCACGGGGGGCGCGGTCACCCGGGAGCGCTGCCGTCACCAGATGGCGCAGATGAAACACCTCATCGAAAACTATATCGCCCGAACGGGCCAGAAGGTCCTCATCGCCCACGAGACGCGGGACACCCTCACCGACGCGAAGGTCCACCTTTACGACATCCTGACGCCCGAGGCGCAGAAGAATACGGTCTATCTGGAGGAGTTCTGGACGCCGGAACAGGCGCTGTCGGTCTACCGGGAGTCGTCGCTTCTCGTCAGCGTGGAAATGCACTCCATCATCCTCGCCGTGGGCAACGCGGTCCCCTTCATCCACGCCCCCTACGCCGAATGCGGCCGCAAGCGGCAGATGGTCCGGGACATGGGGCTGGGGGAATACCTCGTCGATCTGGACGATGCGGAAGCCGGAGAAAAAATGCTCGATACCGCGTTGAAGATCCTGCGGGAACGGCCCGCATTGTGCGAAAAACTCCGGGAGACCCGGAACAAGCTGGCGGCGCTCTCGGCGAAAAGCATGGCCGAAGTGACGGCCTTTCTGAAATAGAACACATCTTCCCCGAAAAAGGAGTATTTCATCATGTCGAAAGTCGAATTCAAAGAACGCAAGATCTATATCGACGGCAAAGCGGTGCAGATCTTTTCCGGCGCCATCCACTACTTCCGGGTCCACCCCGACCTCTGGCGCGACCGGCTGGAAAAGCTCGCGCAATGCGGCTTCAACTGCCTCGAAACCTACATGTGCTGGAACCTGCACGAGCCGAAAGAGGGGGAGTTCGACTTTTCCGGCATGCTGGACTTCCCGCGCTTTATCAAAACCGCCCAGGAGCTGGGGCTCTACGTGATCCTGCGCCCCGGCCCCTATATCTGCGCCGAATGGGACAACGGAGGCTTCCCCCACTGGCTCATGCTCAAAGAGGGGATCGAGTTCCGCCGGAACAACAAGGTCTACCTGGAGTGCGTCCGAAAGTATTTCGAGAAGATCATGCCCCTCATCGAACCCCTCCAGTATGATAAGGGCGGCCCCATCATCGCCATGCAGATCGAAAACGAATACGGCTCCTACGGCCACGACGACGCCTATATCGGCGCCCTGCGGGACATGATGCGAAACGCCGGGATTACCGTGCCCCTCTTCACCGCCGACGGCGCCGGAGTCTCCTATCTCCTCAACGGGATGCTGGAAGGGACCCCCGCCATGCTCACGGGGGGCAGCCGGGCGCTGGCGGGCTTCGGATTATTGAAATCCCTGCGGCCCGACGACGTGCCCTTCTTCATGGAGTTCTGGCTCGGGTGGTACGACCACTGGAAGAACAATCCCCGCAAAGGCCGGGACGCCGCAAGCGTGGCGGAGGAGTTCGACGACATCATCCGCTCCGGGAGCAACGTGAACATGTACATGTTCCACGGCGGGACCAACTTCGGATTTTACGCCGGAGCCAACAAGAGCCGCGGGGACATCCCCTACACCTGCGACACCACCAGCTACGACTACGACGCGCCCATCACCGAATGGGGCGACGTGACGGAAAAGTATTTCCTGCTCCAGAAGACGGTGAAGAAATACTTCCCCGAGGCGAAGACGGGAACTCCCGCCCCGGTGAAGCGCCGGGCCTGGGGCAAGATCGACTTCACAGGCTCCATTTCCTTTTTCGAAGCGCTGAAATATCTGGGGAAACCGATGGAGTCCGTGTCTCCCCTGACCATGGAAAAACTGGGGCAGGCCTTCGGCTTCGTCCACTACCGGACGCACATCCCCGGTCCCCGCAAGGTCCAGCTTTGGGCCCCGGAAGTCCACGACTGCGCCGACATTTTTCTTGACGGCAGACGCCTCGCCACGGTCTTCCGGGACGACAAGCCCTTCCGCTTCGACGTGGACATCCCGGCCAAAGGCGTCACGCTGGACATCCTCGTGGAGTCCTTCGGCCGGATCAACTACGGCTACCTGACGGGACTGGATTTCAAGGGGCTCCCCGGCGGCGTGATGACCGACAACGCCTACTGCTTCGGCTGGGAAAACTTCTCGCTGCCCCTCGACGAACCGCAGAAACTGCCCTTCGGGCCCATGGACGCAACCCTGCCCTGCCCCGGCTTCTTCAAGGGGGAATTCGAAGTGGACGAAGTCGCCGAGACCTTCATCCGCTTCCCCGGTGTCCGGGGCGCGGTCTGGGTCAACGGCTTCAATCTGGGGAGGTACTGGCGCGTTGGTTCCGCCGACACCCTTTACGTGCCCTCCCCGATCCTCA
This sequence comes from Lentisphaeria bacterium, assembly GCA_017443585.1. Taxonomy (GTDB): domain Bacteria; phylum Verrucomicrobiota; class Lentisphaeria; order Victivallales; family Victivallaceae; genus UBA1784. The sequence goes on along the minus strand of JAFSYV010000363.1, from coordinate 12,987 downwards.
GGAAGGGCAAAAACGAGATCGTCGTCTTCGAAACGGAGACGCTGCTCCAACCCTACGCCGTTTCGGTCGAAAGGGCCGTTCATTGAAAAATCACCAACTGAAAGAGGCATAACATGAGTGAATTACGTTTTGAGGAAATGATCATCCCCTCGGCGGACCTGACGCAGGAATCCCCCCTGCCCGCCATGCGGGACGCGCTGAAGGTGAATCTCCAATACGACACGGGCGACGAGGCGGGGCTGTTCATCGGCTACGGCCTGCGCCCCAACGCACTGCCTTCCACGCTCCAGGACCGCTACACCACGGAGCTCCGCCCGACCAAATGGCGGACGGCGGTGCTGGAAAACGCGTACTTGAAGGCCGTCTTTCTCCCCGAACTCGGGGGGCGGCTCTGGTCCCTTTTCGACAAGCGGAAGAAACGGGATCTGGTGACGCATAATCCCGTCATCAAGCCCGGCAATCTGGCCATCTGCAACGCCTGGTGTTCCGGGGGCATCGAGTGGAACGTCGGGACGCGGGGCCATCAAGTCCGGACCTGCCGGAGCCTCTTCGCCGCCCGTGCCCGCTCCTACAAGGGCGCCCCCGTGCTCCGGATGTACGAATTCAGCCGGGAAAACGGCGTCGCCTATCAGATGGAGTTCTTCCTGCCCGACGATTCGCCCTTCCTCTTCGTGCGGTGCCGCATCCACAACCACCACGACAAGATCATCCCCATGTACTGGTGGTCCAACACCGCCGTGGACGAGGGGGACGACCTGCGGGTGGTGACGCCTGCGGAGCACTCCTTTTCCAACACCTACATCAGCAACTTCGAACACCTGCTGCGCCGGGTGAAACTGCCCGTGCCGGACGGCTACGACTGCACCTATCCGAAGAATTATCCCACCTCCAAGGACCACTTCTTCCAGATCCCCGACCGGGAACGGAAGTTCGAAGCCGCGTTGTACGGCGACGGCTGGGGGCTGTGCCAGTGCTCCACCGACCGCCTGAAAGGCCGCAAGCTTTTCGTCTGGGGACGCTCCTCGGGCGGGCTCAACTGGCAGAAGCGCCTCACTTCCCCCGACGGGCTCCCCTACGTGGAGATCCAGGCGGGACTGGCCAACACCCAGCTGGAGTGCCTGCCCATGCCTCCCCGTACCGCGTGGGAGTGGCTGGAAGCCTACGGCCCGCTGCAGGCCGATCCCGACAAAATCCACGGCAGCTGGGAAGAGGCCCGGCACGAGGCCGCGGCCCGGCTGGAAGAGGCCCTGCCCCGGCAGGCGCTGGACGACATGCTGGCCGAGACGAAGGAGGCCTTCGCCCTGCGGCCCGCCGAAGAGGTCGTCTTCCGCGGATCCGGCTGGGGCGCGGTGGAAAAGGCGCGCTGCGGCGGCAAGGGGGATTTCGCCCCCCATCTGGACTTCGATTCCCCCGATGAAAGCACTTCGATCTGGCACACGCTGCTCAAGACCGGCGCTTTCCCCGCATGGGACATGAAGACCCCGCCGCCGTCGTACATGGTGCAGGAGGAGTTCCTGCCCCTCATCGAAAAGGCCCCAGTTTCCCCCCTGCGCGACTTCCAGCTGGGGCTCAACCGCTACTTCCGCCGGGAGTACGGGGAAGCGGAAAAATACTTCCGCCGGGCGGGAGATCCCCGCCGCTCCTTCGCCGTGGCCTACGCCTTGGGCAACGCCCACAGGAGCCGGGGCGATTTCGCCGGAGCGGTGATGTTCTTCACGCAGGGTTTTTCATCCCTGGACCCCACAATCATCCGGGAAGGGCTCCAGTGCTGCTGCGAAGCCAGGGCGTGGCAGACGGTCCTGGAGTGTTACGAGGCGCTGCCTGAGAAGCTCAAGCGCATCGCCATGAACCAGATCTATTACATCGAGGCGCTGATCCGCACGGGCCGGCCGGAAGAGGCCGAAGCGCTCCTGATGGCCGGGGGCGGCCTCGAAGTTCCCCAGCTGCGCGAAGGGGAAGGGTCGCTTTCGATCCTTTACGCCGCCATCCAGTGCGCCAAGGGGGCGAAGCAGGGGATCGAGGTCGATCCCGCCAAAGTGGAGATCCCGGAAAAGCTGGATTTCCGGATGAACAACATCAGCCCTGAGCTCGGGCGATACGGAGCACGCCACGCAAAGTGAAGTCGGGCGGCGCGACGGGGAGTCCCAGCGCCAGCGCAAAAAACTCCGCGTCGCCCCCCGTCACGATCTTGTTGAAGGTGCCGTAACACTTTTCGCAGGCGGCGATGAGTTCCCTCGCGCTCCCGGCGGCCCCCCGGTCGATGCCGAACCGCATGGCCTCGAAAGTGTTGGGGCCGGGAAAGGCGGGCAGTCGGCCCGAAAGGGGGATCTCCGGCAGCTGGGCGGTGTGGTCGCGCAGGGCCTGCCGCAGCAGTTTCCGCCCCGGAGCGATGGCCCCCCCGAGGAAACGCCGTTCCCGGTCGACAAGTTCGATGGTGACGGCGCTCCCGCAGTCGAGGATGAGCGCGGGGAGCTCCATATCCAGAGCCGCCGCCGCGTTGGCCAGCCGGTCGGCGCCGACCGTGGAACTGTCCACGCATGAAAGGTCCAGCACGGCCCTCGCTTCCGCAGCGGTGATGAACCGGACACAGGGGAGTTTCGCCGAGACGGCAGGGACCACCGACGCGCCCCAGAGTTCTTCGCCCTCCTGCACGGGGAGGAGTTCGGGAGAAAGATCACCGGTGCGAACGATGCGCAGGATCGTGATTTTTTCCCCTTCCGCCCGGGCGATCCGGGCGTGGGTGTTGCCGATGTCGAGAAGCAGCATGGAAAGGGGTCACTTTCGGAAGGGGTTGGGGCCGAAGACCCAGTCGGTCCGCTTCTTGCGGCTGCGTTCGTTTTCCAGATAGACCTGGTCGATGGCCTTCTGCGAGGAGCGTTCGTTCGGGTCCAAGGCGTTGCGCAGCGCCGACCGTTCGCCGTCGGAAAGATCTCTCTCGGCCCAGCTGGGCGTTTTGTTCCGGTCGTTGAAGACCAGAGAATCCAGCGGATCCCGCCGGTAACGGCGGCTCTGAAGTTCATCGTCGTCCCCGCCGGCCCGGGAGCGCTTCTTTTCGGCGCGGCGCTTTTCCGCGCCGGGGTCGGAAAAAAGGCTCCGGAAGCTGGAACAGCCGCTCCCCGCGAGCGCGATGGACGCGGCCAGAAACAGCAGGAGCAAAACCTTCATGGACCGCCTCTTCCTTCCCTTTCAGCGCCGCTTGAGCCACGCTTCGATGAACATATCGAGATCGCCGTCCAGCACTCCTGCCGTGTCGCTGGTCTGGACCTCGGTACGCAGATCCTTGACCATCTGGTAGGGCTGGAGCACGTAACTGCGGATCTGGCTGCCCCAGCCGTTGTCCTCGCGCTCGTCGCGCTTGGCGTCGGCCTCGGCCCGGCGGGCGGCCTCTTCCCGTTCATAGAGGCGGGCCTTGAGCATTTTCATGGCCGTGGCCCGGTTCTTATGCTGGGAGCGCTCGTTCTGGCAGCTGACCACGATGCCCGTGGGCAAGTGGGTGATCCGGACGGCGGAGTCGGTGGTATTCACGTGCTGGCCGCCCGCGCCGCTGGAACGGTAGGTGTCGATACGCAGGTCGTTTTCGTTGATCTCGATGTCGATGTCGTCGTCGAGTTCGGGATAGACTTCGACCGAACAGAAGCTGGTATGCCGCCGGGCGTTGCTGTCGAAGGGCGAGATGCGCACCAGACGGTGGACTCCCGTTTCCCCCTTGCAGTAGCCGTAGGCGAACTCGCCCGTGACGTGGAGCGTCACGCTCTTGATCCCGGCCTCGTCGCCGGGCTGGTAGTCGATGATCTCGTCCTTCCAGTTCCGCCGCTCGATATAGCGCCGGAACATGCGGAGCAGCATGGAGGCCCAGTCGCAGGACTCGGTGCCGCCGGCCCCCGCGTGGATGGTCAGATACATGTTCTTGCGGTCGAACTTGCCCGAGAGGAAACTCAGGATCTCGTATTTGTCCAGCTCCTTCTGCAGTCTCTGGGCATCGCTTTCGGCATCGGCCAGAAATTCGGGCTCTTCGGCGGCCATGTCGATGGCCTCCCCGAGTTCGGCGACCGATTTTTCCAGCTGCAGAAAGGGATCGAGCACGTTCCGGCAGGCGGAAAATTTGCCCACGGTGGCCTGAGCGGCCTCCTTGTCGTCCCAGAAATCGGGAGCGGCCATTTTGGCTTCGAGTTCCTTGAATTCCTTCCGCAGATCCTCGATGTTCAGAAACTCGTGCAGGTGGCCCAGACGGCCGGTCATGTCGCTGTGGAGATGGCGCAGTTCTTCGACGGTCATCATTTGTTTTCCACCCCTTCCATGAGCCACATGTCGTCGATGATGCGCTGGATCTCGCCCAGACAGCTGCCGCAGGCTCCGCCGGCTTTGCAGTAATTGGTCACTTCGGAAGCCTTGTGCAGGCGGTTCTCACGGGCGACTTTCAAAATCTTGATGTCGGTGACGCCGAAGCACTTGCAGACGAGCTTCCCTTCGTGTTCCCGGTCAGCGGCGAAGGGATTGGGCTCCCCTTTGTAATCGGCGATGGCCGCCTGGAGCGCCTCCATGCCCATGACGGAGCAGTGCATTTTCGCCTCGGGCAGGCCGCCCAGAACTCCGGCGATATCCTGATTGGTCACCTTGGCCGCCTCTTCGAGGGTCATGCCCTTGACCATTTCGGTCAGGGCGGAGCTCGAAGCGATGGCGCTGGCGCAGCCGAAGGTCTTGAACTTCACATCGGCGATGCGCCCGTCGGGCCCCAGTTTGAAGGTGAGTTTCAGGGCGTCCCCGCAGGCGGCGTTGCCCACCTCGGCGGAGCCGTCGGGGTTCTCTATTTCGCCCACGTTCCGCGGGTTCATGAAGTGGTCCATGACCTCTTTCGAGTAATTCCACATGATTAACATCCTCTTCCTTATGACATCCTCTTCGGAGAAAACCTCACTCCGCAAAAGCGGCGAGGGCCTTGTCCACGGCCTCGCGGAGCACGCCGGGCAGCGCTTCCAGCTTCACCCTGGAACTGTCGCGGCAGCTGCGGGTGCGGAACTCCGCTTCGCCGTCGGCCAGGGTCTTGGGGGAGATCACCACCCGCAGGGGGATCCCCAGCAGATCGGCGTCGCTGAACATGAATCCGGGCTTTTCTCCCCGGTCGTCGTAGAGCACCTCCACGCCCAGACGGTTCAGTTCGGCGTAGAGCGCCTCGGCGGCCCGGCCCACGGCACCGTCGCCCCGGTTGGGATCGATGGCGCAGATCTCCACCTGCCAGGGGGCGATGGACATGGGCCAGATGGGGCCGTAGCCGTCGCAGGAATATTCGATGACCGCCGCCATGGCCCGGCCCACGCCGATGCCGTAACAGCCCATGATCATGGGTTTGGACTTGCCGTTCTCATCCAGATAGGTGCAGTTCATGGATTCGGAGTACTTGGTCCCCAGCTGGAAGATGTTGCCCACCTCGATGCCCCGGAGCTCCCGCAGGGGCTGCCCGGTGACGGGACAGGGATCCCCGGCCCGCACGGTGGCGATGTCGCCCACGATGCACTGGAGCCCCGGACAATCCCGGTCGTAATTGAAATTCCTGACGTGCCACTCGGGCTCGTTGGCCCCCACCACCAGATTGGAGCTCTTGACCACGGAGTTGTCCAGCACGATGGTGACTTTGCCGGGTTTCAGATCCATGGGACCGGCATATCCGGGCACCGCGCCGATGGCCGAAATGGCGGCATCGTCGGCGAATTTGAGTTCCGGCGTCTTCGTCAGGTTGCAGAGTTTGGTCTCGTTGACCTCGAAGTCCCCCCGGATCATGGCGTAGATCAGTTCGCCCGTCTGGACGTTCTGATAGAAGACCGCCTTGCCGGTGTTCTCGGGCTTGACGCAGAGGAAGGCCGCCACCTCTTCGATGCTCTTGCAGCCGGGGGTGTGGACCTTTTCCAAAGGCAGCGCGGGGGTTTTCTCATAGGTCCACGCCGCCGCGGCGATCTCCCGGTTGGCCCGGTAGCTGTTGTCGGGCGAAGCGAAGATGGTGTCCTCGCCGCAGTCGCAGATGGCCATGAACTCGTGGGAGACCTTGCCCCCCATCATGCCGGAGTTGGATTCGATGGAAAGCACGTTCCCCAGCCCGATGCGGCGGAAGATCCGCTCGTAGGCGTCGTGGGCCTGCTTGTAGTACTGCTCCAGATCGGCCTGGGAGGTGTGGAAGCTGTAGGCGTCCTTCATGGTGAACTCCCGCGTCCGGATGAGCCCGGCCCTGGGACGGGCCTCGTCCCGGTACTTGGTCTGGATCTGGTAGAGCATGACGGGGAGCTGCTTGTAGCTGTTGATCTCGCTGCGGACCAGCGCCGTGACGCACTCTTCGTGGGTCATGGCGAGGAGCATGTCCTTGTCGTTCCGGTCCCGGAAGCGGAGCAGTTCCGCCCCCACGGTGTCGAAGCGGCCCGACTCCTTCCACAGCTCCGCAGGCAGCACCACGGGCATGAGGATCTCCTGCCCGCCGATCCGGTTCATTTCCTCGCGGATGATGGCCTCGATCCGGTCGACGACCCGCTTCCCCGCGGGCAGCAGGGAGTAGATCCCCGTGGAAACCGGGCGGATGAAGCCCCCCCGGATGAGGAACTGATGACTGGCGGTTTTGGCATCCTTCGGCACTTCTTTCAGGCGGCGCCCCACCATCTGACTCATTTTCATGATATCGACTCCAGTGACATGGTTGAAAACTTCGGCTTCTCATATAATATACTTCCTCTCGGCGGCAAAATCAATCCCGGAAGTTCCTTCCGGGGCGTGTTCGGGCAAAAAAAGCCGCGGAAAGAGGGGCTTGTTCCCTTGAATTTGCTTCCGCCACGTGCTATATTCAAGCGTATTCGCGTTTTGTCACGGCAAAGGAAGGAACGAAAAATGGCGATTCTTGCGATCAACGGCGGAGAAAAAGCGCTCCGGAAAGACTACACCTCTCTCTTCCACTGGCCCATCGTCACCGACGAGGACATCGCGGCGGTGGTGGATGTGCTCAAGGCGGGCTCCATGTCGGGAAGCGAGATCTCCAAGGTCTTCGAAAAGGAATATGCCGCCTGGAACGGCACGAAATACGCCCTTTCCACCGCCAACGGCACGGCGGGACTGTCGGCGGCCTTCTGGGCCTGCGGCATCGGCGCGGGGGACGAGGTGATCGCCCCCACCATGACCTACTGGGCCAGCTGCGCGGCGGTGATCCGTCTGGGCGCGGCCATCAACTTCGCCGACATCGACGAGGAGCTGAACATCGATCCCGACGACATCGAACACCGGATCGGGCCCCGGACCAAGGCCATCATCGTGGTCAACTACGGCGCCCAGCCCGCCGAATGGGGGAAGATCCGGGCCATCGCCGACCGGTACGGTCTCAAGATCATCGAAGACAACTCCCACGCTCAGGGCGCCCTCTACAAGGGGAGGATGTGCGGCACCTTCGGCGACATCGCCTGCGCGAGCCTCATGTCGGGGAAATCCCTCGCCATCGGCGAAGGGGGCATGATCACCACCGACAACCGGGAGCTTTACGAACGGTGCGTGGCCTACGGCTTCTACGAACGCACCGGGGTCGCCAGCAACTACAACAAGGCCGACGCCCAGATCACCGATCCGTACCTCCAGAAGTTCCGGGGGCTCCCCATCGGCGGCGTGAAGTACCGGATCAACCAGACCTGTTCCGCCATGGGCCGGGTCCAGCTGAAGCACTACCCCGAGCGCATGGCCGAGATCGACAAGGCCATGAACTACTACTGCGACCTCATCGAGGACATCCCCGGCGTGAAGCCCATCCGGCCCGCCAGGGGCTCCGGCACCACCAAGGGGGGCTGGTACGCCGCCAAGGGGCTCTTTTCGGAGGAGTTCGCCGCACGGGTCAGCCCGGCGAAATTCGTCGCGGCCCTCAACGCCGAAGGGCTCTTCTCGTGGATCGGGGCCAACCCGGCATTGCATCTGCACCCCCTCTTCCACGAGATGGATTTCTTCAATCAGGGCAAGCCCACGGTCATCGCCTTCGGCCAGCGGGACGTGCGACAGGGCAAGGGCGCTCTGCCGCAGGTGGAAAGCATCCTTCCGCGGGTCTTCAACATCCCCTGGTTCAAGCACTTCGACAAGGAGGCCATCGAAGAATATGCCGCCGCGTTCCACAAGGTGGCCGAAAACATCGACGAGATCAAGTAAGTCAAGAGAAAGGACTTTTTCATGAAAACGCTTCTTCACGTGAACTACTTCGAAGGCAAGGGCAGGCTCCGGGAATTCCTCGACCTGGTCATCAATGCCGGCTACGACGGTATGGAACTGCGGTGGAAATACCGCTACGACGACATGACGCAGGAGGAGTATCAGCAATTCCTGAGCGCCTGGAAGAGCGCCCACCCCGACAAGGAGATCGTCTTCGGCGGCGCCGTCCCCTACTGCCGGGGCAAGGCCGATGAGGTCAAAAGCGCCGAGGAAGCCTACCTCAAGTTCCTCGAATGGGCCGCGAAGGAGTGCGGCACGAAAGTCATGAACTTCTTCACGGGAGACATCCAGCCCGAGGGCGTGGTGTGGACCGACTACGCCCATAACGGCAGCGGCGGCGCGGACGAAGGCGACTATGAACGCTCCGCCGCGGGGCTGCGGACCGTGGGCGACGCCGCGGCGAAGCTGGGCGTCCTCATCGCCCTCGAGACCCACAACGCCTATCTCCACGACATCGCTTCGGCCTGCCGCAAGCTCATGGACCTGACCGCCCACGACGCCGTGGGACTCAACTACGATCAGGGGAACATCATCCTCAACCCCAACGGCGAGGGGATCCCGCAAGTCTTCGAGACCATCGGCGACAAGATCTATTACGCCCATCTGAAGAACATGCTGATGATCCGGAAGACCGACGGAGCCTACTGCTGCTGCCGCCTTTCCGACGGACACATCGACACCACCGAGGTGATGCGCCGCCTGAAAGGGACGCTGAAGTCGGGGATGTTCGCCGTGGAGTACCCGAACACCGGCGACGGCATCTACGCCGCCTTCAAGGACATGGAATACATCAAATTCATCAGGGATTATCTGCGGATATGAAACTCGGCATCGCAAAACGGCTGACCATGCCGGATCGGGCTTCCATGCTCCGGGGCTACGGGGCCCGCAAGGAGCTTTCCAACGGCATCGAAGACCCCATCGAAGTGGGCGTCATGGCCATCTGCGGCGAAGGAGGCGAGACCTGCCTCATCATCACCGCCGACATCCTCGGGATCCAAAAGGCGGAGTGCGACAAGCTCTATCCCTTCATCGAAGAAAAGTTCGGGATCCCGGCGGAACGGGTCTGGATCAGCGGCTCCCACACCCACTTCGCCCCCAGCTTCACCGCCTACTTCATGGGCAACAAGGGGGGCGGGATCCCCTACGGCGACCATCCCGAGGACGACGTCTACCGCACCTTGTGGCGGGAACGGATGCTGGACGCGGCGTCCGCCGCCCTCACTTCCATGGAGGAGTGCACTCTGGAACACGTTCAAGTGGATGTCCCCGGCATCATGTTCAACCGCCGCACCATCCGCAAGAGCGACGGCAAGGTGACGGAAAGCTACCTCTATCCGGAAGATCCGGAAAAATACGAATTCCAGCCCTGCGACTCCACGGTGAGCGCGTGGAGATTCGTTTCCGCCAACGGCCCCAAGGCCATGCTGGTCTCGTCGGCTTTCCACCCGGTGACGGGGGGGGACAACTTCTACGGCGTTTCGGGGGATTATCCCTGGTTCTTCAAGCAGAAGGTCGAGGAGCTTTTCGGCTGTCCCGCCTGCTTCATGCTGGGCGCGGCGGGGGACGCGGTGCCTATGCTCCGGGGCCCCGGCGACGGCCAGAAATGGGCGCGCCCGGTGAGTTCCCGCAGGCTTCTGGGCGAAACGCTGGCCATGACGCTCCGGCTGAATGAACGGAAGTTCCGCCGGGATTCCCGTGAGGATGTGGCCATGAAGGTGGTCGACGTGCCCGTGAGCCTTTCCCCGGAACTGGACTATGAGAACGCCGAGAAGAACTATCAGGAGGCCGAGAAAAATCAGGCCCCGGATCTGCCGTTCCGCATCGAGTCCCGTTTTCTTGCGAAGACCTACCCCGGCATGAACTTCACCATGCCCCTGCGTTTTCTGCGGCTGGGGGAGAAGGTGCTGACGGGGATGCCCTTCGAAGTGCTGAGCGCCATTTCGCTCCGGCTCAAGGAGGCCAATCCCGAAGCGGTCCTGATCTCCATCACAGGCGGCTACAACGGCTACATGCCGCTCGAGCTGGAGTTCCCACGGGGCGGTTACGAAAGCTCCTTCGGGGCCACGGACTTCGCTCCCGGCACGGGCGACAAGTTCCTCGAGTACGCCATCGAACACTCGAAGCGCATGTGACGTTTCCTCTCTCTCCGCCCCAAGCCCCCCTCACGCGGGCGGGGCTTTTTTCGTGCGCCTTTTTCAGCTTTTGGCCACGGGAAGGGAGGTCCGGGCGGCGATGAAGTCGAGCTGTTTGCGCCACACCTCTTCGGGCGAAAAGGGGGCTTCGAAAGGTTTTACCATACCCAGACGGCGGGCCTTCGAGGCCCCCATGGGGTGGTAGGGTTCGATGTCGACGCCTTCGGCGCTCCGCAGGCTTTCCGCCAGTTCCGCGATGCCGGCGAGTTCCTTTTCGGAGTCGTTCACCCCGGGCACGAGGGGACAGCGCAGCCGGATCTTTTTTCCTTCGCCGTCGAGAAAACGCAGGTTTTCGAGGATGAGGCCCCTCCCCTGCCCCGTCAGAGTCTTGTGCTTTTCTTCGTCGCAGCTCTTGACGTCGAAGAGAAAGAGGTCGACGAAGGGCAGGATCTCCCGGAAATGTTCCCGCGGAGCGAAGCCGCAAGTTTCCATGGCGACGTGAAGTTTTTCCTCTTTCGCCCGACGGCAGAATTCCAGCACAAAGCCGAACTGACTCATGGGCTCCCCGCCTGAGAGAGTCACGCCGCCCCCCGAGGAGTCGTAGAAGGGCTTGTCCTTCAACACCTCCTCCAGAAGCGCCGTCACCGTGTACGTTTTCCCGCACAACGCGAGGGCCTCGGGCAGGCAGGCCGAAGCACACCCGCCGCACCCGGTGCACCGCTCTCGATGAAAGACGTGCCCTCCGGGAGTCATTTCGTGACAATTCCGGGGGCAGACGGCGGCGCACTTGCCGCACGAAACGCACTTTTCAGGGGAAAAGAGGATCTCGGGCCCCATGGCCCAACTTTCCGGATTGTGGCACCAGACACACCGCAGGGGGCACCCTTTCAAAAACACGGTGGTCCTGATCCCCGGTCCGTCGTGGACCGCGAACTTCTCCACATCGAAGATCAAAGCCGTCTTTTCTTTCATGGCCGCCTCATTTTTTCACGTTTTCCGGGACCAGATCGGTCCAGTCGTACTCTTTCAGCGCGCCCCAGACCGTCACGGCGAAGGAGTCGTGCGTCGGATCGGGGTCGGTCACCATCCCGGTCCACCCCGGCGGCGGATCGTCGAACTCGACGGAAGAGAAAAGTTCCGGTTCGGCCGCGTAGGCGTGAGCCGCCGGGATGCACCAGACGCCTTTCGCCCGCAGGGGGACCGGTTTTCCGCCGTTGTTTTTTCTTTCCTCCAGCGCCTTTCTCAGAAACGTTTCCGCCCTTTCGCCAACAAGGGAACGGCCCTCCACGGCGAGAATGGCGGCGTGCTGTTCCGGCTTGATCCCTTCGAGACCTTCCAGATACCACCAGCTGAAATCGTGCCGGAAAGGCTCCGGCTCGGGGGGCAGCCGGTCAAGGGTATGGATCCCGGCCCGGCGGCGGACGATCTCCGGAAGTTTCCCCCGGTCGATGCGGCGGGATTTTTTCAAACGGAGCGCCTCTTCCGCAAGAAGCGTGTAAAGCGATCTGAAGTCGGGCAGATCCCGGATTTGCCCGGTAGGCGTCACCGTGCGCTCTTCTTCGGGGAACGGGATCGGGGGAACGCCGTCGGGGATCCGGCGCAGGGCCCCCGCGTCCGGAACCGGCTTCCCCCCGAAATTGGTGCAAAAGGGACTTTCCTCTCCCTTGACCGTAAGTTTGAGCCAGGAAAGCACGGCGGTCCTGCCGCAGAGGGGCCAGCCGTGAGGGCCATCGCAACTGAACAGGGCAAACGGGGTCTCGATCCCCAGTTTTCCACGGAGTTTTCCGATCACCGCCGCGGTGGAACAAGTCCCGGCGAATGGGAAATAATCCGAATGGCGGGAATCCAGCAGAACCGCCGTCCGGGGCTGCCACATGGCCAGCAGAGCTGCATGGTTGAGCCCCCGGGGCAACTGGCCGAAAAAGAACTGCTCCGCGTCATGGACGCCCCGCTCCCCGATCACTTCGCGCAGGGAGGAAACGTAACAACTCGGGCAGGCGGCCTTGATCCGGCCGTCGAGGGCCTGCATGTAAGTACTCAGGGTGCCGCCGCCGGAACAGCCGATGACGGCGAGTTTTGAAAGGTCCAATTCCGGGCGGGTTTCCATATAGTCCACGGACCGCACGGCGTCCCAGATGCGGAACCGGGCGAAGTTCCAGCCCAGAAGCCACGAACGGGCCCCCAGCGAAGCGTGTTCTTCGGCGCACTCCTTCCACAAATACGCCGATCCCCGCTGGACCCGTTCCCCCTGACTGATGGGATCCGGGCAGAACACGGCGAAGCCCGCCTTCGCCGCCATGACCGCCAGGTGGCAGTATTTCTCGCCGAGTTTCCCCGCATCGGTGTGGCCGTGGAGAAAAAGAAGCGCGGGATAGGGGGCCCGGAAACGCGGATCGTCGGGCAGATAAAGGAAACTTGTCACATAGACGCCCGGCAGGGACTGGAACAAAATCTTTTCCACAACGAAGCCGTCGCCCCGGATCACCCCCGTCACCTGCGCCTGAAGCGGGGTCCTCTCGGGGAATCCTCCCAGCATCTCCAGCCATGCCGCGCGCCAAGCCTGCTGTTTTTCCCTCAATTCTTCCAGCGAACCTATGGCGGCAACGGCGGCATCGGCCTTTTCGTCGTCCGAGACGAC
>JAFSYV010000362.1 GCA_017443585.1 Lentisphaeria bacterium | reverse complement strand
GAGCTCCGGCTTCCTTCCGGAGAAAAACTGGTCCTGAGCAGTTCGCCCCACCTTTCCGCCGGTGAAAATGTCCGGGGGATCATGCTCAAGGTCATCATCGCCCTGCTCCCCGCCGTCGCCGCCGGGATCTGGCTTTTCGGGACCCGCGCCGCCGTGGTCATCCTGATCACCACCGTCGCCTGCGTGGCGGCGGAAGCGCTCTGGTGCGCGCTGGCCAAACGGCCCGTCATGCCCGCCATAGGCGACCTGAGCGCCGCCGTCACCGGCATCATCCTCGCCCTGAACCTGCCTCCCGCCATTCCTCTTTACGTGCCCGTCATCGGCGCTTTTCTCGCCATCTGGCTGGCCAAGCAGGTCTTCGGCGGTCTGGGCTGCAACCCCTTCAACCCCGCCATCGTGGCCCGTGTGGGGCTCCTCATCGCGCTCCCCGCCGCCATGACCATGTGGACCCCGCCCCGCGGCATGGACAAGAGCTATCCTCAGGCCGAAGTCTTCTTCGGCGCTTCGGCCATGCCGAAGGTGAAGGAAGGCAAGCTCGACGGCGTCACCTGCGCCACTCCCCTGAGCATCATGTCCGCCACGCCCAAAGTCCTGGACGCGAAAAAGAGCCGTCAGGCCGCCGCCCGGGCCATGCGCAATTTCGACAGCGTCAACACGCCGGCGCAGCTCAAAGCCTACTTCCTCGGCGTCCGGCCCGGATGCATCGGCGAGACCTGCGTCCCGGCATTGCTGCTGGGCTTCGTGCTGCTGCTGATCTTCAAGCTCATCAACTGGCGGGTCCCCGTCTGCTTCGCGGGAACGGTCTGCATCGTCACGGGGGTGATCAACTGCTTCTTCCCCGGCGTGACGCCGCCGCCCCTCTTCCATCTCCTCACGGGCGGACTGCTCCTCGGCGCGATCTTCATGGCCACCGACATGGTGACCTCTCCCATCACCAACTGGGGCTGCGTGGTCTTCGCCTGCGGCTGCGGGATCATCACCTCGGTCATCCGGATCTGGGGGAATTACCCCGAAGGAGTCAGTTTTTCCATCCTCTTCATGAACGCGCTGGTGCCCCTCATCGACCGCTGGTGCACCAGAAAGCCCTTCGGCTGCGTGGCGCGCAAGGAGGCGAAGTGAAATGAAAAATCTCCGTGAAAACGAAAACGTGGTGGTGCTGGGGGTCTTTCTCGGCATCACGGCCCTGATCTCCGCGCTGGTGCTGGCGCTGGTCTCGCAGCTGACCGCCAAGCCCATCGCCGAAATGAAGAAAAAGACCATGCAGCTGTCGCTGAAGCAGCTCGCGCTGCCCGACTTCGACAACGCGCCCGACAAGGAGGCGAAAAAGTTCGGGACGCCCGCGGGCTGGAAGGCCGAGATCATGCCTTTCCGGCAGAAGGGCAAAGTCACGGGTTTCGCCGTGAAGACCGCTTCGCCCGACGGCTACGGCGGCCCCGTGGAGATCATGGCGGGATTCACCCCGGAGGGAACGATCACGGCCGTGCTGGTGACTTCGCACAAGGAGACCCCCGGTCTGGGGAGCAAGGTCTGCGAGCGCAAATTCCGCAAGACCATCTTCAACTTCTTCGAGCCCGCCCCGGCGGGACTGCCCCCCAATCCGAGGCTGGACCAGTTCAAAGGCAAGACCGTTCCGGCGGCGGCTTCCTGGAAGGTCAAACGGGACGGCGGCGATTTCGACTTCGTCACCGGCGCCACCATCACCTCGCGAGCCGTGCTGAACGCGGTCTCCGAGGCGGGCAAAACCCTCGCCGCGCACAAAGCTGAATTTCTGAAGGGAGGCAAATAATGAAGGACGCCATCAAGGATCTGATCCGGGGGCTGTGGAAGGAAAACCCCGTTCTGGTGCTGCTGCTGGGGACCTGCCCCACGCTGGCCACCACCAGTTCCGCCGCCAACGGCTTCGCCATGGGCATCGCCACCATGTGCGTGCTCTGCGGCAGCAATCTGGTGATCTCGTGCATCGCGGGCATCGTGCCCAAAAAGATCCGGATCCCCGTCTACATCGTGGTCATCGCCACCTTCGTGACGGTCATCGACATGCTGATGAAAGCCTACGCGCCCGCGGCCATCTACAACGCCCTGGGCATCTTCATCCCCCTGATCGTGGTCAACTGCATCGTGCTGGGCCGGGCCGAAGCCTTCGCCTCGAAGCACGGCCCCGTGCGCTCCGTTTTCGACGGCATCGGCATGGGGCTGGGGTTCACCCTGGCGTTGACCATGCTGGGCGCGCTCCGGGAATTCCTGGGTTCGGGCTCCATCTTCGAAGTGAAGATCATCACCGCGTGGACCACCGATTTCCTGCTGATGTCGGCGGCTCCCGGAGCCTTCATCATCGTGGGGATCATTCTCGCGGCGAAGAACTACTTCGCCCGCCGGGCGGCCATCAAGGCCGGGAAACTTTACGTTCCCCCCGCCGGGCTGGACTGCCACAACTGCAGCATCTGCAACTTGGAGGATAAGTAAAGGTGCCGGAGTTTCCCATATCCCCCGCCGAAGGCCGGGCCCTGTGCATCTTCGCACGGGCGGTCATCGGCGCGGAACTGGCGGGCACGGCCCCGCCGGCTCTGCCCGAAAACATCCCCGCCCTCGACGCTCCGGGGAGCTGTTTCGTCACCTTGCAGCTCGACGGCGGGCTCCGGGGGTGCATCGGCAGTGTGGAGCCCTTCGAGACGCTGGGGGCGAATCTCCGCCGGAACGCCCTGAACGCGGCCTTCGGCGACCCCAGATTCCAGCCGCTTTCCGCGGATGAATTTCCCCGGACGGAGCTGGAACTTTCGATCATGGGCCCGCCGGAGCCCATTCCCGGCCCGGAACACTTCGTCCCCGGCGAACACGGGATCATTCTCTCCCTTTTCGGCCGCCGGGCCCTCTTCCTGCCCCAGGTGGCGACGGAACAGGGCTGGGACCGGGAAACCACGTTGGATTTCCTCGCCCGCAAAGCCGGATTCCAGAGCAATGCCTGGAAGAGCAAGGATGCGGCGTTTTTCGTCTTCAAAACCGAAATTTTCAGGTGAACCATGAGTGTATTCACGATCATCGGCGCCGGCATGATGGGGTCGGCCATGAGTTTTCCGCTCCGGGACAACGGGCACGAAGTGCGCATCGTGGGGACTCCCCTCGACCGGGAGATCGTCGAAAGGCTGAAGAAAGACGACTGCCACGCCAACATGAAGCGGACGCTGCCTCCGGGGATCCGCTATTTCCAGATCGAAGATCTTCCCGCCGCCATGGAGGGAACCGACTTCTTCATCGGCGGCGTCAGCAGTTTCGGCGTGGAGTGGTTCGCGGATTACATCCTGCCCCGGCTGCCGGAAAAGGCGGTGGTCCTTTCCATCACCAAGGGGCTGCGGGAAACGGAAGAAGGGATCCCCGAAACGTTCCCCGAATACCTGACGCGCCGGGACAAAACGCGCAGCATCTCCTTCAACGCCGTGGGCGGGCCCTGCACCAGCTATGAGCTGGCGGACCGTCGCCACACCTGCGTCACCTTCTGCGGGAAGGAGTTCGAAACACTCCGTACGCTCCGCAACTGTCTCGCGACCGATTACTACCATATCAGCTGTTCCACGGACATCCGGGGCGTGGAAACCGCCGTGGCCATGAAAAACGTCTTCGCCGCCGCCGTCTCCACGGCCATCGGCGCCAACGAGATGATCGTGGGCCTGGGCGGACAGGAAAAGTACAATCCCCAGGCGGCGCTCTTCGGCGAAAGCGTCCGCGAAACGGGCCGTCTGCTGAAGCTGATGGGGGGAGACCCCGACGCGATCATGCTGGCGGCGGGAGACCTCTACGTCACCGTCTTCGGCGGCCGCACCCGCAAGCTGGGGATCCTGCTGGGCCGGGGGAAATCCTACGCCCAGGCGAAAGAGGTCCTCGCGGGGGTCACGCTGGAGTCCGTGGCCATCGCCAAGGCCATGTCCGACAGCCTGCGCAAGCTGGCCGCCCAGGGCAAGGCCGATCTGGCGGATTATCCGCTGCTCCTGACCCTCGACGCGGTCATCCACCACGGCGCCAAGCTGGAAATCCCCTGGGAAAAGTTCATCCTTGACCGTCCGTGACATAGAGAAGTACCGACGACGCCACCCCGCGCCCGCGCTGCGGATTCCTTCCGGCTGCCGCGTCTGCGCGGTGATCCCCTGCTACAACGAGAACGCCTGCATCGGCGAAACGCTTTCTTCCCTGAAGATCGCGGCCGGAAGGGCCCCCTTTTCCACCTCTGTGCTGCTCGTGGTCAATTTCCCCCGCGGGGAAGACCCGGCGGAGTCATCGAAACTGCTGAAGCGGCTCGAATCGGGGGAATTCGGCTTCGAAAACCTCCTCTTTCTCTACGCCCCCGATCTGGAAGGGGGCGTGGGCGCGGCCCGCAAACTGGGCATGGATTCCTTCCTGCAAAACCTCCCTTGCGAAGCGGTCCCCGACGCGCTCCTCTTTTCCCTCGACGCGGACACCACGGTGGAACCGGACTATTTCGCGGAAACGGCCGAATTCCTCGCCGGAAACAAGGCGGGCGGCGTCACCATCGGCTACCGCCACAGGACCGGGGAGACGCCGGAACAGGAAGCGGCCATCCGGCGCTACGAAGCCTACCTCGACCGGTACGTGGACCGTCTGGAAGAGTGCGGCTCCCCCTACGCCTTCCATTCGGTGGGATCGGCCTTCGCCGTGAGGGGTGAAGCCTATATCCGGTGCGGCGGCATGAAGGTGCGGCGGGCCGGCGAAGATTTTTATTTTCTTCAGGAGCTGGCAAAGACGGCGGGCGTGGCCCGGCTCCCCAAAGTGCTGGTCTACCCCTCGCCGCGGCTCTCTTGCCGGACGCCCTTCGGCACGGGCCGGGCGGTCCGGGAGCTGATGGAGGGGAAGTTTCTGCCGGAAATTTCCGACGCCGCCTTCGCCCGGCTCCGGCTCCTCTTGGCCGCCCTTTCGGAAGATGCCCTCGACTGCGACGCCCCGGCCCTGCCGGAAGACGCCTTCCTGCAAAAGGAGCGCTTCTTCGCAGTCTGGCCGGGGGTCCGCCGGAACACGCCGCCGGGAAGACGGCTCCGGGCCTTCCACGTCTGGTTCGACGGTCTCAAGACGCTGCGTTTTCTCCACTTCTGCGACGCTTGAAAAAAGAGCGTTCAGGTGCTATCTTATGTTTCCATCATGAGAAAAGAGTTGACCCAAGCCATAAATGCCGCGCTGACGAAATGCTCCGGATTGAAGCTGACGCCTCCCGTCTGCCCCGGCAGTTTCGACGGCCGCCGGACGGGCCGCCAGGCCGGCGGCGCCACGGAGTTCGCCGACTACCGGGCCTACCGCGAAGGGGACGAACTGCGCCGCGTGGACTGGCGTCTCTTCGCCCGGAACGACCAGCTGATGGTGCGGCAGTTCGCGCGGGAGACCGATCCCCGCTGCGATCTGATCCTGGACTGTTCGGACTCCATGTCCTTCTACCACAAGATGGAAGCGGCGGCGGGGCTGGGAGCGGTCTTCGCCCGCAGTGCGGCGGCTTCCGGCTTCTCGCTCCACGTCTGGGCGCTCCACGACGAAGTGCGGAAAATCGAGCCCGCCGCCGATCCCCCCACGTGGGAACTGCCCGACACGGGCTCCCGGAGCAATCCCCCGGAGACCCTGAATCTCGCGGCGCCGGGATTTTTCCGGCAGGGGATGCGCATCCTCATCAGCGACCTGCTCTTCGAGGAGCTCCCCGAAAAGGTGCTCCGGCTCCTCGCCCCCGGCGCGGCGGCGGTGATCCAGCTCCTGGGTCACGAGGAACTGGATCCCGCCCTCTCCGGGCTGGTGACTTTGACCGATCCGGAAACGGAGGAGGAAAAAGGCATCGAAGCCGGTGAAGAGCTGCTGCGCCGCTATCGGAACAATCTGGAAAACTTCAGGAGGAAATGGGAGGAAAGCTGTTCCTCGTATCAGGCCCTCTTCTTCACGTTCGATGCCGCGCAGCTGACAGGGAGCTGGGACATGACGCCTTTCTGCCGGGGAGGGCTTCTGCAATGATCTGGGGATGGCTCACACCGCTCTTTTTCCTTTTCCTGCCCGCCGTGCCGGTGCTGCTGCTCATCTACCTTTTCCGCCGGAAGGCGAAGCCCTTCTTCACTTCCGCCCTCTTCCTGTGGGGGAGTTCCTCCGGCGAGGCGAGCGGTTCGCCCCGGTTCCTTTTGAAGTGTCCGCCGTTGGGCTTCTTTCTGCTGGCGGCGGCGCTCGTGCTCCTGGCCTGCGCCGGGGCCGCGTTCTTCACCGTCGGTAAGGACCGTTTTCCCCCCGCGGCGGTGATCCTGAACGACAGTTACGCCATGACTCCCGCCGTGCGGCTGCGGGCGAAAGAAATGCTCGCCCGGTACTTGAAGACCTTCCCCGGCAGAAAGATCATGTGGTTCCGGAGCGGAACGGCGACGGAAGCGCTGAACGTGCAGGGGCCCGATCCCGATCTGAAGAAGCTCTGGCGCGGGGATGAGCCCGAATTCCGGGCCGAGCAGGCCATCGCCCTGGCAAAGATGCGCTGTCCGGGAAGCGAAGTCATCGTGGTGACCGACCGTCCCCTCGCCGGGGAGCTCCCCGGCGTCACCTGCCTGAGCGCAGGGATCCCCGGCCCCAATCTGGCCATCGTCAACGCCCGGTACGCCGACGGCCGGGCCCTGATCGAAGTGCAGAATTTTTCCTCCGGAGCCCTCAAGTCCGAGCTGCGGGCGGGGAACTTTCTGCGTCGGACCTTCACCATCGGAGGCGGCGAACGCAAACTGTTCCGCTTCGGCT
This sequence comes from Lentisphaeria bacterium, assembly GCA_017443585.1. Classification (GTDB taxonomy): domain Bacteria; phylum Verrucomicrobiota; class Lentisphaeria; order Victivallales; family Victivallaceae; genus UBA1784. The sequence goes on along the minus strand of JAFSYV010000362.1, from coordinate 26,417 downwards.
GTCCCGATGCCCGCGGGCCCGTCACCGTCGCCTTGAAGACGCCGGGGGACCTGCTGGGTTTCGACGACACCGCGCGGCTCCTGCCCGAAGACACGGCCCCCGTCACCTATGCGCTCGAAAATCTCCCCGTCCCGGCGGAACGGGCTCTGGAGCTGGTGCTCCGGAACGATCCCGATTTCCGCCCGGCTGCGGGCTCGGCCCTTCCCGAAGTGCTCTTCACCGGGGATCCCCGGAAGGGAAAAGGGAAAAGCAAGGTCATCTTTCATCAGGGGAAGACGGTTGCGGGGGAGGAGCTCGCGCCCGCGCTGGAAAACCACTCGCCCCTCGCACGGGGCCTTTCGACGAGCGGACTTGCCTGGAGCCGATTCGGCGAGATCGCCCTGCCGGGCCGGGGGATCCTCTTTTCCTCCCAGGCGCCCGTCATCTCGGAGGAAAAGACCGGCCCGTGCTCCTGCCGGATCCATTTCAACCTCTCATTCCCCCACTCGAACGTGACTTCGCTGCCCTTCTGGCCGGGGCTTTTCTGCAATCTGGCCGCCCGGTTCCGGGCCCTGCGGCCGGGGCCGGAACACCGGATGTACCACGCGGGCGACACTCTCGTATTCCGCACCGGGAAGAGTGAGGAAAAGGTCGCCTGCAAGGGCCCGGAAGGGGATCTGGAACTGACGGGGGCGGGAGGCAGGATCGCCCTGAAAGTGAACCGGCCCGGCCTCTACCGCTTTTCCGCCCCTTCGGGAAGCGGACTTGCGGCGGTCAACCCGGCGGTGACGGTCCTTTCGGACCTGACGTCCTGCCGGACCTCCCTGCGGCGCTGCAAGCTGACGGAACTGGAACAGAACCTGAGCCGCAAACTGTGGACCATGTTCTTCATCGCGGGCGCGCTGGCGCTCCTCATGCTGGAACAGTTCCTTGCCGCAAGGAGGAAGTCATGATCTATTTCGAACAGCCCCTGTGGCTCCTGCTGCTCCTGGTGCTGGGGGCGTATCTGGCCTTCCGGCCCTTCGGATCCCGGACGGCCAACGTGCTGCAGGGCCTCATCTTCCTGATCCTGACTCTGGCGCTGGCCGGGATGGGGATCCGGTTCCCGGAAAAACGGGGGACGCTGATGATCCTCTGCGACCGGAGCCTTTCCATGCCGCCGGGCAGCGGCGAACGGATGATCCGGACGATCCGGGAAATCAACGCCAAACGTCCCGCGGACGCCCGCTTCGGGGTCCTCGCCTTCGCCGGGGAAAGCGTACTGGAACGGGCGCCTTCCGAAGGAGCCTTCGACGGCTTCGCTTCCCCGCCCCGGAACCGGGACGCCACCGACCTTGCGGAGGCCCTGACGCAGGGGCTGGGGCAGATCCCGCGGGACCGGCCCGGACGGATCCTCCTCATTTCCGACGGCCGGTGGAACGGCCCGGCCCCCGACGATCTTTTCACCGCCGCGGCCATGCGGAACATCGCCGTGGACTTTCTGCCCCTGAAGCGGGAAAACACCGCCGATTTCGCCATCACGAACGTCTCAGGCCCGGCTTCCGCCGCTCCGGGAGAACACTACACCATCTCCTGCCGGATCCGGGCCCCCTTTGCCGCCAAGGTCCGCTGCCGGATCCGCCGGAACAAGGGCCCCTGGCAGGAGCGGATTTTGTCGCTCCGCGAGGGGGAAAACCGCTGTTTCTGGCGGGATCGGGAGGAACGCAGCGGCACCGCCGCCTACGATATGGAACTGCTGCCGCCCCAAGGTGACACGATCCCCGAAAACAACACGGCCCGGCACTTCGTCCGGATCACCGGGAAGGAGCGGCTGCTCCTCGTCACCAATTCCGTTTCCGGCAATCTGGCGAAACTGCTGAAGAACTCCGGATTCGAACCGGATGTGCTCACCCCGGAGCGCCTCACTCCCGAAGCCCTGAGCGCCTGTCAGGCCCTCATTCTGGAAAACGTGCCCTGTTCCGCCGTACCGAGCGCGGTCAACCGCCTGGCGGCGGAGCTGGTCCGCAAGGGGCGGCTGGGGGTGCTGATGACGGGGGGCATGGCCAGTTTCGCCGTGGGCGGCTGGTTCCGTTCGCCCCTGGGGGACGTGCTGCCCGCCTCCATGGAAAAACAGCATGAGATCCGCCGGAACCGCTCGGCGGTCATGGTGGCGCTGGACCGCTCCGGGAGCATGGCCGTTTCCATCGACGGCGTGACCAAGATGTCCATGGCCAATCTGGCCGCGATGGCGAGTTTCGAGCTGCTTTCGCCGGAGGACGAATTCGGCCTCACGGCGGTGGACAGTTCCGTCCACGACGTGGTCCCCCTCGCCCCGAAAAAGGAGCTCGCCGACGCGCCGGGGAAAATTCTCGCCATCGAATCCATGGGGGGCGGCATCTTCGTGGACAAGGCGCTCCACGACGGCATCGAAAAACTGCTGAGATCGCAGGCGACCGTGCGCCATCTGCTCCTTTTCGCGGACGCAGCCGACGCGGAACAGCCCGGCGACTACCGGGAACTGCTGGCCAAAAGCTCCAAGGCGGGCATCACCGTCAGCGTGGTGGGGCTGGGGTCGGAGACCGATTCCGACGCCGAACTCCTGCGGGAGATCGCCCGGCTGGGCGGGGGGCGCTGTTACTTTTCCGACCGGGCGGATGACCGGCCCCGGATCTACGCCGAAGACACCTTCGTCATGGTGCGCAACTCCTTCAAGAAGGGGAAAACCCGCGGCCGCTTCACGCCGGCGGCGGCCGCGGCCGCAAGCGGAGAAGGGTTCACCGGGACGATGGAGTGCGGCGGCTTCAACCTCTCCTTCCCCAGGGAAAAGAGCACGGTCCTCCTGAGCACCGACGACGAGGACGACGCTCCCCTCGCGATCATCGGCTTCGCCGGGCTGGGCCGGAGCGCCGCGCTCAACATCGAGGCGGACGGAGCCTTCACGGGCAAGTTCGCTTCCGATCCCCGGCTGCCCCGGCTGCTGGCCTTTCTCGCCCGGTACGTTTCCATGCCCCATGGGCGGAACGGAGCCGACTTCCTCATCACGTCGGACATGCGCGAAGGGGAATTTCTGGCGGAAACGGCTCTCGATCCGGAACGCGGGAGCGATCCCTTCGACACGCCGCCCCGGTTGACGCTGCTGATCCTGACGCCGGAGGGCAAAGTGGAGTCCCGGACCGCCGTGTTCCGCTGGACGGGGCCCGATCGGCTCAGCGCCAGGGCGGCCATTCCTCCGGGGGGCATCGTCACGGGGGCCGTGGAAGGGTGCGGGAGCGCCCCCATCGCCCTGCCCCCCGCCGTGCGGAGCATCAGCCCCGAGTTCACCGACGACGGGGAGCGGGACATCGTTCCCCTGGTCCGCCTGACGGGGGGGCGGGTGAGAAGCGCCTTCCCCGACATCTGGGAGTACATGCCCCGGCAGCAGGAAAAGCGTTCCTGCGTCAACTTTCTCCTCGGCACGGCGATCGTGCTGATCCTGCTTCAGGCGGCCCTGCGCCGGTTCGGCTGGGAACTTCCGAAACTCGAGTTCCGTTTCACCCTTCCCCGCTTCGGACGTCTCTCCGCGCGCCCCAGGCCCCGGCGGAAACCCGAAGTCCCGGAAGAAAAAGAAACGGTCCCGCCGCAAGAATCCGCGGCGGAACCGGAGGATGAGGACTTTTCCGCGGCCCTGAAGCGGGCCAAACGGAAATAGTTTTTCAAAGTTTCTTGAGTTTCCAGACGCCTCCCGGCGCATCTTCGACGGCGTATCCCGCCGCCTTGATGGCATCGCGGAGGCGGTCGCTTTCGACCCAGTTCCTGTTCTTGCGGGCCTGAGCGCGCTCCTCGGCCAATGCGACAACTTCGGCGGGGATCGCTTCGGCGGCGGGGGCTTCATCCACCGCGAGACACCCGAAGATCCGGTCGAAATCCCGGCACTGCTCCAGAATGGCCTTCGCCCCGGCGGCGCTCAGGGCCCCCTCGTCGGCCAGACGGTTGCCGTCGCGGACCAGCGTGAAGAGCGCCGCCGCCGCACCGGCGGAGTTGAGGTCGTCGGCGATGGCCGCGCGGAACTGTTCGCCCGTCCGGTCCAAAAGCTCCTTGACCTCGCTGCCGTCCCCGGCCTGCGTGATCCCCTTCATCCGGGCGAAGAAGGCGCCGAACCGGCCCAAAGTCTCCCGGGCCTGATCCAGCGCCCCGAGGGAGAAGTTCAGCTTCTTCCGGTAGTGGGTCCCGATGAGGACCCAGCGCACTTCGCGGCCCGTATAGCCCTTTTCGAGCAGATCCCGCAGGGTGTAGAAGTTGCCCAGGGATTTGGACATCTTGGTGTTGTTCACCATCAGATGTTCGCAGTGAAGCCAGCAGTTGACCCACTTTTTCCCGGTGACGCTCTCGCTCTGGGCGATCTCGTCCTCATGGTGGGGGAACATGTTGTCCACGCCCCCCGTGTGCAGATCGAAGGCTTCGCCCAGGTACTTCATGGACATGGCGCTGCATTCGATGTGCCAGCCGGGACGGCCTTCGCCCCAGGGGCTGGGCCACCAGACGTCGCCGTCGGCCTCGTCACGGGCCTTCCACAGCGCGAAATCGGCCACGGAGTCCTTGGCGTACTCGTCGGCGTCGATGCGGACCCCGGCCCGCTGGTTTTCCCGGTCGATGTGGGCCAGTTTGCCGTAGGAGGGGAACTTGGCGATGGAAAAATAGACGCTCTTGTCGTTGGACTGGTAGGCGATTCCCTTGTCCATGAGCACCTGGATCAAGGCGATCATCTCGTTGATGTGATCCGTGGCCGCCGGGTAGACGGCGGCGGGGGTGATGTTCAAGGTTTTGATGTCCTCGAAGAAGGCCTGCTTGTACTTGGCGGTGAACTCCCGCAGGGGGATCCCGGCGGCCCGCGAGTTGCGGATCGTCTTGTCGTCCACGTCGGTCAGGTTCATCACCTGCGTCACCTTGTACCCGGCGTACTCGAGGACCCGGTGGAGCAGATCCTCGAAGACGTAGGCCCGGAAATTCCCGATGTGGGCGTAGTTGTAGACCGTGGGCCCGCAGGTGTAAAGTCCCGCCTGCCCCTCCTTTATAGGCTTGAAGACCTCGAGGGTGCGGGTCAGCGTATTGTAGAATTTGAGTTCCATTGATCAATGTTCCTGTGTTGGATCGGCGTTTTTCGTGCGGGACCGCTCACGGCAAAGCACCGCAAAGCCCCAGAGCGCCCCCAGGAGCGCACTGAGCAGGTAAAGTCCGCCGCGCACGAAACTGCCGTTGAAAAAGCTCGAAAAAGCGGCAACGACGGGCACGGCGGCGTAAAGAAAACTCTGCGGCACGGCTTTGCCCGCGACCGCCAGACGGCGGCGGCTGAAAAACACCGCCGCCAGACCGGAAGCGGCGCTGAACCAGAAGGGCCAGCTGGCCGCCGCCTCCCGCCCCGCGGGGTCGAGGGCCCAGAGGATGAGGGACGGCCCCGTCATGAAGACCAGCAGAAAGAGGAGAAATCCCTTTTTGTCCTTCCACACCAGCTCCACGGGACGCACCACGAAGAAGACCAGGAGAAAGGTGACCACCACCCAGAAGCCCGCGGGGACTCTTGAGAACTCCTCGAAGGATTCGGGGAAGACCCACGTTCCCGTCAGGAGCGTCCAGAACCTGCGGGGCAGTTCGGCGTTGACCTGGGCGAGGGCGTCACAGACCGTCTGCGGCGCGAAAAAGGCCGCGACGGCCCCGCCGAGATAGAGGGCCGTCAGCAGCTGGGCGACGGGCCCCACATCTATCTTCGGCGCGCCGAAGGTCTGTTTTTCCTCGCCGTAGTCGATCATGGGCGGGACCTTTCCGGGCTCGGGGCGCCGTCAGCGCACGCCCATGGCGCGGAGATTGTTGTAGGAAATTTTGATGGATTCGAAGATGTCCCGGTTGGGCCACTCGGTGTCCTGCTCCACGGAGTACCAGCGGACGTTGGTTTCGCGGCAGGCGTCGATGATGGCGGGCCAGTCGAGGTTGCCTTCGCCCACTTCGCAGATCCGGGGTTCGCCCTCGAAGAAGGCCAGATCCTTGAAGTGGACCACGGGCATGCGGCCGTTCACGTTCCAGATCCAGCGGACGGGACTGCCGCCGCCGCGGGTGACCCAGTGCACGTCGATCTCGGCGAAGACCGCGGGGAGCCCGTCGCCGGGGGCGGTGCGCTCGTAGAAAGTCTGCAGCATGGTCTTCCCGGTCTCGGGGTGCTTCCGGAATTCGTTGGCGTGGTTGTGATAGCCGAGCCTGATCCCGTGCTTCATCAGTTCGCCCCCGGCCTTCCTCATGATGTCGATGAGCTCGCAGGTCATGGCGTAGCTGTTGATGTAGGTCTGGGGCGGGCAGCCGAGAGCGGTGAAGTCGCATTCGAGGCACTGCATCTTGTCGATGAGGGGGGCCAGATCGCCGGTGAGGACGCCCAGTCCTTCGTGGGTGGCGCAGCAGAAGAGGTTGTGCTTGTCCAGCTGTTTCTTGATGACCTTGGGATCGAGGGCCACACCGGAAACCTGCACCGCCTGATAACCGATGGCGCAGACCTTGTCCAGGGTGCGGTCCAGGTCGCTTTCGGTCTTGCAGAAGTCGCGCAGATTGTAGAGAGTCACGGCCAGTTGGGTGTCGGGAGCTTGCATGATGATGTCTTCCTTGATTTGAAATGAATGAGCGTTCTTCAGAACTTCCGGTCCCGGACGTTGTCGATGGCGCCCTGACGCACCAGCTCCGTGACCCGGACCACTTCGCGGGCCTCTTCGAACTTGATGGGGAAGGGCTTGCCTTCGCGGATCGCGGCGTAGAGTTCACGCCAGATCACGTAGGTGTCGTTGCCGTTGGCGGGAGCCACCTGAAGATCGTCCTCTACCCAGGCGGGCTTGGCGGGAGCGCCGTAGCCCTTGGGATTGCCCGGATCCGACTTGAAATCGGGGATGGGCACGGCGGGATTCATGTATTTCAGCTTCAGCCGCTGTTCGTCATAGCTGACGAGGGAGCCGCGGGTGCCGTGGATCACGTACACCGGGTCGTCGAGGGCGACGCCGCCGGAAATTTCCATATCCACGATACGGCCGTTCTCGCCTTCGAAGACGATCTTGATGTGGTCTTCGGCGTCGGCGCGGGCGGCCACCAGCTTCAGGTTGCTCCAGACGGACTTCACCGGGGATTCGAGGAAGCGCAGGGAGTGGTCGATGATATGGGGGCCCCAGTTCAGCAGCTGGCCGCCGCCGAACTCCTTGAAGGTCTGCCAGTCGGCGCGCCACTGGAAGCTGTTGCGGGCCAGCTTGATCTCATAGACCCAGCCCAGCTTGCCGGAAGCGATGATGTCCCGGATCTGGGTGAAGGCGGCTTCGAAGCGGCGGTTGTGGCGGATGAAGATGGAGCCGGGACGGCTCTTTTCCGCCGCCCAGAGACGGTCGAATTCGGCGACGGAGGAGGTCACCGGCTTCTCGCAGAGGACCTTCTTCCCCGCCTCGAAGGCCATGAGGGCATGGTTCACGTGGTCGAGTGAGCGGGTGGCGACGGTGACCAATTCCACCTCGGGATCGGCGAAAAGCTGCTTCATGTCGGTGTAGTAGCGGGCGTTGGGAGTGACCTTTTTGGCGGTCTCGATCTGGTCGGGATCGATGTCGCATCCGGCGACGATCTCGAATTTCTCCGGATAACGGCCCATTTCGGACATGTGCATCCCTCTTCCGGCACGCCCCAGTCCCAGAATACCGACTTTGATCTTTTCTGCCATGATTCTACTTTGCTCCTTATTTTGGGTTTTGGATCGGCATGGTTAGAATATACACCGGGAAGCTCTCTTTTTCAAGCACGGAAGCCCCCTTTCAGCGGCTGATGATCACATTGTAACGGTAGGTGAATTCCCGGCTTTCCCCCGGCTTCATCTCCAGCTCCCAGCGCAGCTGGTTCCTGGGGTTGAGGGTCCCCACGTGGTTGAGGAGCTTCTCTTCCGGCTCGCCGGAAGCGGAAACGAATTCCCCGAAGTAATCCAGTTCGATGACCAGCTTCACCGGGGCCTTCCGGTAATTTTTCAGCTTCAGGGTCCCGGCCACGTCGGTGACCCGGAACCAGAAGCCGTTGATCTGGCCGCCCGCGGGCTGTCTCCCGTTGGCGGGCGTGATCTGCTGGAAGAGCCCCTGCCCCCGGTTCTTGATGGAGCTGGGCACTTCCCGCTCCACGATGGTGCCCCGAACATCCTGACACCGGGCCACTTCGAGCACGGCCTTTTCGCCGGGATTGACCCATTCGCCCTTGACCTGAGCCAGTACACGGGAGCCGTCGGCCACCTCCACGGCGCAGTCGGGCATTGGATACTTGAAGGGGTTGGCGAAACTCAGGCACTCCCAGAGCTTGTTGTTGTAGTCCGTGTTGTTGCGCCACACCCGGGTGCCGGAGTCGGTGTGCCGGGCGCCGATGCGCCAGCGGACCAGATTCTCGTACGAACCGGAGGCGCTCCCCAGCTGCCGGGTCAGGGCCTCCCCCTTCCTGAGGGTCAAGTGCCCGAGATCGAAGGGAGCCATGTTGCCGCTCAGTCCGGGAGCGGAAGGAACATAGGCGCCGTCCGATGCGTAAGCGGCTTCGGCATATCTCGCGCTCTTCATGGCGACGTCGTTTCTCAGGTACATGGGCCGGAAGGGCTGGACCGGGGTCGGTTTGGAAATGCTCATGAAGCTGACGCGCCCCGCGTTGACCAGATTGGGGGAACCAGCCCACAAAATGCAGCGGACATTTTCCAAATCATCCCCGGAATTGGAGACGGCGGCGGCGAAATCCAGGAGCATCTTCTTTCCGGGGAGCAAGGTCATCTTCAGGGCGGGGACCCAGCTCAGACTCCTGCTGATGTAGTCGAAGACGGCCTTGCCGCCCTTTTTCGGCGCCATGGTGAACTCCCACGCCTGCCGCTCCTCCTTGACGGTGCGTTCGCCGATCTTCAAGGAAGCGCTCTCCACCCCCGTGATCCGGTGCCGGTTCACGGCGAGGACCTTGCCGTCGGAGCATTTGATGGCGACGATCTGGTCCCAGACGAAGGCGACGTTGGCCGTTTCCAGCTCTTTCCGCTTCGGAGTGTAAAGGTCCAGGACGGTGCCGCTCACCTTGCTGCTCGCCTTGCCCAATTCATCGGTCAGGTGAAGCGTGACGAACTGCCCCTTGTAGGTCCCCGTGATGTCGTTCAGGGAGACGGGCTTTTTCTTCTCGATCTTGCTCAGGACCTTGCGGATCTGGTACACATTGGGCGAAGCCCACAGCGTCCCCTCGACGGGGGCGAAATTGCCCCGGACGGTGAAGGTGCCTTCCCCCCTGGGGTCGGCCTGATGCCGGACCACCGCGTCCCCGTTCCGGAAGATCATGACGTCGGTGACGGGGGCCGGGATTTCCGCTCCGGCGGCGAACAGGGGCAGAAGCCCCGCGAACAGAAACAAACTCGGACGTTTCATTTTTTACTTCTCCCTGATGACTTTCAATATCCTGTAGCCGGGGCCGGGCAGAGCCTGCAGCTGCCCCCGATTCGAAAGTTCCTCCAGCTGCAGGAGGAGCTGTTTGCACTCCTCCTCGTTGGCGCTTTGCAGATCCACATCCTGCGTCGTGCTTCCCACCACAATATAATCAAACGCCCGGAGTTTTTCAAACAGCTTTTCCGCATTTTCCGGAACGGGCGTGAGCGTCGGTTCGAAACGGGGGACCGCCAGACGGCAGGAGCGGGGACAGTAGAGCCCCCGGCGCTCGAGGAGCAGCAGGACCTTCGCATGTTCCGGCGTCAGGGCCGCCAGGCGCTCCATGGCCTGAAAATAGCCGGGGTCGCGGGTGAGAAAGGCCAGGGCCCGGCCGGGAGAGTCGTGCACCTTCCCCGCGAGACGCCAGCAGACGTAGTAGTGCTTCAGGTGGGGGAAGGACTGGAAAAACGCCGCGCCGACCAGCAGCAGAGCCGTCCCCGCGTACCAGAACCTTTTGCCGGGCAGCCGGGAGAGGGCGATGCCCCCCGCCGCGGCGACGGGGGCGAGGAGGGGCATGACGAACCTGCTCTGAGGGAAGCACAGCGACCACAGCGCGCCGGGCAGAAGCACCGCCAACGCGCAGAAAAGGAGCTTCCGGCGCTTTTCCGGCGCTTCTTTCATCCCGAAGTACCAGGCGGCCGCCGCGCACACGAGAAGGAAGGGGAACTGCGCTCCCGTGACGATGCCGTCGAAGAGTTTTCCGTAAAACCCGACGAAGAGCCAGTTCAGCAGCAGCCCCGGAGCCCCTTCGAGGCCGTACCGGGCGCTCCCCAGGAGATAATGGAAATGCTCCACGCTCCCCGGAACGGGGAAGAGGGCGTAGGGGTAGAAGAAACTGCCCGTGAGCAAAAAGGTCCGCAGATACCAGAAGAAGCAGAAAAGGAAGCTGGAAAACGCGAAAACGAGCCATTTCTTCCATTCGCCCCACGAGGACCAGGCGAAGACGCAGGCGACGGCCAGCGCCCCCACGGCTCCCGTGGGTTTCACCGCCACGGCGGCCCCGGCGAGGATGCCGCAGACGAGGGCGCCCACGAGCCCCTTTCCCCGGAGCCGCAGGGCGGCGGCGATCCCGGCCAGGGTGAAGAGGGCGATGAAGTTTTCCACGTAGGTCCCCCGGTTCAGGGCCAGGGTCAGGGGAGACAGGAGAAAGGCCGCCGCCCCCAGCCAGGCGGGGAGGACACCCGCGGACCGCCGGAGCATCGTCCACACCGAGAGGACCAGCACCGGGGTGATGAGGCTCACCACGATCCGGGGCGTCTGCAGTCCCCCCAGGCGGATGAGGCGGGTGAAGAATCCTCCCGTCAGCGCCGGGTAATAGGAGTAAGGATTGTCCGGGAAAGGCCCGGAGGAGGACTCCAGCAATATCCGCAGGGGCACGGCCAGCTGGTAGGTCTGCTCGTCCCAGGAGCAGGGCAGCGTGAAACTCGATCCCGCTCCCGCGAGGAAGAGCAGAAGGAACGCGGCATACTCCCCGCGCAGGGAAAGGGCCTCCCGGCCCAGGAGCCACAGCCCCCACAACGCAAAGGGAACGGGCAGAAGGAGAAGGCCCCACGGACGAAGCGGCATCACGCCGAGCATCGTCATGAGGAGCGCACAGCCGAGGGCGAAAGCCCCCAGCCGGTCTTCCGGAAAAGTCTTCGACAGCAGAAGCCTCCCGCAGCCGTAGAAGGCCGTCAGGACGAGAGCGGAAACCGCCAGCGCCCCCCACCAGGGGGAAAAGAGTGCGCGGCACCAGACGTCGAAGGGAGTCATTTCGGGTTCACCAGAGAGCCGTCGTCCAACCGGGGATCCCGGAGGAGCTTGGGGAAGTCGGCGGGGGTGAGATTGCGCATCTGCATGCAGCGGTCGAAGACGGCGGCGGCCTCGCGGATCTGCTCCGGAGGAGCCTTGATCTTCTGGAGCAGGCCCAGTTTCAGCCCGGCGTTGATGGCGCTGAAGGGGAAGTCCCGCGACTCCTTTTCGTAGTAGTGGAACGCGAGGGGATAGCGTCCCGTCACATCGCAGGCGTGGCCCATGAGCCGGTTCAGATGGAGGAAGGAGGGCATCCGCAGTTCATCGTGGATCCGGGACCACCAGAAAAGGGCGTTGTCCGGGCGGCAGAAGTCGAAAAACTCCACCTGCCCCGCCATGTACAGCGCAGGGGCGGTGGGCCAGATCTCCACGGAGCGGCGGAAGAACTGCAGCGCGGCGGCCTTGTCGTTCCGTCCCTGAGCCAGACGGCCCTCCCGCAGCGCGTCGCCCGCGCGGTAGTGCAGTCCGGCTAGGATCAGGGCCCCGGTCAGCAGGACCAGCGCCGCGGCGTAACGCCGGGAAAGGACGATGCGGCAGGGAGGACCGGAAAATCCGCCGCCGCAGATGGTCCCCAGCATCAGGAAACAGAGGGTCCCGGCGAGGGGCGTGGCCAGATGGACGTCGAACATGCCGTGAATGAGGAGCAGGAGGAAACTCCACATGATCCAGAGCCCCACGGGATCGCGGGAACTGATCTGCCGGACGGAAACGGCGATGCACATGAGAAAATAGAAGATCCCCGCCAGGCCGAACCCGGCCCACAGATAGAGGAGTTCGTTATGCGGATGGGGATGGCGGACGGCGGGAAAGTCCGAGAGGAAATACTCCGGGGGCAGGTAGGGGGGGATGCGGCTTTCGAACCTCGCCGGCCCCACCCCGACCACCGTATGGGCGAGGGCGAACTCGAGGCCGCCGCGCCACAGCTGGACCCGCGAGCTCCCCAGGGCGGAACTCTGGGAGGTGTTGACGGCGGAAATGAAAAGAGCGCCCGAAGCCAACGCCGCCAGCAAGGCGTAGCGCCACCGTTCCCGCCGTTTGAAAAGCAAGATCAGCGCGAGGGAAACGGCGGCGCCGATGACCCCCGCCAGGGTCCCGCGGGGAGCGAATTCGGGGAAGCAGATGAAGACCGCCACCACCCCCAAGGTGACGGCCGCCCCCGCCGCCGCCAGCCGCCAGCGGGAGCGGAAGACCAGCACCACCAGTCCGGCCAGGGTGAGGGCCAGGAGAGTAAAATTCCAGTTCCAGTTGCCGACGAAGCCGATGCACATGGGGGTGCGGACCGTGGTCAGCAGCAGAAGCACGAAAAGGGCACTGCACCACCAGGGGAGGATCCGTTTGAGTTCCGGCGCGAGGGCCACCCCCGCCCAGGGCAGGGTGATGGCGAAGAGGGCGTAAAAGAAGTTTTCCCAGCTCCCGCCGTAAAGGAGCTGCTGAAAGGCCGCGGCAGCAGCGCAGAGCAGTCCGGAAACGAAAAATGTCCTCAGCAGCAGAGAGCTCCGCCACGCTTTCAGGATCCGCCGGGGTTCGGCGACGGCGGCCCCCAGAGCCGCCAGGGCGATCACCGCCGGCGTCACGGGGTGGAGCAGGTCCAGTTCCGGAACGCTCCGGCCCAGGACCAGCTCCCAGGCCAGAGGATAGGAAAAAAGCGGCAGGGCCAGAAGCAGCAGGGCCCATGACAGTCTGCGCACACGCTCATTTTTGTTCATCGGGCAAAAACTCCGCTGTTGACGGCCGTATCCAGCCAGGCGGCCAGATCGGCGGCTGAGGATGTCTGGGAAGCGACCGCCCGCAGTTGACCGGGAAATCCCCGGCCCTTCAGGTAGTCGTGAAAAATCTTCCGGGCGCGGCGGCAGGCGTTCGCCTCGCCGTAAAGGGCGATCATGCCCGCGCTCTGTTCTTCGATGACGCGCCGCCATTCCCCCGCGGAAGGCCCCCCGCTTTCCGCGGGGTCGGCCAGTTCCCGGAAGATCCAGGGATTCCCCATGGCCCCCGTGGCCACCATGACCCGGGAACAGCCGGTGCGCCGTCTGATCTCGTCGTAGGAACTCCGGGAGCGGACGCCGCCGTTGGCGACCACTTCGATCTCGGGAAACGCTTCGCGGACCGCCCGGATGATCTCGAAATGCACGGGCCCCGAATAGAAGGCCTGCTTCACCCGCCCGTGGACCGTGAGGGCACGGGCCCCGTTTTCCACCAGCAGACGGCAGAGGCGGAGCGTAGGCTCCGGGTCCTCCTCGTCGAGGATCCTGAGCTTGGCGCTGACGGGGAAGCGGCTGTACCGGGCCACGGTTTCGAAACAGCGCGCCGCCTCTTCGGGGTGGAGCCCCAGTTCGGCTCCGGCGCACTTTTTCGCCACCTTGGGCACGGGGCACCCCAGATTGAAGTCGAGGACATCGAAATCGAAATCGTTCAGGCGCTCCACCGCCTCGCGGAGCCGGTCGCAGCGGCCGCCCAGCAGCTGGACCCCGAGAAAGGTCTCCTCCGGCCCCCGGAACAGCAGTTCCTTCGAGCGGTCGAAGGCGAAGACCAGACTGGCGGCATCCACCATTTCGGTGAAGGCATAACGACACCCGCAGCTCCGGGCGCTCCGGCGGTAGGGAGCGTCGGAAAACCCCGACAGCGGGGCGAGGATCAGGGCGTCGGGCGCATAGATCATTTCATTCTCACCATCCGGTTGTGGAGCTTTTTCAAGGCGATGTTCTGGATCTGGCGGACCCGCTCGTTGGTGCAGCCCAGTTCTCTGCCCACCTGGTCCAGGGTCCGGACGGGCTCCCCGCCGATGCCGAAACGCAGGCAGATCACCTTGCGTTCCCGTTCGGAAAGGGTGTCGAGCAGCTTCAGCAGCTGTTCCACATCCTCGACCCGGATCATTTCCTCGTCCGGGGCGGGGAAGGTCTCGTCGGGGACCGTTTCGATGCGCTCCATCCCCTCGGCCGTTTCGGCGTCCACGGGGGTGTTGAGCGACGTCATATCCACCTGCCGCGTCCCCCGGAGCCGCTTCACCGTGACCAGGGGGACCATGGCCTCGACGGCGACCTCCTCGTCGGTGGGCTCCCGGCGGAGCCGGGCGGTCAGCTCCCGGACCGCCTTGCGGATCTTGCGGGCGTTGATCTGGGTCCCCATGGGCACCCGGACGGTCTGCCCCTGTTCGGCGATGGCCAGGTGGATGGCCTGCTTGATCCAGCAGGCGCTGTAGGTGCTGAACCTGGCGCCCTTGCTGGGGTCGTAGCGCCGGGCGGCGGTGACCAGCCCCCGGTTGCCCTCCGACACCAGGTCTTCCCACGGCAGGCCGCGACCGAGAAAATCGTTGGCGATCTTGAGGACAAGACGCAGATTGCTCTCGATCAGGGCCTCGACTTCTGGGTTACGCTCCTCTTCGTTCTCCATAGTCTTTCCCTCTCTGGTTGGTTGTGACACTTCTTCCGTCTCTCCTCTTTATACGGAAGAAGCGCCCGGTTATTTTCAACGAAAAAGCAGTTTTTCGCTTTTTTTCAGACCCGGTCAAGAGTCGCCTTGTAGCTGCGGATGAGTTCGGCCAGGGGAACACGGGTATCGATCTCCCGGCCCGTGAACTCGATCTCCGCCCCGGCGGTGACGGCGCCCACGCAGGCGCAGGGGATGCCCGCCATGATCTTTTCGAAAGCTTCCCGCTTGTCGGGGGCCACGGTAGCCACGAAGCGGCTGTTGGACTCCGAAAAGAGCACTTCGAGCTCGGAGCATTTCTCCTTGACGGGGATCTTGTCGAGGGCGATCCGCAGCCCCAGCCGTCCGCCGATGGCGGTCTTGGCGAAGGCGACGCCCAGTCCGCCCAAAGCGGGCGTGGTGAGCGAATTTATCAGGTGAGCGCCCGTGGCTTCGGCCACTTTGGCGTAGATCTTCTTCGCCTGTTCGGGATCCAGTTTCGGCGCCCGGCGCCCCACGGCCCCCAGCATGGCGGCGTATTCGCTGCCGCCCAGCTCCGGCGCGGTGGCCCCGATGCAGTAGACCAGATCGCCGGGACACTTGGCGTCGAGGGAAACACACCTGCTCACATCGTCGATCTTGGCGATGGCGCTGATGAGCAGCGTGGGCGGGATGGAGATCTTGCGTCCGCCTCTGGTGCTGTCGTTCTTCATGGAGTCCTTGCCCGAAATGCAGGGCGTCAGGAAAGCTCTGGTGCAGTCGTAGATGGCCTTGTTGGCCCGGACCAGCTGGGCGAGTTTGTACTCCCCGTCGGGGGTCTTGGCGCTCTTGACCGGATCGGGCCAGCAGAAGTTGTCCAGCACGGCGATCTTGCCGGGGTGGCCGCCCACGGCGATGATCCGGCGGATGGCCAGGTCGATGCAGCTGGCGGCCATGTCATAGGTGTCCACGTCGCTCTGCCGGGGCAGGATGCCCGAAGAGAGCACCACGCCCGCCTTGCTCATGGGTTCGATCATGGAGACGGTGGCGTCGGACTGCACGTCCCGTTCCTTGCCGGTGAAGGGCTTCAATACGCTCAGGCCCTTGACCTCGTGGTCGTACTGCCGGGCCTTGTATTCGTCGGAACAGATGTTCAGCGCGCCCATGAGGGCGACGAGATCCCGCCCCGCGTCCCGGCCCTTGAGGTCGGGGTCTTCGTGTTCGGGGGGGACCCACACGGCCTTGAGCTTGAGCTTGGGGAGCCCCTTGTGCATGAATTCGATGGAAAGCTTCGCCACGGTCCGGTCGCCGTAGAGGATGTGGAAAAAGCCGCTGTCGGTGAATTCGCCCAGCACGGTGACTTCAACGTCCCGTTCCGCGGCGAGGCGCTGGAACTCGGCGATCTTTTCCGGCGGAACGGCGAAACTCATGCGCTCCTGAGCCTCGGAAACGAGGATCTCCCAGGGCTGGAGCCCGGAGTACTTGAGGGGAGCTTTGGCCAGATCCAGACGGCAGCCGCCGCACTCTTCGGCCATTTCGCCCACGCTGGAGGAAAGGCCGCCCGCGCCGTTGTCGGTGATGAAGCGGTAAAGTCCCCGCTCGCGGGCTTCGAGGATGAAGTCCGAAAGTTTCTTCTGAGTGATGGGGTCGCCGATCTGGACCGCCTGCACGGGACTGTCCTTGTGGAGCTCTTCGCTCGAGAAGGTGGCTCCGTGGATCCCGTCCTTGCCGATGCGGCCGCCGCCCATGACGATCAGGTCGCCGGGCTTGATGGTCTTGGAGGCGCCGGGGACGCCGTTGATCATCTTGGGCAGCTTCCCCGCGGTCCCGCAGAAGACCAGGGGCTTGCCGATGTAGCGGTCGTCGAAGAACTCCCAGCCGTTGACGTAGGGGATCCCGCTCTGGTTGCCTCCGTCGATGACGCCCTTGTGGACGCCGTCCCGGAGCCGGCGGGGATGGAGCAGCCCTTCGGGGATGAGTTCATCGGCGCTGAAGGGGGAGCCCAGGCAGTAGCCCCAGACGTTGAAGAGCAGTTCGGCCCCCTGTCCGGTGCCCATGGGGTCCCGGTTGACGCCCACGATGCCGGTCATGGCGCCGCCGTAGGGGTCGAGGGCGGAGGGACTGTTGTGGGTCTCCACCTTGTAGGCCAGGTCGCACTTGTCGTCGAAGTCGATGACGCCCGCGTTGTCCTTGAAGACCGAAACGAGAAAGTCCACCTTTTCGCCGATCTCCTTCGTGGCCTTCTGGATGTAGCTCTTGTAGCAGGAGCGGATCTCCTCGTGCTTCTCGGGCTGACCGGGGATCCGTTCGGTATAGTCGATGTCGGCGCTGAAGATCTTGTGCTTGCAGTGTTCGCTCCAGGTCTGGGCGAGGACCTCCAGCTCCACGTCGGTGGGACGGCGCTTTTCCGAACGGAAATAGTTCTGGATGGACTTCATCTCTTCCAGCGACAAGGCAAGAGTCCCCTTGCGGCTGATCTCCTCGAGTTCGGCATCGCTGACCTCGAGGTCGTACTCATTGACCCGGATCTCGGAACCGCCTTTGACCAAGGGGAGATGCAGGGGCACTTCGGCGCACTCCGCGCCGCAGAGCACGGTGACGCTCTGGATGAGTTCGTTGGCCAGGAGTTTCTTCCCGATGCGGGCGGCCTCGTCGCGGCTGACGGCACCGTAGAGCAGGTACTCCGTGGAGCTGAAAAAGTACTCGTCGGGCTCCACCTTGCGCCCCAGCACGTCGGAAGCGGCGGCGGCAAGGGTCCGCCCCACGTTGTCCGTGACGCCGGGCTTGAAGCCCACGGCGATGAGGGCGTCGGGCGCGGGGAGCGCGCTGAAGTTTTCGGAAGGCTTGCCGTTGACCCGGAACCCGTGGAGAACGGGATTGCTGACGCAGCGGGCGAGGGCACACGCTTCCTCCTCGGTGATCCGGGGGGAGCAGACGGTGTAGACGTCACGGGTGAGCAAATCGTCCAGCTTGATGCCGAACCGGGCTTCGACGGAGTGGCGGACCCCTGCGCCGCGGGCGTCGCGCACGGCGGGCAGAGGGGAGATCTCTATCCGGTAGTTCATTGTTCACATTTCCCTGTTTTTGGAGCCGACAGGCGGCCTTTGTAGATATCAAGATAAAACGCGTAGGACTTGCGGTAATGTTCGGCGTGGGAGGCGCTGGAACTCTTGGTGGCGTAAGAGCGGTACCGGGTGATATCGGGACCGGCGCAGGAAAGCAGATCGGAAATCTTCCGGACCACGGGCTCCATGGCGGGATCCCACCCGGCCCCGGAGCTTTCGGCGGATCCCGGCTGCTCCCCGGCATGGCTCCAGCACTCCAGGAGCTCCAGCAGACAGCGGACGCGGCGGATATGTCCCAGCATGGTCCGTTCCCGGTCGATGGTGGCGGGACTGCTCAGCATGCTCGACAGCTCCGCCGAATCGCGCTCGGCGCCCGAGACGATCTTGAGCAGTTCGGGCGCGTTGGCAGGGGTGAGCCCGGCGGCGATGGCCGAGGCCGCCGCGTCGTAGGCGGCGTTCCTCCGGCCCATGACGGGAGCCAGGTTGAGCCGGAGCAGCGCCAGCGCACCGCGCCGGTTCACAGAGTGCCGGACTGCTGTTTTCCGCTGATTCAAGGGATACTCCTTTCCGCTTTCACAAAGAGAGGCCGGAACTCCCGGCCGTCACACGAGATAGGAAAAACCGAAGGCCCGCGCCGCCTTGACCGTTTCGCGGATCTTGTCGACCAGCACCTCGGGCACCGCCACATTGGTGGTGATGACGCACAGCGAACGGCCCGTCCGGGGATCCTGAGGGGCCCGGATGTCGATGATGTTGATGTTCTTTTCGCCCAGGATCCCGGCGATGGAGCCGATGATGCCGGGGGCGTCGTCATATTCCACGAAGAGGTGGTAACCCACGGGGTTCAGGTAAAGTCCGTCGAAGTCGTTGAGCCGGGAGATCATCAGCCGGTTCTCGATGATGGTCCCGCGGCAGCCGCCCTTGTAGATGGGGGCGTTGCCGGCGAAGAGGTCGATGCTCATGGATTCGCCGTAGTTCTTCCGGTTGTCCACCTGACGGTTGACCAGCTCCACGCCGGCCTCGGAAAGGAACTGTTCCGCATCCCTGGGCGAACGGTCGATGGCGAAGTCGCCGCCGATGGCCGCCGCGATGGGGGGGATCATCCAGTTGGCGAACTGGCCCAGCGTGCCGTAGAAGCTGGTTTCCACCTTGCTCGGATTCTTTTCTGCGCCCAGCCAGGCACGGGTCAGGGAGGCCAGCACGAAGGCCAGGTGCTGATACTTGGCGTCCAGGCCGTCGGGCAGGGCCTTGTTGACCACGGCGGTGGTGATGCCCTTCTCGAAGTAATCGACGATCTGTTCCGCCGCCTTGCGGGCGGCGTTGAAGTTGGCCTCGTAGGTGTTGGCGCCCAGGTGGGGCATCATCAGGTCGGCCACGTCGGCGATGCTCTTTTCACCGGTTTCGTCCTTGGGATAGACGTCGTTCAGATAGGAGATCTTGCGTTCGGCCTTCACCGCCCGGAGATCCTCTTCGTTGATGATCCCGGCGCGGGCGCAGTTGATCAAGGTGGCGCCGGGCTTCATCAGCTCGAAGAGCTTGCGGTTGATCATGCCGCGGGTCTCGTCGTTTTCGGGGATGTGGAGCGACACGAAGTCGGATTCGGCGAAGATGCGCTCGACGCTGCAGAGCTCCACGCCCAGCTTCTCGGCCAGAGCCGGGGAGATCATGGGGTCGTAGCCCAGAACCTTGACTTCGAAACCGGAAAGGCGCTTCACCAGCAGCTGGCCGATGTGGCCCAACCCCAGGATGCCCACGGTCTTGCCGGTGATCTCGTGGCCCATGAGCTTGCTCTTTTCCCAGAGCCCCGCGCGGGTGGATTTGTCCGCGGCGACCACGTGCCGGGCGGAAGCCAGCATGAGGGCGATGACCTCTTCGGCCACGGCGTTGGAGTTGGCGCCGGGGGTGTTCATCACGTCCACGTTGCGCTTGCGGGCGTATTTGATGTCGATGGTGTTGAAACCGGCTCCGGCCCGGACGATGAGCTTCAGTTCGGGGAGCAGATCGATGAGCTCGGGGGTGATCTTCTCGCTGCGGACGATCACGACCTCGGCATCGGGATTGGCCTTGAAGAGGTCCGCTATGGGCGTAGACGCATCGAGGATGCACTCGTAGCTGCGCTCGGTGAGCCAGTCGGCCGCAAATTTGTCGAGTTTCGTCGGGATCAGAACTTTTCGCATGGTAAAATACCTCCTTGGTTTGAAAAACACTTCCCCTTAATATACAGCCTCGGGGCCTTTTTTTCAAATCATTTCCCGTTTTCCGGGGCGCCAAAGGACGGGAAAGCCCGTTTATTTCGGCAATCGGGAACTTTCCGAACTTGACAAAGGGGGATCCCCGTGCTAAATTAAAGAGGTCTTTCCAAAATTTCGAATCTGATCCATAAGGAGTGAACGCCATGAAGAAACTGCTTTCGAGCGCCGTCTGTTGTCTTGCCCTGCTGGCCGGGTCCGCCGCCATCCCCGATCCGCCCCATATGCCCAAACGACTCCCCAAGGTGTGCGAGATCGGCGGCAAGGCCGCGGAGATCCGGGGGAACACCGCGGCGGTGGTCATCGCCCCCGACGCGCCCAAAACGGTCCGCTTCGCGGCGAAGGAGCTGGCGACGACCCTCAACAAAGTCCTCAACGGGAGCATCACGGTCGAAACCGCGCCTCGGAAGGGCAAATACAACATCTTCCTCGGCTTCGGCAAACAGGCGGCCCAAGCCGGCATCACCCCCGCGGGACACCACCGGGATTCCTTCACCGTGAAAATCACCCCGCAAGGCGCCTTCATCGCCGGGATCGACGACCCCAGGGCCGATCCGGAAAAGAACCTTTCCGGGGGCATCTGGGGCCAGCTCTACGAACGGGGGACCCTTTTCGGCGTCTACGACTTTCTGGAGCGTTTCGCGGGCGTCCGCTTCTATTTTCCCGGCGAGCTGGGGACCATCGTGCCCCGGAAAAGCAGCCTCGTCCTGCCCGCGGCCCGGATCTTCGACTATCCCGACTTCACCGTCCGCCGGGCCTCCTTCTATGAAGGCAAGTGGCCGGGCAAGCCTGCTTCGGACCGGGCGTGGCCCGAGAAAAACCTTGCCCAGCTCCGGACCCGGATGGAAACGCAGTACGTGCCCTGTTGTCACGGTCTTTCCCGACTGGGCTATCTGCTCCGCTTCGGCAAAAGCCACCCGAAATACTTCGCGCTGATGACCAACGGCCGACGGCACAACAGCCCCTCCCTGCCCCATCCCGGCTCCCTCTGCTACTCCTCCGGCATTCAGGAAGAGATCTATCAGGACGTGAAAAGTTTCCTGCTGGGGGAACCCCCGACCAAGCGCGGCGTCCTCTACCGCACGGGCAAGCCGAACTGGGATCCCTCGGGATTCCAGAAGGGCTTCGCCGACATCATGCCGCAGGACTCCTACTACCGCTGCTGCTGCAAACTCTGCACCCCGAAGTACGGCACGGGCGCCAACTACGCCACGGAATTCATGTGGGGCGTGACCGTGCAGACCGCCCGGAGACTCCAGCAGGAAAAAGTGCCGGGCTTCGTGACCATGATGGCCTACCGCCCCTACCGGGACGTGCCCAAGATCGACCTGCCCTCCAATCTGCTGGTCATGGTGGCGGAACGGGGCCCCTGGGGACAGTACAATCCCGCCGGACAGGCCAAGGATCTGGCCGAGATCGCCGCGTGGACGAAGAAACTCAACTTCAGGGTGTGGCTGTGGAACTACCTCTGCAAGATGGGCGGCACCGCTTTCTCCGGCGTTCCTTCGCCCACGCCCCGCTGCGTGGCGCCGTACTTGAAGCAGGTCACCCCCTACATCACGGGGGCCTATTTCGAAAGCGAGACCGACCGCTGGATCAATAACTATCTGTTGTACTACGTCTACGGGAAACTGGCGTGGAACAACAAAGCCGACGCCGACGCCCTCATCGCCGAACACCACAAGCTCATGTTCGGCAAGGCCGCGGGCGAAATGGGGAAACTCTTCGACCTCTTCGAAAAGATCTGGCTCAAGGAGATCATCGGCCGTCAGGTGGACACCGATCTGGGGCCCGCCGTGGTGCCGCCTTCGGACTACGATCTATGGCATAAGATCTACGACGTCAAGCGGATCGGAGAAGTGAAAGCCGCCTTCGACCGGGCGGAAGCACTGGTCCGGGGCGACAGGGACTCCCTCGCGAGAGTAAAACTCTTCCGCAGCGAGTGGCTGGAGCCGCTCCTCGCGGCGAGGGCGGAATACATCGAACGGACCGACGCTGCGGGCAAATTCAGCTGTTCCCCCGACTCCCCCGCCTACCTGCGGGTCTTCGGGCGCGAAGGGGAAAAGCTCACCCAGCCCCCCGTCATGACGAAAGTTTCCATTTCGCAGGATGAGAAGAACTTCACTTTCACCTTCGACTGCGAAGAGCCCCTCTTCGACGAACAGGTGGCCTCGGTCCGGCCACGGGACGCCACCGACCTCTGGCAGCATTCGGGCGTGGAGCTCTTCATCGATCCCACCGGGGAGCGGAAGGTCTACTATCAGTGGATCCTCAACGTCAGGAACTGCCTCTTCGACCAGAAACTGACCATGCACGGCTCCAAATCCACCGGCGACAGGAGCTGGAACTCCGGCGCCGTCACGTCGGTCACGCGGACGCCCAAGGGCTACCGGGCGGTCATCTCCTTCCCCAAGAGCGTCTTCCCCGCGTGGAACAAAGCCGGGTTCCCGGTGAATTTCGGGCGGAACCGGATCCTCGCCAGGAGCACGGGCCACGCCACGCTCTACACCTGGAGTCCCTTCATCAAGGGCTTCCACGATCTGGAAAACTACGGTCTCTGCCGGTTCGCGCCGCAGAAAAGTCTCCCCGACATCATCCAGAACGGGAACTTCAATATTCAGCCCAAGGGCCGTTTCATCGGCGGCTGGTATGCGGACCAGAAGCTCAAACCCGGCCAGAGCTGGCTTCTGGACAAGGGGGTCTTCTTCACGGCTCCGCCCTCCCTGAAGCTGGCCAACGCCCCCGGCGGGAAGGCGCAGGAAATGATGGTCACGCAGTACCTGCCGAAATTGAAGCCCTCCACGAAATACCGGCTCTCGGCCTACGTCCGCCTCGAAGAGGTGAAGCCCATCACCAGAGGCGGCGGCGTGGTCCTGAATCTCTTCGACGCGGGCAACCGCTGGTATCCGACCCACTTCCTCACCGGGAGCACCCCCAACTGGGTGCGTCAGAGTTTCGACTTCGAGACCCCGGCGAAGCTCATCAAATCGCCCTACCTGCGGCTCCGCCTTTTCAAGGCCACGGGGACGGTCTGGTTCGACGACGTGAAGCTGGAAGAGCTCCCGAAGTGATCCCGGGTTCGCCCGGCTCCGGCGGCGCGACCCGCCGCCGGGGCTCCGTGTCGCCGCCGCCGCAAATTTTCCGGAAAAACCTCTTGCTTTTTCATTTTCGGCATGCTATATTAGAGCCAAAGTTATTCAACGTTGAATAAAAGGGGACGCCATGTCGCGAACGACGCTCAAGGATATCGCCCGTGCCTGCGGGGTGACGCCGACGCTGGTCTGGGCGGTGGTCAACGGCCGTCTGGGCAAGATCACCTGCGTTCCGGAAAAGAAGCGTCTCATCCTCGAAACGGCCCGGAAGATGGGCTACCGGCCCAACGTCTTCGCCCGCTCCATGGTCAAGAGGAACGTTCCCGTGGCGGCGCTGATGTTCAACATGACCGAAGCGAACCGGGTCCGGGGTTCGGGCTACTTCGCCCGGCGGGCCGCCGCCCTCACCTTCGGGCTGGAAAAATATCAGATCGAGTCGTTGCTGGTCTTCTACCGCAGCGAGGAGGAGCAGATCGAAAAATTCGACGCCCTCAGAAGCAAGGGCCTCATCGGCGGCGTCATCAGCAACCTCATCCCCGGCGCGAACTTGAACTTCGTTTCGTGCCTGGTCGATTCCGGAGTCCCCTACGTCATCATGGGCCGCCCCCGGATCCCGGCGGTGAGCGTCAGTCCGGACGGCCGCTGCGCCTTCATCGGCGAGTGCCTGAAACATGTCGGAGCCCGGCGCGCCTACCTCTATCAGGAAATGGAGAACCGCCCCGTGCTCTTCCCCTGGTACGACCGGCCGGACTACTACCGCTTCGACTACGCGCCCCTGCCCGCGGAGGAATCCGTCACCGCCGATCCGGAAAATCTCATCGTCTTCCTCGGGGCGGACTATCTTCTGCGTTCGCCGCTCCGTTTCGCCCATCCTTTCATAGCCGAAGAGGAACAGCTCGAATACCTGATCCCCGCCGGCATCCCCTACGCACTCTTCCGCTCGAGCGCCTCGAATTCCGAAAGGGCGGTTCAGATTCTGGCCGAATGGATGCTCGGCGGCAAAGCCCCCCAAGGCGACTGCCGTCAGACGCTCCCCGGCGGCGACCTGATCAAAATCGTCTGGAACGGACCCGGTAAATAAAGGAGACAAAGAACATGACAGACCATTCCGTCATCCGCAAGCACTTCCCCTTCACCCTCATCGAACTGCTGGTCGTGATCGCCATCATCGCGATCCTGGCCGCCATGCTCCTGCCCGCCCTGCAGCAGGCGAGGGAGGCGGCAAAGCAGAGCCAGTGCCTGAACAACCTCCGCCAGAGCGCCCAGGCCATGCTCTTTTACGCCAACGACAACGGCGGGGCCGTCGTCCTCTATCTGGGCGCCGGACCCAACGGAAAAACGTGGGACTTCAACTGGCGCGAGTTCTACGCGGCCCACAACTATCTCACTTCCAAGACACCGAAAACCGCCGAATGTCCCTCTCAAAGCGGGGCCGTCTACGGCGTCTGCCCCAAGCCGCCCGCCGTGTACCGGCTGGGAAGCGTTTTCAAGGAGGCCGGAGCCGGCAACAACAAGGGGATCGGCGTCAAGCTGGAAAAGATCAAACAGCACACGAGCTTCTATCTGCTGGGAGACTGCGGCTCCGTCGACGCCGCGGGGAAATGGAAAAGCACCACCATGCTGGCCCCCACCGGGGATTCGCTGAACACCCTTCTGCACATGCGCCACCGGGAGAAGGCGGGCGTCGCCTTCGCAGACGGCCACACCGAAGCGGTGGACGCCGGACGCTGGGGCTATCACATACCACGGGCCATGGAAGGGGGCACCGGGACCACCCGGCAGAACGTGCAGGTCTGGCGGGCCCTCATGATCCGGGAAGTCTTCTACACGAGCACCGCATTCAAGTACCTCTGAGGAGAAAAAGCCATGACGACTCTCGATCTGAACGGACTCTGGGATTTTTCTTTCTTCGCAGGAAAGTCGCTGGAAGATATCGAAAATGCGCCGGAGCTCCCCCTCGCGGAAACCATGTGCGTCCCCGGCTGTTTCGACACTCTGCCCAAGTACTACTGCCGCCGGGGCTGCGCGGTCTACGCCCGGAACTTCGTGCTGGAAGAGGCGTGGGAAAACGGTTTTCTGCGGGTCGACGGCATGGGCCTGCGCAGCAGCTTTTACCTCGACGGGCGGCTCATCGGCGGCTGTGCTCTTCCCTATTCGGCCTTCGAACTGGAAACGGGCAGGCTCCCCGCCGGGCCCCACCGGCTCGTCGCCCTCATAGACAACGAGTTCGATCCGGAAAAGATGAAGATCTTCCGGCCGGGGTACGATTTCTACGCTTTCGGGGGATTCTATCACGGCATTTCCCTGCGCCTGAGCCGCACGGGAAATCCGCTGGACCGGATCAGGATCAGAACGACGGATTTCCGGACGGGCAGGATCGAACTTGCTTTCCTTTTCAAGCATGAGACGCCCGCAAAATTCGAGGCGAAACTCGCCGTCGATGGCGAGGAGGAAAAGTCCTTCACCGTTTCCGGCGGGATTTTGGAGCTCACCCGGCAGGATTTGCAGCTCTGGTCGCCGGAAAGCCCCTGTCTCCACACGCTGCGGGCATCCGTCGCGGGCGACCGCCTGACGGAAACCTTCGGGCTCCGGGAGATCAAGGCGGAAGGAAACAAAATCCTGCTCAACGGAAAGGAAATCTACCTCAAGGGCTTCAACCGGCACGAAGCGGGGGCCTTGAACGGAGCGGCCACCACGGAACAGGAGATGCTGGCGGATCTGCTGCATCTGAAGAGCCTCGGGGCCAACTTCATCCGGGGCAGTCACTATCCGCAGGCGCAACTCTTTCTCGACCTGTGCGACCGCCTCGGGATCCTGGTCTGGGAGGAAAGTCTGGGCTGGGGCAATCCGGCGGAACAGATGTCCGATCCGGAGTTCATCGCAACTCAGGTCGAGCAGACCCGACTCATGGTGCACAACAGTTTCAACCATCCTTCGGTCATCATATTCGCTTTTCTCAACGAAAACGCTTCGGGAACCGACGAGGGCGCAGCCCTCTGCCGGAAGCTGGCGGAAACGATCCGGGCGGAAAATTCCGGGCGGCTGGTCACCTTCGCCTGCAACCACATCTTCGACGACCGGGCCTGCGCCGACATGGACATCGTCTCCTTCAACACCTATCCGGGCTGGATCACCGCCGACTGCGAGACGGATCCCGAAGCCGCCGTCGCCCCCAGAGTGCGGAAGGTCGTGGACCACTTCCTGAACCTTTACGGAAAAACCAAGCCGATCATCGTCAGCGAAATGGGCTGCTGCGGACTCTACGGCCAGCACGACGAAGCAAAGGCCCAATGGTCCGAGGAGTTTCAGGCGGGGTATCTGGAAGCGGTCTTCGACGCGGTCGCCGCCTCTCCGGAGATCACCGGCTTGACGCTGTGGCAGTTCAACGACGCCAGGAGCTACTGCCGGACGGGG
>JAFSYV010000361.1 GCA_017443585.1 Lentisphaeria bacterium | reverse complement strand
CTGAAAGGATAGACGTTTTCCCCGTACTGGGAGCGCATGATGATCCGCTGCCAGCCGTTCATGTTCCGGACCGAGTCCGGGACGGGGTGGAACTTGAACCAATTTTCCGCCCAGGCCCGGTACTTGTCGGCCCCCTTGTGCCAGGAGCCCTGATGGGCCGAGATGATGAAGTGTTCGCTCGTCACCTGATTGCCCGCCCCGAGAAAGGGGAACTTCGCCATGGCGAGGTTGATCTTGTCGGGCTTTTCCAGTTCGATGATGTGGCAGGTGGCCTGGAAACTGTCGTCGTGATTGCCGAAATAGAGCCCCTCGCTCCCGGAGTTCAGGTCGAAACAGTTGAGGGAGGCGCCGCTTCCGGGATAACGGGTGACGCGGCGCTCATAGACGAAATCCTGCCCCTGATAGGCGGCGGAGTAATTGCGGAACGAATTCTTCGCATCGGCCAGGCAGGGCCAGACCCGCCCGCCCTGTTCCGGAGTGTGGAGCGCCATCTTCGCAGCTTCATCGCTCAGGGAGACGATGGGGAAGTGGCACTCCCGGACGATGTTGTCCTTGGCCATGCCGTTGAAGATGGTGATGGAAAGATGCAGTTCGTCGTTGACCAGCTGGCCCAGCACGGTGACGATCACGTCGAGCTTCTTCCCCTGGGGGCTGGTCAGGTCCCGGAACTCCATCTTGAACTTCCGGGGCAGCGTGGCAATCCTCACCGACGCGCGTTCGGCGGAAAGCTCCACCTCCTGATCGTCGCCGCAGTTGCAGACGAGCCGCCACAGACCGTGGGGAGAAGCGAACTCCGTTCCCGAAACCAGACTGCGGAGCGACAGCAGAGCACCGTCGTCTCCCAGTTCCAGACGCAAAAATTTGTTTTCGATGACTTTCGACATAAACAGCCCCAGTTGTTGCACGGCGGATAATGTAACCCGTCCCCGGCGAAAAGTCAAGCTGGCGCGGGCGCTCCCGAAGTTTTTTTGCCCGCTTTTTTCGATTTTCGCCCCTGCCGGAGGCGTTTTTTCCGTTTTTCCGGCAAGCTCGCCCTTGCATCGGGAGCGAAAAAGGGTTATATTATGAAATCGTCACCGGTTCAATTTTTATCGAAATGGGATGCGATGAAGTTTTTTGGAACATCGTCGGATGAGAAGACCGCCGCCTCCTGGCTTGCCCCCCGGCGGGTGCTGATTTTAGCCTTGTCGACGGCCTCGGTCGCGTGGATCCTGCAGTACGCGCTGCTGCAGAAGATGGTGGGACTGGACGTCATGGAGGCCGTCACCTGGGGGCTTCAGGGCGATGTGTGGGGCAACGTCAAACATCCGCCTCTTTCGGGCTGGGTCGCGCTGTTCTTCTACCGCCTTTCCGGCGGGGCCGACTGGGGGCTCTATCTGGCGGCACAGGTGTGCGTCTGGGCCGGAGTCCTTTTCACCTGGCGTCTGGCCCGGCTCTTCTGGGACGAATACCGGGCGGGGACGGCGGCTTTCCTGCTGTGCTTCATGTACTACTACGTGCCCTCGCCGATGAAGTTCAGCACCTACTTCGTGGAAATGGCCCTGATGCCCGCCGTCGCCTGGGCCTTCTTCCGCGCCATGCAGCGGAAGGACATCCTCTCCTACCTTCTGCTGGGGCTCTTTTCCGGACTCGGGGTGCTGAACAAGTACTCCATCGCCTTGCTCTTTCTTTCCATCGGCGCGGTGATGCTCATCGAACCGGAGTACCGGAAGGAGCTGAAGACCTGGCGGCCCTACCTGGCGCTGGGGCTTTTCCTGCTGGTCATTTCTCCCCATCTGCACTACCTCGTCACCCATGACTTCTGCTGTATTTCCCACATGGGACACCGGATCGAGGAAAGCCGCCCCTGGTACGATCCCATCCTGGTGTTCATTTCCGCCGTCTCCCCCACAGTCCTCGCCGTGCTGGTCCTTTCCGCGGCCTTCCTTTTCCGCCGGGGAAAGTCCGAAGCGGCCGTTCCCGACCGGCGGGTCTTCCGGTGGAGTCTGATCTTCTGCGCATTGCCCGCGGTGCTCTTTCTCACCGCCTCCTTCTGCGGCGAAACCGTCGTCATGCTCTGGTTCAGTTCCCTCGCCTCCTTCACGGGGATCATGGTCGTGGCCTTCTGGCCCCGGCGCATCGACGAAAAAGTCTTCCGGAACCTCTGCTGGTTCTGGGTGATCTACGCGATCTCCTGGTTCATCGCCACCGGCTACCCGCTGCTCTGCAGATCCGGGGCAAGGGCCCACACGGATCCCCGTGCGGTGACCAGGGCCGCCCTCGAGTTCTGGGCGCGGGAATCCGGGGGCAAGCCCCTGCGTCTGGTGGCGGGCGACCGCTGGTACGGCTGCATGATGGTCCTCTATTCGGGCCGCTCGCCCCGCCTCTGCGAGATCCACAAGGAACTCGGCGAACACTGGCGCAAGGGATTTCTGGACCGGATCGACGCCGAAGGGGCCCTCGTCATCGGCAGCCGGGAAGAAAATTTCGCCGCCTTCGCCAAAGCTTTCGAGGAAAAAACCGGTTACGCCATCGACCTGAGCCGCCGGATCACTTACACCTACAAGGCCCCCCGCGGCAAGCGCCGGGAACGCAGTTTCCTCGTGAGCCGGATCCCGCCCCGCGCGGAGCGGATGAAGGCCCGGAGCGATCAGCAGTAGAGGGGATTGAGCAGAAAGAGGGGTTCGAATTCCCCTTCTTCATACTTGCGCCGACGCTTTTTCCCCATGCCCCGGACCCGGTAATAGCGCCCCGGCGGCACCTTGAAAACCGCCGAAAAACGCTCACCCGGGAACTCGTCGAAGGCGGCGACGATTTTTCCGCTCTCCGAGATCACTTCGATTTTTTCCATTTCGCCGTTGGCTTCGAAGGCAAGGGTGATCTCCCCCGGTGCGCTGAACGCGAAGACGGGCTCCCGGATAAGGTCCCCGACGGTGCAGTAGAAATTCCCCGTGACGTAGGCTTTGAATATCTCGTCGTAGGTGTTCTCCCGGACCTGCAGGACATCCTGGACGAACTCCCCCGGATACTGGTCGCGGCCGCCGTCGTCGTAATGGCGGTGAAAGTCCGAGCCGCACCGGGCGGAAATGCGGAACCCTTTCGTCAGCAATCGATCCCACGCGTTCCCCGGATCCCAGGTCTGGGGCGCCCGCCGCTCCCCCCGGTCCACGCAGGCCAGCACCTTGAAGACAGGCGAAGGCGCGATGGCCAGCAGATCCTCGGCCGCAACGTCGGGAGCGTTGGGGTGGTTGAAGATCATGAAGACCTTGTCGCCCCACGCCTTTTCCAGAAAGGCGAGCTCCTCCTTCGCGGCCTCGACGCCCGTGACGCCGTTCCGGCGGCAGAAGCGGGGAACGAGAGCCTGGAGCAGTTCGAACTCCCGGTTTTCCGGCGTGGTGATGAAGATCACGTGGCGCGGGATGGGGAACTCCACTTCGCCCGTGTTGAAGATGGGGATGTCGAATTTCTTCCGCGCTTCGAGGACTTCGGCGTACTGCCGTTCGGCCCGGAAGAACTCAGGTACGCGGCAATGGCCCGAAATAGCCAGAAAGTCGCAGTATTCCCGTGCCCGCTCCACGATCTCCGCCACGGAAAGGGAGCCGTCGCCGCAGCAGTGGGAGTGCACGTGCAAGTCGCCTTTTATCCACATGAGAACGGCTCCTTTCTACGCAAGGGGCACGCCGCAGGGGCGGCGGCAGGGATAACCGTCGAGAAGGTCCATCTCTTCCGGAGTGAGCCGGATCTCCGCCGCATCGAGCGTCTCCTTCAGGTGGCGGGGCGTCTTCATGGCGGTGATGACGGCCACGTTCGGCTGGTTGAGGAGCCAGGCGAGACAGAGCTGCTGGAAGGTGATGCCGCGTTTCCGGCAGAGTTCTTCGCAAACCGGGTCGGGCTCCAGATCCCGGAGGGGCCGCCACGCCTGCAGGACGATCCCCTGCTCCCGGCAGGGGCCGCTCAGGTTTTCCAGCGCCTCCCGCACGGCCAGATTGGCGTGGACCTGATTCAGCAGCAGCGGGGCCTCGGAGCAGGCCGCCGCACGGGCCATGAGGGAAGCGGAAAAGTTGCTCACGCCGACGGTCCGGGTCATGCCCTGGGCGACCAGTTCGTTCAGCGCCCCCATGGTCTCTTCGAGGGGAACGGCCGGGTTGAACTGGTGATAGAGGTAGCAATCCAGACAGTCGATGCCGAGGCGTTTCAGAGTACCTTCCGCGGCCCGGAACACGCCATCGCGGGAAACGTTGGTCTTCCACACCTTCGAAGTGATGAAAAGCTCTTTCCGGTCGAACCCGGCGATGGCTTTGCCGATGAGTGTTTCCGCGTAGCCGGAAGCGTAATACTCCGCCGTGTCGATGAGCCGGAACCCGAGTTCGATGCCCTTTCGGAGCGCCTCGATCTGCCCCGCGTCGTCGTTGCCGGGGTCATGTTCCGTCCTGCCTCCGAAGCACCACGTCCCCATGCCCAGCCGGGGAAGCTTGATCTCTTTTGCCGTCCCGTTCCGCATACCCCCTCCTTCTGTTTGCTGTCCGGGGGGTAATATAGCACTCCCCGGACATTTTTCAAGGGGAAATCGGAACGAAAGATGACGGAGAGTTACTTTTTCCGGGGCCGCGAAGAGCGGTAACCGGAAGTTTCCTTCGAGGTGGTGACGCCCATGTTGGAGATACCGGATCTTTCATGTGCCTTCCGGAACTCCAGCAGGACCGCCCGCTTTTTTTCAAAATCGGCCTGATTGGCGGGAGTACCGTGCAGGACCCGCTTCAGGTGCGCTTCTCCGGCGATCCAGGTGAGCCGGGCATGTTCCAGCCCCAGACGGAAGAAGGCGACGGCCTCTTTTTCTTCCGGGGTGACGGCAGCCTTTGCCGCCTTGTCAAGCAATTTCGCGCCCTCGGCAAAATGCTCCGGCCTGAAAATTCTGACGCACATGTCGGTATTATTCCAGACCATGAAGTTGTAGCCCAGTTCCTGTTCCCACGCCTTCACCTCCTTTTCGGTGACGGCGTCGGAGATGCCCCGCCAGTAGTCGAAGTAGACTCTCAGAGCCGCCCCGGCGTTCCCGAAGCAGTTGAAATATTCGTCACATATCTCCTTCACCGTCAGATCCGAACGGTAGGTGAGCCGGGCGAGGATGTACCACATGAGTCCCTGATTGGCGAACTCTCCCCGCAGGGAATCGAAGTGCACTCTTCTCGTCCGGGAATCTTGCAGGATGCGGCGGTATTCCGCCCCCAGTCTTTCCCCGTACTGCAGCGGGTAGACGCCTCCGGACCAAGTGGTGTTGGGCCGGAATTCCATGGTGCATCCGGTCTTCATCCATCCGTCCCACTCCGCCCGGCTCTTGGCCATTTTCGCTTCCGTAAGAGGGAAGAAAGGGGTGCCCACATAGCTTACCAGAATGTGCGGGTTGAGTTTGACGTGCCGGGGCGGCAGGACCGTGTTCAAATAGGCATATCCCATGATGGTGATGTTCGGATTGATCTTCTTGAGCTCTTTGTAAACTTCGAGCCAGAATCGGGCGTAGCGATCCGAAAGGGAGGTTTTCGCGTAGCTGTAGGAGCCCCCCTCGTCCACACCGAAACCGCTGAACCGGTTGAATCTGTCAAGAACCAGCTTTTTTTCCCAGTACGCCGATCCCCGGGGATCGAATTCGGGCATGTCCCACGCCCGGCAGCCGTCGCAAGTACACATCCCCGGCGTATCGTTTTCGCAGACGGAAATAAAATTTTCCGCCTTGTGTTTTCCCTGCGGTCCGTATCCCCGCCGGTATTCGGCAACGATGTTTTTCAGGAGTCCGGGACTCGAAACGCACATTGTGATATATCTGCCGTCCCTGTCGCCCGCCAGAGGACGCCGGGTGCCGTCATGGAGTCTGGCGAAAAACTCCGGATGAGCCTTTCCGAAACGATTCCAGTAAGTCGAAAAAGCATGCCCCGAATGGAACCAGTAACGGTCCACCATGCGATGCCGGAGCTGCCACAAACGGCAGTCAAGGGAAAATCGCTCTCCGATTTTCCGGTCGTTCCATAATTTGCCGGAACTTACGCCGGCTTGACTGAAATTGGCCTTATCGAGCTTCGGTTCTCCCTGTCGATCGATGGTTCCGATCCGGAGAGTTTCCCTCTTCGGGGCATAAATTCCTCTGTCCGTGGGACGGAACCAGCGGACGCCCAGCTCCCGGTCGAGAAAATCGTAGACAGCCATGAGGGTCCCCTGAGAAGCCACATACCACCCGACGAAGGTCCTTTCCGGATCGGCCAAATTCCCGCGGGAAATCTCCACGTCGTTTCCGTGAAGATAGAGATCTCTTTCTCCGGCTTTGACGCGCCAGGCAAAGGGCTTTTTCGATTCCGGAGCCGCTCCATATCCCAGATGGATGCGGTTGGGCAGACGCCGGGACGCGTTCTCCACCGTGAAGGGCAGTTCCGTTCCGGTGATCAGTTTCAGGTGTTTCTGAAGCTCTTTCGCGGCGAACTTCACCGATGAAACAGGCTCGGCGGGCAGGGCGATCTCCGCCGCGGCCCGGCCTCCCCGGACAAGTTCGAAGGCTTCCGCGTTCAGTATGCAGACGCACCCGATAAAAAGAAGAGACAGGTTTTTCATAAGATTTCCTACCTTTTTTCGATGAGGGGAAAGGGACCGGTCGTGCCGTATTTCGTCGTCGGCGAAAAATAAATTTCACGGCCGTTCCCGTCGGAACTCATCAGCTGGGCGTAAGTGACGGACCTTACCGTGCCGCCGAAAGAAAGGATGTTCGCCTTGTTGTTGTGACGCAGCGAGATGCCTCCGTCGGTCGTTATGGTCTGCCCCGGATAGTACGTGGCGCCGGGCGAAGCGTAGTGATTGAACATCCAGCAGGCGCTGTTTTCGGGCCGGGTGCCCGGCTTGCTGACCCCGTCGGCGATGATGGTCAGTCCCTGAGGCCGCGGCATGGCTTCGATCTGGGTCCGGCTCCAGGGGCCAGGATATTTGGTGTAACCCGGATACAGATTGAAGAGCCTGCTGTAGCCGTAATTGCTCCAAGTCCCCTGCGGGTTGTCGTCGGTCCCGAATTCGGGGAACACGTTGTTTGCCTCGCCGGCACAGGAGAAGGTCTTTGCCGTCGTGAGATACCCTTTTTTGATGAAAAGGCCGCAGAGGCCCAGTCCTTTCCAGTTGGTTCCCCCTTCCCATGGGGTGTACGTGGTGGGGCAGAATTTGTTGTCCGTGGTGTAGGTGAAGTAGGCGATGCCGATTTGCTTGAGATTGTTGATGCACGCAGTCCCTTTGGCCATGCCCCGGGCCTGCTGCAAGGCGGGCAGGAGCATGGAGGCCAGAATGGCGATAATGGCGATGACCACCAGCAGTTCAATGAGAGTGAAGCGCTTGTTCATGAAAACACCCTCCTTGTCTTTATTGCTTCGGGACGTATTTGACCAGAAACACGCCTGAATTGCCTTTGAAATCAACCGGAAGCGAAAGCGGTTCCGCTTCAAAGGCGATTTTTTCCAGACTGTGTGTTTCATCCAGCAATTCCACCTGCCGGATCTCCACCGGCGTGTCGAAAGTGACTTCGACGCGGCCCGAATCCGTGCCTTTCCGGTAGATGCTGACCAGCAGCGCATGCTCCCCCGCATCGTTTTTTCCGGCCAGCGCGTAGACCGGAGCTTCGCTTTCGCACCTGACGCGCTCGGGGAAGCGGACGATTTCCCCGAAGGCCTTGAGTCCGAAATAACTGGGCGTGGGGACGTACACGCCCGAGTAGATGCCGTAGCCGCCGGTCCCGCCCGTGGTGTAGTAGCCCCCCATGTCGATGGGAGCGTCCTGCCAGGCGGTCATAACGGCGCAGAGCATGGCGGCGCTGTCGAGCCCTTTGGACTCATCGTAGTACTTCGACAGAAAAACCCGCCGCTCGGCCAGCGTGTAGGTCGGATGATCCTTGGGATAGGGCGGGTGGTAGTGCCATTCATTGAGGTGAAGTTCCGCATCGGGGAAGCCCGCTTCATCCATCATTTTTCTGACGGTGAACACCAGATCCCGGTAACGCTCCACGGAGTCGCTGTAGCAGTGGCAGGTATAAAAATCCAAAGGGGCCTCGTTCTTCTTGCAGTATTCCAGAAATTCCTTGCCGCACTTCAGCGGCGCTCCGTGGGAAGGACCGCCGATCATCAGATGCGGGAATAGGGATTTCAACTTTCCTGCGAGCTTGCAGTAGAATTCGTTGAATTCTTCCAGCGTCCCATCCCACTGCCGGGGCTGGAAGGGCTGTTTATCATCGTTGCCGTCCCAGTTTTCAGGCTCGTTCCAAATCTCCCAGTAGCGGATATCGAAGTGATGGCCGTTCCACTTGCCTTCGTTCATGTGGCGGATGATGTTGGCGCAGACGGCGGCGTATTTCTCCACGTCCTCCGGCGGTTTCAAATAGTACCGCCGGAGCCCATGCTCAATGCTGACCCCAAGGCGGTACATGACTTGCGTGCCGCACTCCAAGATATCCCCGATGTAGTCGTCAGTTTCGGCGAAGAAATAGTTGTCCGGATCTTCCGCATCGTCCTTCATGTTGGGGAAGATCATGGGGACGTCCACCAAATGGCGGGCGGGATTTTCATAGGGGGCGTCGTGGAGCCGGGTCAGAGGGATGTTCAGCGCGGCGAACTCCTGTCTCGTATCGCCGTAGGGATGGGCGGCGGCATTCATGACCGGGCCCAAGTTGCCCCCGTTGATTTTTCTGATTTTGCCGCCCGGTGTCGAGTTGCTGACTCTTACCTGAAATCTTTTCATTTTTCCGCCTTTATCCGATTTTGATTTTCCACTCCGTGCGGCCATACTATAACACGGAAAATCCGCCATTTCAAGACGGTCGAAAGGGAATCTTTTCAGTTTTTCAAATAAATATGGTATATATTCATAATATATTTACAGTAAGAATGTAATAAATATGTTTCCACAGAGCGTTACGGGCATTTTCAGTATTTGTTCCGCTCTTGCCGACTTGAAAAGCGCCGTGTCGGAAAGTATGTTATATACCATTATCACATCATCAGACGGAAGTGATCGAAAATGGGAAGAACCAAGCGTTACGAAACGATCCGGGACCGCATCATGGTGGAACTTCTGAACGGGGGCTGCCGTCCCGGAGACTTTTTCGCCACGGACGAACTGCTGTGCCGGAAATTCGCCGCCGGGCGCAATACGATCCGGCACGCGGTGAAACAGCTCGTCGCCGCGGGTCTTCTGGAATGCCGCCGCCACGTGGGGATCGTCGCCGGAAAGGCGCTCCCCGCAGAAAAACGCCGGGAGGGCTGTCCCGAGATCCTGCTCGTACTGCCCTCATGGAGCTATGTGCACGGGAACAAGTACGAACTGGAACTTCTCCCCGCCCTCGCTTCAGGCAAGGGCCTTTCCAAGGCTTACCGGGTGGAAGTCGTCCCTTACGACGAGATCGAAAAGGAACATTCCCTTTTTTCCGGTGTTGCCGACTGCGTCTGTGCGCTTGACCCCGGAGAACGGGGACGCCGTGAACTGGAAAAGTTTGCCGCCGCCGGAGGGCGGGTCATCATTCCCTCATGGAGTGATCTGAAATGTGAAAACTGCTGCCGGCTGGTGGGCGAGGGCAACCCCTGTTTGCCTGTCGTCAGGCTGTTTTATGATCTGGGACACAGGAACATCGGCATGATCTGCCACTTTGCCGGGCATCAGGCCAACTGGAAGTGGATGACCTCCTTCATCCGGGCCATGAACGAGATCGCCCTGCCCATTCTGCCGGGAGCGCTGTGCGACGGCATCATGTTCGACGGAGAAGGCGGCGAGATCGTGGAACGGGTCACCGCGTGGATCTGCGTCAACAGGCGCAATCTCAATCACATCCTCGACGGCTGCAGGAAACGCAACCTGCATATTCCGGAAGACGTTTCGGTCGTCAGCACCGATGAACCCGAAGATCCGGAGCTCGGTATCGCCAATCTGCAAGTGGACTTTCAGGACATGGCCCGGTGCATCGACAAAATCATGACCGATTACGCACCGGGCGACTATCCCGTAAAATTCCGTCTGGACCCGCGGGGAAGCGTAGGCCCGGCAAAGCCGGGGAAACGCTACCTTACGCCATGAGGGCGCGGAGCGTCTTCAGACTTTCCGCGGCGCTCTTGAAGGGATCGGCGGAGTTGTCCTGCTCGTAGATGAGCCACTCGATCCCGATCTCGCGGGCGGTCTCCACGGAGCCCTTCACGTCCACGACGCCCTTGCCCAGTTCCGTGGTGGTGGCCGTGTCGTCGGGAACGCTGATATCCTTGACGTGGAGCTGATTGATCCGGGAACGGTATTTCCGCAGGAACGCAGGCGGATTCAGACCGCCCCGGTTGATCCAGCAGATGTCGGCTTCCATCTTGACGGTGACGGGATCCGTTTCGGCGAGGATCTTTTCCATGGCCGGAACGCCGTCGATGAGTTCGAACTCACGCCAGTGGTTGTG
>JAFSYV010000360.1 GCA_017443585.1 Lentisphaeria bacterium | reverse complement strand
CGTGGACCACGTGGGCATCGGCACCGACCTCATGTACCAGCACAACTGGCCCGAAGAGGTGAAAAACTGCCGGGGCTATGAAAACGCCGAATGGCAGGGCAACTTCTGGTGGGGCAACTGGAAAGACTATCCCCATCCGCCCAAGAAGCGGGGCGAAGACAAGTGGGGGAGCCTCGCCTGGACCAACTGGCCCCTCTACACCGTGGGATTGGTGACGAGAGGATTTTCCGATGAGGATATCGCCAAGATTTTGGGCGGAAACTTCCTGCGCGTCTTCGCCGCCACCCGGCCCGACTACGGCTACTGATCGAGAATAAGGAGACACTTGGACATGGATCCCGTGAAAACCGGACTGGTGGGACTGCGCTTCGGCGCCGGGCTCGCCGCGGGCCGCATCTTCGGCACCGAGAACGAGAAATACATCCGCATCGTCGCCGCCTGCGACATGAAGCAGGACAAGGCCGACGCCTTCGCGCAGAAATACGGCCTTGCCGCCTATTACGACCTGGACACGATGCTCGCGTCGGCGGACATTGAGGCGGTCATGCTGATAACGCCCCCCGCGGGCCGGGCGGAACTGATCCGGAAGTGTCTCCGGGCGGGGAAACACGTCCTCACCACCAAGCCCTTCGAACTGGATCCCGACGAAGCGCTGTCGGTCCTCCGCGAGGCCAGGGAAAGAGGGCTGGTCGTCCACCTCAATTCCCCTGCCCCCCATCCCTCCTGCGATTTGGCGCAGATCCGGCTCTGGCAGCGGAAATTCGCCCTGGGCCGTCCCGTTTCCGGGCTGTGGGAAACCTACGCCCAGTATCACGAAACGGCGGACGGCTCCTGGTTCGACGACCCGAAACGGTGCCCCGCGGCCCCCGTCTTCCGTCTGGGGATCTACGGCATCAACGAGCTCATCGCCGTCTTCGGCAAGGTCCGTTCGGTGGAAGTCGCCACGGGCCGCATCGCCACGGGCCGTCCCACCCCCGACAACGCCGAGGTGCTCCTGCGCTTCGAAAGCGGCGCGCTGGGCAGCATCTATGCTTCCCTCTGCATCGGCGACGGGACCCTCTACCCCTCGGCCGAGACGCTCCACTTCGAGAACGGAACGATCCGCAAGACCCAAGTCCGTCCCATAGGCGAAAAGGACTTTACCGAAGTGAAGATGTCCCTGCAGACCGTCGTGGATGGCAAAATCTACCGCGAGGAGGTCACGCTCCCCGCCGCGGAACGGAGCGGCTCCTATGAGTTCGACCGTTTCTGCGAAGCGGTCAGGAAAGGCCCCGCCCCGGACGAGACCGCCCCCGAAACCATCGCCGAAGGCGTCCGCGTCATCGCCATGATGGCGGAAAAGGAACAACAGCAGCTGAACGACCGATAACTCGAAGGAACCCCTTTTATGTCCGAAATGATCTTGGATCCCGCCGTCAAATGGATCTGGAACCTTCGCAAAGAGGGCTCCCCCGACACCTACATGGCCTTCAGAAAATGCTTCGACCTCGACGAGGTCCCCGGATCCGCCGGGCTCCAGATCGCGGCGGACTCGACCTACACGCTCTTCGTCAACGGCATCCGTGTGCCGGGAGGGCAGTTTTCCGACTACCCCTCGGACCGGAGCTACAGCACCTTCGACGTGGCGAAACTCCTGAAAAAGGGCCGGAACGTCATCGCCGTGTCGGTCCACTTCTTAGGGGAAAAGTTCCACGTCTACATGCCGGGGACGGCCTCGCTGCGACTGGCGCTCTTTTCCGGAAGGGAACTCATCTGCGGCACCGACGGCGCCTGGAAGTGCGCCCCGGAGCCCGGCTTCCTCTCGGGCAGCGCCCGCAAGATGACCTTTCAAGCGGGCTTCATCTTCGAATACGACGCCCGGAAGGAAGTCCGGTGGCAGGAGGCGGGATTCGACGATTCCTCTTGGGAGAACGCCGGAGTCTACGCCGGAAACGAAATCGATTTGAGCCTTTCGCCCCGGCCCGTTCCCCAGGTCGTCGAAAAGTCCGAAACGCCGGGGAATCTCATCAGCTGCGCCTATATCGTCCGCCGGGAAAGGCCCGATGCCCCGCCCCCCGCCGAACTCTGCTTCACCGACCTCATCCGCCCCGCCTTCCGCGACGCGGCGCTGGAGATTGACCATATCGTCACGGACCCCGTCCGCTCCAAGAAACCGCTGGTCTTCGGCGGGGATCATGCGGAGTTCATCAAGGCCAAAGCGCTCCCCGGCGACGGGACCAACGGCCTCATGCTCCAGCTGGATCTGGGCAAGGAGGAGTGCGGCTTTCTCCACCTGCGCCTCAGCGCCGGTGCCGGAACGACCCTCGACATCGCCCACGGGGAACACCTCCAGCACGGGCGGGTGCTGAGCGCCTACGGCCGCTACAACTTCGCGGACCGCTACGTCTGCAAGGAGGGAATCAACGACTTCATCTTCACCCACCGCCGCATCGGCTGCCGGTATCTGGAACTGCACGTGACCGATATCAAGGGCACTTTCGCGCTGCACACCGCCTCCCTCATCCCGCTGGAACTGCCCCTGCCCCCGGCGGCGGAATTCGACTGCGAAGAGAGGGTCATGCTCCATCTCCGGGAGCTTTCGCTCCGCACCATGACCCTTTGCATGCATGAACACTACGAGGACTGCCCCTGGCGGGAGCAGGCGCTGTGGAACTTCGACGCACGGATCCAGATGTTCCTCGGCTACTACGTGTGGGGCAACTACGACTTCGCCGCCGCCTCGCTGGATCTGATGCGCAAATCCTGCAAAGAGGGGTTCCTTTCCCTCACCGAACCGGGGGACGGCACGCTGCGGACGATCCCCATGTTCAGTCTGGC
The DNA here is from genome assembly GCA_017443585.1 of Lentisphaeria bacterium. Taxonomy (GTDB): domain Bacteria; phylum Verrucomicrobiota; class Lentisphaeria; order Victivallales; family Victivallaceae; genus UBA1784. Next base: position 1,538 of record JAFSYV010000360.1, on the reverse strand, counting down.
CTACATCGTGGCCCTGCGGGAGCGGCTCCTTTTCGGCGGCTTCTGGGAGGGCCTCGCCGCCCACCTGCCCACGGTGGACGAGATCCTCGGCAACGCCCTGCAATATAAAAAGGACGGCCTCTATTACCTGCCCGAAGATCCCCGTTTCTGGCTCTTCTACGAATGGGTGGGCCAGATCAGCGACATGAGGAAATGGCCCCAATCCCTCTGGAACATCTACCTCTTCGAGGCGCTTCGGGCGGCGGCCTTCCTGCACCGGTGCGCCGGAAGCGCGGAGCGGGCCGACGCTTTCGAGCACGTCGCACTGGCCCTCGGGGCCGCGGTCGAGGAACGCTTCCGGGAACCGGAGTGCTACGGCGTTCAGGAGCCGGGAAAGAACCGTTACTGTTACGCCCTCACCCAATGCCTGATGATCGCGCTGAAACTCGCGCCGCCGGAACGGCTGCCGCTGTTGTGGAAGAGTCTGAACTCGGGGAAACTGATCGACGTCACCACGCAGAACCAGCTCTTCGAAATGGAAGCGCTGATGAACTGCACGCCGGAATCCCGGGCCGCCTACGCGGAACGCATCTACGCAAAATACCGTCCCATGCTGGACTATGGCGCCACCTCGCTCTGGGAGACGGGAAACGGCCCCTTCGACATGGGGGGCGGCGCCAGTCTCTGCCATGCCTGGAGCGCCATCCCGGCGGCCTACGCGGGCCGCTATCTCCTTGGCGTACGTCCCGAAGAACCGGGCTTCGCCGCCTTCAGCGTCCGGATCGCTCCCGGCAGCCTGACCCACGCCGAGGGGACGGTCCCCACGCCTCACGGCCGGATCCGCGTGGCCTGGCGGAAGCTGGAAACAGGCGGCCTCGCCGTTCAAGTCGGCGCTCCGCCCCAGTGCCGGATCATCCCGGAGGAATTCCCCGAATTCCCCGTGGAGTCCTGGCAGGAGATACGCTGACTCTCCCCCAAAAATGCCCGTCGGCCCCGTTTGAGGGGCCTCCCCCGCTTCGCGGGCTGTCGGGGCATTTTCCGGGGACCCCGCTCTGCGTCGGTCCGTGCGGCTTCGCCGTACTCCCTCCTCGAGAAAGGTACTTTTGATCTACTTAAAAAATGCCCGTCGGCACCGTTTGAGGGGCCTCCCCCGCTTCGCGGGCTGTCGGGGCATTTTCCGGGGACCCCGCTCCGCCCCCAAAAGTTGCCTTCGGCAGCGTTTGAGCCGCCTCACCCCGGCTGCGCCGGGGCTTCGGGTACTTTTGGAGGGACCCCCGCCGTGCGGCTTCGCCGTACTCCCTCCTGCGAGAAAGGTACTTTTGATTTTCATGTGCCCGTCAGCCGCCCACGCGCGGAACGTTCAGCGTCAACTGTCCTGACAGGAGACGGCATGTCTCCCGTCGGGGTTCATTTCCCGAAGTCCGGGTGGCGCTGACGGTACACGTCGTCGTTGAGTTGGCCTTCGGCGAACAAGATACATTCGCGGATGTTGTACTGCGCACACTCTTCCGGGAATCGGTCGGCGGCCCTTTTCAGGGCATCGATGAACTCCCAACTCT
>JAFSYV010000359.1 GCA_017443585.1 Lentisphaeria bacterium | reverse complement strand
GGGGGTGTGTTTCCGGGCCTGGTCGAACATGTCCCGGACCCGGCTGGCGCCCACGCCCACGAACATTTCCACGAAATCGGAACCGCTGATGGAAAAGAAGGGGACGCCCGCTTCGCAGGCCACCGCCTTGGCCATCAGGGTCTTGCCGGTGCCGGGGTCGCCCACCAGCAGACAGCCGTGGGGGATCCGGCCCCCCACCAGCTGGAACCGGATGGGGTCCTTGAGAAACTCCACGATCTCCATGATCTCCTCTTTGGCCTCGTCGGCCCCGGCGATGTCGGAAAAGTGGACGTTGAGTTCATCGGGGGGGATCATCCGGGCGCGGCTGCGGCCGAATTCCATGGCCCCCTGGCCGTTCATGCGCATCTGGCGGGCGGAAAAGAAGTAGATCATGCCCACGATCACCACCACGGGCAGCAGGGCGAAAAGGAGGAAATTCCAGACGCCGGCGTTGTTGGAATCCACCTGGACCCGGGTGTGGGCCAGAAGTTCGTTGAGGGCGTTGGAGTAGATCACCCGCGTACGGTAGCGTTCGGGGATCGGACTTTTCGTCCCCTTGCCGGAGCCGGGCTTCTTGATGAATCCCTCGACGGTGAAGACCCGGTCCCCTTCGCTGACCAGAACCGCCGTCTCGATGAGGTCGGATCTGAGCATCAGCTCGAACTGGCTCTGGGAAATGTCCGCTTTCTGGCCGCTGCCGAAACCCTTGAAAAGGAAGAGGGACCCGATGAGCAGCATGATCACCAGCCAGACGATGGCGGCCCGGGGCGGACGGCGGCCTTCCCCCTGGGCGTTTCTTTTCTTCTGTTCCGGAGACTCCGGACCCCGTTTTTCTTCATCTTTATTGTTGTTCTCGGCCATTATGCGACTCCTCTGTCCTTCGGTAAAAAAAGCGCGCCGGAGACCTTTGCCTCTATCGGAAGGTTCCGACGCGCCTGTGTGAACTTGAAAACCGGTCGGATCTGCTCAACTTACTTCTTGAAGATGGAAATCATCACCATGACGACCACGGCCAGCGCCACCACGGCGAAGAAGACGATGACGCCGATCGTGACCAGATTGGTCATTTTCTTTTTCTTTTCCTCACCCACTTCCAGCGGATTGAGACTGGTCAGGGCAGGGGTGGTCGAAACGTTGGTGTCCAGACTGGAAAGGTCGATGGTGTGGGTGAGCCGGGTCACGGTGCCGTCGGTGCTCTCGCCGCCGCCGCTGCCGTCGTTGCTGTCGAAAAGCACCTCCACGGAGCCGAACGTGATCAGGTCGTTGCTCTTGAGCACCTGTTCCTGGATGGGGGCGCTGTTCACCCGTGTGCCGTTGCTGCTGTCGTTGTCCTTGAGAATGCAGACGACCGAACCGTCCTCATTGGTCTGCTTGATGATGTCCGCGTGGTGTCCGCTGACGGAACCGTCCTTCAGGCAGATGTCATTCCCCTCCTTGCGGCCGATGGTGACGACCTCCTTGTCGATCTCGAAGGTCTTCCCCCGCAGTTTCTCGAAAAGCACTGTCAGTTTCGGATTTCCAGCCATGATTCAACCTTTGTTAGTGGATTCAACTCCCTTTGCCGTTTAATATACAACGGACGATATCGAAATGCAAGTCGTAAAAAAGTTTTTTTTCCTTTTTTCTCAGTCGTCGTAGCTGTAGAATTTGGCCAGCTGGATCTCGTCGATGCCGTCGAAGAAGTGGCTCTTGAGCAGCCCCTCCTCGTGGAATCCCATGTGCTTGTAGAAGGCCAGCGCCCGCCGGTTGACGTGCGAGGTGCAGGTGTAGATCTTGCGCATCCGGTGCAGCCGCCAGAATTTTTCCGCTTCGGTCACCAGCGCCGTGCCCACCCCGCGGGCGAAGATCGTCGGATCCACGCCGATGCTGTGGAGGATGCCCAGACCCCGCTTCAAATTGGCGTCCACATGGAGGAAGCCGATGACCTTGCCGTCCTCCTGCTCCGCCACAAAGGAGGTCGCGATGAAGGTCGGGGTCTCGACGTGGGCGTGTTCCTTCCAATAGGAGCCGTCGCCTTTGGTCTCGTTTTCTTCCCACATCTTGCCGAAGACGGTCCTGAAGCTCTCGTACATGATCTCCGCCACCCGTGCGGCGTCCCGATCTTCGAAACGGCGTATCGTAAAAGCCATTTTCATCCCCCCGCGTTTGAAAAAAGGTTCTCTGCCGTAAATATAGCATGAAAAGGCTCCTTTTGCAAATTTTTTCCGCTCCGGCGCGAAAATTTTGCGGGACTTGACTTTTTTCCCGACCCGGTGTATATTAGCGTTCCGGAAGGCCCGGCGCGCGGTGGAGATCCCCGGAGCGCATCCGGAATGCATCACGGGGGAAGATATTCCTCGGAACAGCCTTTGTTGTGAAGATAATGATAACACGGTTCGAACGACAGATCCAGGGAAAGGAGAAAACGGGAAGCTATGAAACTTCGGAGCAATTTGCTGGAAGCGTGTCTGTTTTCGGCCGCGCTTCTCTGGGGCGCGGGAGAGCTCGGAGCCGCCCCCCTTCAGGTGGTGAAAGAGGGAAAAAGCGCCTACTGCATCGTGGTCGATCCGGCCAATCCCGGCCCGGCGGCCTTTGCGGCACGGGATCTGCAGACCTACATCCAGAAGGCCACGGGGGCCCGTCTCCCCATCCTCAAGCCGGAAAAACGGGGGAACCGCCCGGCCTTCATGATCGGCTTCGACAAGGTGACGGAACCGGAAGGCTTCCGGGTCCGGACCGCGGGCAATGACATCTACATTTCGGGCAACGACACCAAGGGCGACGTCCTGAACAACCACTGGGCCAACGGCGCCCGGACGGGGAGCTGGTACGGCGTCTGCGATTTTCTGGAAAAACAGCTGGGGATCCGCTGGTTCATGCCCGGCGAGCTGGGCGAATACGTTCCAAAAAGAAGCAGCTGGACCGTTCCCGAAATGGACTATCATGACGCCCCCCGCTTCGATCACCGCCGCCTCAACTACCAGACACGGGCCGGGATGTCGAAGAAGCAGGCTCAGGAAAACCATTACTTCGGCCGCCGCAACCGGAGCGGCAACGCCAACGTGTGGCAGGCTTCCCACAGCTGGCTCCATCATCTGCCCAAGAGCAAATACTTCGCGGAACATCCCGAGTACTTCGCGCTGGTGGGCGGCCGCCGCCTCGGCACCGACGCCCTGAAGCACGGCCTGCAGATCTGCACCACAAACCCGGAGGCGCTGGATCAGCTGGCCGCCAACCTCATCGACTACGCCAAGCGGTTCAAGAAACCGATCATGCTGACCCTCACCCCCAACGACGGGGGCAACATGTGCGAATGCGCCCGCTGTCAGGCCCTGGACGACGGGGTCCGCCCCGACGGCAGCCGGATCATGACCACGCGGATCATCACCTACGCCAACGAAATGGCCAAACGGATCACGCGGGTCTCCCCGGACCAGAAGCTCGGCCTCTACGCCTACTCTCATTACGCCGAAAGCGTGAGCAAGGTCAAGGCCCATCCCGCCGTCTCCATGATGGAGGTCCTGAACGACTCCGGGCTGAGCTACTACCGGAGCGAGACGCGTGCGCGGCATCTGAAAAACCTCAAGGGCTGGCGGCGTGTGTTGGCCAAGCTCTACTTCTACACCTTCCCCGAAGGCATGGGCGGACTGGAACTGCCCTGCTGCCAGTTCCGCAACATTTCCATGCTCTACGACAACCTCTACGCTTCCGACGTCACCGGCATCGACATCAACAACACTTCGAGTTACGGCGCCGCCGCGTTGAACAACTACTTCTACCTGAAATATGCGTGGGGCGGCGTCAAGGACCGGGCGAAATTCTATGACGAGACGCTGCGCGACTGCTACGGCCCCGCCGGGGCTCCCGTGATGAAGGCCTATTTCGCCGATATCGAAAACCGGCTGGAACGCTTCGCCAACACCAAGCTCGACAAAGACCTTTCCATGGGGTACATCAAACGCTATCCGGGCGTGTTGACCCGAGTTTATCCCGGACTGGCAGAGAAGTGGCTGCCCGAGTTGACGGCCGCCGCCGCCAAAACTGCCGATCCGGGACAGCGGGCCCGCATCGGCGTCGCCGTCGCCAATCTGGAGTACTGTCAGGCCACGGTGAAACTTTACGCGCTGGCCTCCAAGGTGGTCGGAACGTCCCGGCCCGACGTGAAGATCGTCGCGGAAGCGCTGAAACTGACACGTGAGCGCGACGGAATGCTCAAGAAGATGGGCCCGCTGCCCTCCAACACCGCGCCGAAGCTCGCCAAGACCGAGAAAAATTACCGTCTGCCCTTCGATTCCAACGTCTTCGCCTTCATGATGGCGGCCAATGCCCGGAAGAGCGCCGCCGTCACCCCCGTTGCGGCGGCCCCCGTCATGGACGGGAAGGTGGATGACGCCGTGTGGCAGCAGGCCAAGGTCCTGCGCATCGAACTTGCCAAGGACAACGCGGAAACCATGAAGACCGGGTCCGACCTCCGGCTGCTCCGGTACAAGGACGATCTTTACATCGGCGTCCGGTGCGAGGAGCCCCTCGTGAAGAACATCGCCGATTCGTGCCGGGGACCGGAAAGCAAGGTCTGGGACGAAAACTGCCTCGACTTCTTCTTCGTCCCGGAAAAGGGCAAGGTCTACCAGATCGTCTTCAACTCGCTGGGGACCGTGCGGACCTTCCGCAAGGATATCCCCAAGGCCGTGTGGAAGCCCCATGCGGAGGTCAAGACCTTCCGGGGAGCGGACTTCTGGTCCGCCGAAGTCAGGATCCCCATCGCCGACCTGGCGGGCGCGCGCGAGTATCTGGGCGACGTCTGGGGCGCGAACTTCTGCCGGGTGCGGCGGACGGTCAACCCCTCCGAGTACACCTGCTGGAGTCCCACTTTCGGGGATTTCAGCCGTCCCGAACGTTTCGGCAGGATCATCATAAAATAACCCGCAAGGAGTACGGAACATGAAAGAAAGAAAAGACTTCACGCTGATCGAACTGCTGGTGGTCATCGCCATCATCGCCATTCTCGCCTCCATGCTGCTGCCCGCATTGCAGCAGGCCAGGGACCGGGCCAGGAACACCTCCTGCCAGAGCAATCTGAAGCAGCTGGGCATGGCGGCCATGGAGTACGCTTCGAGCAACAAGGGCTGGCTTCTTTGCGGCACCGGCGTTTCCAACTTCCTCTTCGATTACCAGCACCGGAACACGAAGGGCTACGGCAATATGTACAGCTACATCAACTCCAAGTACCTCGTCACGGACAACACGCCCCAGCTGACCAGATGCCCCGTGGGCGGCCGCTACCCCGACTCCCTGAGAAACGGGTACGTGGAAGACGGAACCTACAAGGGGAACACCAACTTCAGTTACGCCTTCAACAGCTATCTGTGCAACGCCAGCCGGTATCCGGCGAAGGATACCGGGATTACCGAGCCCGTGGTCAACGTGCGCAATCCCGGCGGCCGCCTGATGATGAGCGAAATCGGCTACGACAACTTCACCAAGGTCTACACCGGCGACGGCAAAGCGGCCAACTACGGCGGCGGTCTCTGTGCCAGGAACCACTTCTGCTTCCGGCACAACAAATCCGCCAACGTGCTTTTCGTGGACCTGCACCTCAAGCCTGCGCGGGGCGACGGGAAGAGTACCGATTTCATCCCCCCGGGATGGTCCCAGGCCAACGATCCCAACAACTTCTACCGGGACTGGCAGCGTTTCCCGCAGCTGTAAACCCGAGGCCCCTGTCATGTGGAAATTTTCGATCCCGGCCCTGTTCCTGTGCCTGACCGCCCTCGACGGCGCGGAACTCAGGCTTCTTCTGGACGGCGAGACCCGCAAGGTCCCCGGCGTCAAGTATTTTTCAAGTTCCATCCGTCAGGTGCCGGGGCGTTTCGGCAAGGCCCTGCTCATCGAGCGCCGGACGGTCAACAGCTTCGCCCCCGCCGACGTGGTCCTGAGCGGCGGCGCGAAATTGAGCGGCAAGAGCAATCATCTGGTCATGCCGGGAAACTCCGTCGCGGCTCTGCCCCTGCCGACCATCCGTCCGGGGATCCCCGGCACCTTGTCCTTCCGTTACCGGGGGCAGGGGAAGCTCTCCGTCACCTTCAACCGGAAGGAGCTCGCCTCCTTTCAGGCCGGGCCGGAGTACCGGGAAGCCGCCGTGGTCGTCGTTCCGGAAGATGACGCCGGAACGCTCCGGATCCGGGCCGAAAAGGCGGCGGAGCTGGACAACGTGATGTTCGACAAGGGGATCGGTTACGCCAACACCTATCACGCCCCCGGAAAAATGCGGAACGTGGACGTGATCGATGTCGATCCCGCCCTCTACTCCCCCGGCAAAGGGGCGATAAGCTGCTGGATCAAGGCTCCCTGGCTCCGCCGGGACGCCCGGTACGCCACGGCCATCGCCCTCTGCGGCGTTCAGCCCGCCTCCAAGGTGAAGCGTCTGCTGTATATCTGTGCCTGGTCCAACAGCGTGAGTCTCGGCGTTCCGGGCATTGCCGGGAGAGGCGTTTCAGCTTCCTGCGGCGTCGCCGAACTGCCGGAAAGTCCCGACAACTGGTATCACTTCGTCTTCAACTGGGAGCGCAAGGGGAAGAACATGGAACTTGCCATCATCGTCAACGGGGAAAAGGTTTTCCACAAGTCGGGCGTCTCGCCTCTTCCCCCGGAACACGGTGCGTTCGGCATCGGCTACGTCAACGGGGCCTATCTCAACGGCATTCTGGATGACTTCGGGCTCTTTTCTTCACCCCTCTCCCTCGGGGAAGCGAAGAAGATCTACCGGTCGACCCGGCCCCTGAAAGAGCTCTTCCCCCGCTGAAAAATCCGGGCCCTGACGTACTTTTTTGTCGGAACTTCGCCGCAAAGATGGCGAAGTTCCGACCCTTTTTTTGCGGGGGAAGCATTGTTTTTTGACCGATCTTCTGCTATATTTACTCCGTGCCGCAGAAAAAGGGAGCTCTTATGCCGGAAAAAAAGAAGTTTACCGCACGCTCCATCGCCGGAGCCATTGAGCGGGAGATCGTGGAAGAGGCCGTCGCCGAAGGGGTCAAACTGCCTTCCGCCGCGAAACTTGCCTCCCGGTACGGCGTTTCGGTCAAGACTGCCGACCGGGCGCTGAACCGTTTGGCGGAAAAGGGCTTCATTTCCCGGGTCCGGGGCGGCGGCAACTTCGTCCGGGCCAACCGGGGGAAGGAGGATCAAATCCACGTGGGGATCACCTGGTGCAGCATCTTCGACTCCATCGCTTCGCTGGAAACCAACCCCACCAACGTATTCATGGAGGAGCTCTGCCGGCTTCTCACCGAACATAAGATCGACTTCCGCATCTTCTTCGACCGCTTTGGGCCGGTGGAGTCTCTGGGGGCCCGGCTGAAAAAGTACGACGTGATCGTCATCCCCGCCGGGCTTCGGCTGTTCGATTCGAAGGCGCTGGAAAACACGGCGGCCAAGGTGATCCTCTACGGCGACGATTCTCCCGCGCCGGGGCCCTGGCATCAGGTGGTCTACGACTACCGTCCGGGCATGACCGCAGCGCTGGCCTGGTTCAAGGCCCGGAAGTGGCGCAAATTCTTTCTGCCCGGCTGGGAGAGCGTCACCGTGCGGAGCCGCCAGCGATCCCTGATAGAGTGCGGTCTGAAATTGGGGTTCCGCGAGGAAGATTTCCGCATCTGCTATGCCGAAAACGCGGTTCAGGGCTCCTCCGTCATGGTCGGGAGCCGGTGCGCGGAAGCCTTTCTCGAGGAAAAACTTTTCGATCACGTGATCTTTTCGGTCAGCGACTTTTTCACCTACGGCATGTTCGACGTGTTCCGACGCCGCGGTCTTGTTTACGGGAAGGATTTTCAGCTGGTGAGCTATGACAACTTCCAACGCTATCTCGGCATGCCCGTGGAATCCCTCGACGTGACGGCCGTCACCCACCCGCTGGCGGCTCACGCCCGTGCGGTGGTCGAAATGATCGAGGATGTCACCCGCAAACAGGAGTGCGGCTATTTCAGAACGTACACCACCCCCGCAACGGAGTTCGTCGTCCGTGAACCCCGGCACGAAAAGGAGAACAGCAAATGACGGAACGAAAAACTTTTACCCTGATCGAGCTTCTGGTGGTCATCGCCATCATCGCCATTCTGGCCGCCATGCTGCTGCCCGCATTGCAACAGGCCCGGGGCCGGGCGCAGACCATCGCCTGCTCCAACAATTTCAACAGCGTGGGCAAGGCGGGGCTGATGTACTGTGCGGACAGCAAAGGCTTCTATCCCATGATCTACAACGCCGGGTCCAAGGGCAAGTCCAGCCGTTTCGCCCTGCGGGGCGGCAGCGACGGCATGCTCCCTCCCTATCTGGGGATCCTTCAGAAAGCCCCCGTGGGCGGCTGGTATCAGGCGGGGAGTGCCTATGAAGTCAGCAAATTCGCCTGTCCCGCCGTCAACGGCCGGGAGCGGTTCACCCTCTGGACCGATGCGGACACGATCCGTTACGGCATCGGCGAAAACAACCGGGTGAGCCTCGTTCCGGGGCAGAACGCCATTCTGCACGCGTCGCGGGTGAACAAGCCTTCCCGTTCCTGCTTCTTCGGCGAATGTTCCCGGGAGCGCATCAACTACAAGGACTCCCCCTCCGCCGTCGCCACCTATCCCGCCCCGCCTCACGGCACGGGGCCCTCCTTCACCGCCATGGGCGTTCTGCTCCTCGGCGAAAACAAATTCAACGCGGTCATGCTCGACGGTCATGTCCTGACGTTGGGCATCAAGAGCGTGCCCTACGATGTCTGGAGAGCGGACGAGGCCTCGAACAACTATTTCTGGTGGCCTCAGGGCGGCAAGAAGGACTGGTAATAAACGCGAGGATATCCGGGATTCGTTTTTTCAAGGAGATCATGATATGAAAAAGTTTCTGTTCGTGCTGTGCTGTTTCGCTTTGAGTTCCATCGTTGCGGAAGTGCCCCTGTTTCCGGTCAAGTCCGGCGAATTCGAGGCTGAACTCTCGCCCGACGGGGCCACGCTCCGGACGCTTCGCTGGAAAGGGAAGTCCATGACCGTCCCCGGCGAGGGCTCCTTTTACGACCGGCTCTGCACCGCTTCCAAGGGGGGCGGCAAGGCCCCCGTGGAGTCCTTCGGCGACCTGCGTTTCGAACTCGTTTCGTGGGAGCGGAACAAAGCGGGCGTCACCGTCACCTTTTCCGCTCGGGGCGTCCGTGCCTTCCACGATCTGCGGCTTTACAAGAGTTTTGTTTTCCCGGCCGCCGGGAACGAGATCAAGGTC
>JAFSYV010000358.1 GCA_017443585.1 Lentisphaeria bacterium | reverse complement strand
CGCCCCGGCATGTCCAGACCCGATTCCCCCGTGACCATGAGGATGGGCGGCAGGTCGGGGGAAAGATGGGCCAGGGGCGCGTATTCGTCGACGAGGGGGGTGTAGGGCCCGTTGTCCCGGCCCAGGTCCCGCTTGATGCGGAAGTGGGTGGACATCTGGCCGCTGATGAGGGGAAGTCCCGCCACGTCGCGGAAGCTCAGACCGTACGGCGCCAGATAGATGGGATCCATGACGGCGATGGCGGCCAGATAGGCTCCGGCGGACATGCCGCCCACGAAGATGTGTTTCCGGTCGATGCCGTATCTTTCGGCATTTTCGAAGCACCAGGCGATGCATTTTGCGGCGTCGAGGATCTGGGCCGGGGCGGGGGTCGCCGGAGAAAGCCGGTAGCGGGGCTCCGCCACGGCGAAGCGGCCGTCGAAAAGCCCCGTGGGGCACTCCCGGTTGCCCCCTGTCATGCCGCCGCCGTGAAAGAAGATCACCAGCGGCGCGGGGGCCGTTTTTTTCGGACGCGTCAGGTAGAGCGTCTGGTCCGGGTCGGTGCTCCCGGCATAGTTGATCTGTTCGAACGGATAAAACGATTCCTCATTCGGAACCGAGAATTCCTCCCAGGGACCTTTCATATCACACTCCGGAAACACTCCGGCCGCCGACTCATTTCGGGACCGCTGGTAAATATAGCGCGCGGGGGGCGAAAATGCAAGGGGCGAATGGCCTCCTGCGGCAATGTTTTTTCACATCGCACGGGGGAGCCGTTTGCGGAGAGAGCCGTCACTTCTGCGCGGCGAGGGCCTTTTCGAGGGCCAGCTGCAGCAGCTGGACGGTCCAGCGGACGTCGGAACCGGCCCGGTGGGCCTGCATCTCTTCGGGGGAGGGCAGCTTGAACCAGAGCCGCAGGCTTTGCAGTCGGTAATTGGGCAGATGAGGATGGGTCCGGCGCAGCAGCCGCACCGTGTCGATGGTCTTGCCCTTCCAGAGCTCCAGACCGGAGCGGGCCAGACTTTCCTGCAGGAATCCCAGGTCGAAGCGGGCGTTGTGGGCCACGAGGGTGCTGCCCCTGGCAAATTCCGTGAACTCGCGCCCCGCGGCGGGAAAGTGGGGCGCGTCTGCAACCATTTCGTCGGTGATGTGGTGGATCCGGATCACACCGGGGGGGATCTGCCGCCCCGGATTGACCAGCGTGTGGAACTCCTGCTCCGTACCGTCCCGGTCGATGCGCACGGCCGCCAGCTCCACAATGCGGTCGCAGACCGGACTCATGCCCGTGGTCTCCACGTCGAAGACGGTGAAGGGGCCCAGCTCATACCACTTCAATCGGCGTATCCTTCCGGAAATTTCCGCCGCCACTTCCAGGCGGATTCCACGATCTGCTCCGCCGATTCGAAGCGGGGTTTCCACCCCAGCTCCCGGCGGGCCCGGTCGCTGCAGGCGATGAGCCGGGCGGGGTCCCCCGGCCGCCGGGGAGCGATCTCGAAGGGGACTTTTTTCCCCGTCGCCTTCTCCGCGGCCCGGATGATCTCGAAGACCGAAAGCCCGTTGCCCGTGCCCAGATTGTAGTGGCCGCTTTCCGGCGCGTGCAGCGCCAGTTCATGGGCCTGGGCCAGGTCGAGAACGTGGATGTAATCCCGGATGCAGCTGCCGTCCGGGGTGTCGTAGTCGTTGCCGAAGACCTTGAGGGCGGGCCGCTGACCCGCGACCGCCTGCAGGATCAGGGGGATCAGATGGCTTTCCGGCCGGTGGTCCTCGCCGTGGAACTCCGACGCCCCCGCCGCGTTGAAGTAGCGCAGCGCGGCGTAGTTGAGCCCGTAGATCTCATGATACCACTTGAGGACCTTTTCGAAGCAGAGCTTCGATTCCCCGTAGGGGTTGATGGGGAGCTGCCGGTCGTATTCGGAAATGGGAATTTTTTCCGGCTGGCCGAAGGTGGCCGCGGTGCTGGAAAAAACGAAATTCCCGACTCCCCCCGCCACGGCCGCGTCGGCCAGATTGATGGCGGAAGCGAGGTTGTTCCGGAAGTACTTGGAGGGATCCTTCATCGACTCCCCCACCAGCGAAAAGGCGGCGAAGTGCATGACGGCGTCGAAATGGCCTTTGCGGCAGACGTCGATGATTTTTTCCCGGTCGGCCAGGTCGCCTTGGATGAATTTGGCTCTTCCGTCCACGGCGCTCCGGTGCCCGGTGAAGAGGGCGTCGAAGACCGTGACGCTGTAGCCGTGTTCGAGCAGATACTCCGTGCAGACGCTCCCAATGTAGCCCGCGCCGCCCGTGACCAGAACTTCAGCCATCTCGATTCACCTCACTTCTGTAATTTGCGTTTGATCTGCAGCACGGCCCGGCGCATCCCTTCGTCGCGGGCGCAGATCTGCTCCACCTGCTTTTCGGCGTGGAGGATCGTGGCGTGATTGCGGCCGAACGCCGCCCCCACGGCGGTGGAGGAGTCCGGCGTGAGCTCCCTGGCCAATGCCATGGCGATCATCCGGGGCTCGGCCACGTTCCGCGTCCGCTTCGTCCCCAGCAGGTCGGCGATGGTCAGGTCGAAGAACTCGGCCACGGTCCGCTGGATGAGTTCGATGCTGATGGAGCTCGCCGTCAGCTCCTCGGCGATCTGGGCGTGGAGCTGCTCCTCGGCTTCGGCCACGGTGAGGTCGGACTTGCCGCTCAGGGAAGCGTGGAACGACAAGGTCATGAAGGCGCTCTTGAGCCGGCGGACACTGGAGCGGATATTGGTGGCCAGGAACTCCAGCACATCGTCCGGGAGCCAGGTGTTGGTCAGGATATTCTTGCGCCACATCCGCAGGATCACCATCCGCGTTTCGTATTCGGGCATGCCGATCTGGCAGATGACGCCCGACTCGAACCGCGTGGTCAGACGCTTGTCGATGTCGGCGATCTCGCAGGGCTGGCGGTCGCAGGTCATGACGATCTGCTTGCCCCGGCGGATCAGGGTGTTGAAGACGCTGAAGAACTCCTCCTGCATCTGGACCTTCTTGGCCAGTCCGTGGACGTCGTCGATGAGCAGCACGTCGCAGCCCAGCAGACTGTCCCGGAACTCCACGGTGTTCCGGTGTTCGCTCAGCAGACGGTAGAAGTCGTTGACCAGATCGCTGCAAGGCACACAGCGCACCGGACACCCGGCGCGGCGGCTGGAAACTTCGTGGGCGATGGCCTGCAGCAGGTGGGTCTTGCCGATGCCGTTGGTTCCGTAGAGGAAGAGGGGGTTGTAGAGGCTTCCGGGCTCCTCGGCCACGGCCTTGGCGGCCGTGTAGGCGCCCCGGTTGTCCTCGCCGACGATGAAGTTCTCGAAGGTGGACGCGTTGACGTTCCAGCGGGGAAGGCGGCAATTGGCGTCGTCGCTGAGGGCGGGAGGCAGGAATCCGGGGGTGTCGGACCGGAGGGGTTCGGACCCGCTCGGAGCCGGGGCGGGGGCCGGGGCCGGAGGCGGTTCCATGTCGAACAGTTCAGGCTGGACCTCGGGAGACTCGCTTTTTTCCGCCTCGGCCGCGGCGGCTCGTGTGGGAGCGGAGCTCATCGGCGGTGCCTCGGCGGCTCTCGCGCAGTGGCCCGGTTCGAACGAAGGGCGGTAATCCACGCCGCCGATCTTCTGCAGAGCTTCCAAAAGGAAATCCCCGGCGAACTCCTCGGCCAGCTGGCCGAAAAACTCATCGGGCACTCCCAGCACCAGAAGATCCTCCTCGATCCGCAGCGGCACCATCTGCTCGAACCAGTGGGTGAAGCTGTATTTATTCTTCTTTCTCAGCCGTTCCGAGGCGATCTCCCACACCTCGCGGACTGCCATTTCCCCGCCAACCATTTTCCTCGACTCGTCTTTCCTTTTCCGCCGCCGGAAGGCAACTTCACCCCGGCGGACCGATCTTTTCTTCATCTTCGGCGCCCCACGGGAAGCCCGCCGTTCTGCGGCGCGGAGCTTCCCTTCGGACACGCTTCTTTCGGCGGAACTCCCCCACGGACTTCCGGCGCCTTCAAGGCTCCGGAAGTCCCGCGAAGAAGCTCCCCTCTTCCGGAATTGTTAACAATCATGCCGCACGATGCCGGACCGCACCGTAAAACGTCTTTATGCGCCCCTTCGGCGCCGGTCTTTCGACAATTGCTTGAAAAAACGCATGTTACGCCATTTTCAAGCTCAAAACCCCATTTCCGGCGGCCCGTCGGAGACCCGAAAAAACGCTCCTTTCGCGTAACTTCCGCAAATCAAGCTCAAAACAGAGAGTTACGCCGATTTCCGGCAACTTGACAACAATCTATTGACAACTTATTAACAACTCGCGCTTCCCGCTTGCGGGGCGCACTGTATACAAGATATCCCCCCAAATGCGAAAATTCAAATGGAAAATCAACATTTTCTTGAAAAAAAAGTTCAAAACAGCCCTTGACAAAAGCATGAATGTGTGTTATAAGAGCCTCCCGGCCGGGCCGACTCCCGCCGCACCCGGAGTTCATATTTTCTTCCCGAAGAGCTCCTCGAAGGCCTGGGCGAAAAGTTTCGCCGCCTCCTCCTTGGACACGGGCTTGATCACTTCGTCCGCGGCGCTGCGGCTGACCGAATCCCCCAGCCGGTCGAGGAAGGGGGAGGGCCGGGTGATCTGGGAGACGCCCTTGATCATGCGGCGCTTGGCCCTGGTGATGTAGAGCTGCCGTTTCGCCCGGGTGATGGCCACGTAGAAGAGCCGCAGCTCCTCGTCGAGGCCGTTTTCCTCCACCGACCGGAAGTGGGGGAAGATGTCGTGCTCCAGCGCGCTCAGCACCACGATGCCGTACTCCAGCCCCTTGCTGGCGTGGATGCTGCTCAGGGTCACGGCGTCCCGTTCATCGTCCTTGTCCTCCGCGTTGCTTTCGTCCAGTCTGAGTTTTTCCAGATAGTCCTGAATCGTCGCCCCCGGCGAGCGGGATTGAAATTCACCGGCATCGTTGAGGAATTCGTCAATATTTTCCAGACGTTTTTCCACGTCCTTCGTGTCCTTGTAGATCTTCTGGAGCCCGTCCAGATAGCCCGTTTCCCGCAGGAATGAGCTGATGACCGCGCTCAGGGGACAGTCGGGCGCGCTCAGTTGAGCCCCGGCGCTTCTGACGGCGGCGTAAAGCTCCCGGGCGCCGCGGGCGGCGGGGCCGGAGAGCTTCTTCTGAAAGTCGGCGTCGCCCAGAAGCTCCAGCATGGACTTCATGGATGAGGCCCGTTCTTTCTTCAGGGCGTTCAGGGCCGTTTCCCCGAAGCCCCGGGGCGGTGTGCCGATGATCCGGAGCAGACTCTGGTCCGCCCTCGGATTCGTGGCCAGGTTGAGGTAGGCGATGGCGTCCTTGATCTCCCTGCGGGCGAAGAACTGCTGGCCGCCCACCACCCGGAAGGGGATGCCCGCCCGGCGGAAATTCAGTTCGAAGGCCCGCGAGAGGGCGTTGGAGCGGTAGAGCACGGCGAAATCCTGGTAGCGCAGTTCGGGCTGTTCGCCCTTGAGCTTGAAGATGAGGTCGGAAACGAATCCGGCTTCGGCTTCGCTGTCCTCAAGCGCCAGAACCTTGGGTTTTTCGCCTTCGCCCAGGGCGCTCCACAGCTTTTTCCGGTGGCGGCGGGCGGAGCCGGATTCCAGGACCGCGTTGGCCGCTTCGAGGATCGCCGAGCAGGAACGGTAGTTCTGCTCCAGCTTCACCGTCCTGGTGCCGGGGAAGATCTCCGGGAAGTCGAGGATGTTGCTCACGTCGGCGCCCCGCCAGGAGTAGATGCTCTGGTCGTCGTCGCCCACCACGCACAAATTGGGTTTTTCGCCCGCGATCATCTTGATCAGCACGAACTGGGCCGTGTTGGTGTCCTGATACTCGTCCACCAGGAGATAGTGGTAGCGGTTCCGGTACTCCTCGAGGACGGCGGGAAAATCCCGGAAGAGCTGGTAGACCAGCAGCAGCATGTCGTCGAAGTCCACCATGTTCTGCTGTTCCAGCAGTTCCTGATAGGCTTCGTAGATGCGGGCGGCCTTCGGCTCGAAGTCGCCGGAACTCTCTCGCTGCGCCTGCAGGGGGTCGGTGAGGTGGTTCTTCCAGTCGCCGATGCGGGCGAAGGCCGCTCCCACGGGGAAGTTGCCCCCGGCGTAGCCCAGGGCTCCGCAGGCCTGCTTGAAGATCCCCTGCTGGTCGGACTCATCCGCGATGGTGAATCCGGGCATGTAGCCCAGTTTCGCGATGTGTTTCCGCAGGATCCGGATGCAGAAGCTGTGGAATGTCCCCAGCGTGACCCGCTGGGCCAGTTCCGGCTCCACCATGCCGGCCAGCCGCTCCCGCATTTCGGCCGCGGCCTTGTTGGTGAAGGTGAGGCCCAGGATCGATTCGGGCGGGATGCCGCAGGCCAGCATGTAGGCGATCCGGCAGGTGATGACCCTGGTCTTTCCCGTTCCCGCGCCGGCCAGCACCAGCAAGGGGCCTTCCAGCGTACGTACGGCCTCGGCCTGCTCCGGGTTCAGCCCCGACAATATCTGTTCGCAATCCATCGGCAAATTCCGTCTTTCACTGTTCCGGTCGAAGACGCGGGGGGCCTTACTTGAGGAGCGCCAGCGCCCCGGCGATCATGTTTTCGGCGGCGTCGGGGGAGGCTTTGCCCCGCGAGGGACTGGTCTCGTAGCCCCCGTGGCCGTAGTGCCGCGCCAGTCCCACGTAGCCGATCTCGCCCATGCCCAGTGCGGCGATCATGGTCTTGGGGAACTTCGACTTCTCGCGGATGGCGTATCCGATCTCCACGAAGGGCTCCGCGGGCAACGAGACGATAGCCAGATCCTTGCCGAAGGTGATGGCCATCTGGGTCTCGATCCGCTTGCCTTTGATGGGCTTTTCCCGGCACTCGATGGCCATTTCGGCGAACATCTTCTTCACCGCGGGCACCCCGCGGGCGATGTCTTCGCTGGTGAAGTCCTTCCCTGCCTCCATGACGGCGTCCTTGTTCTCGGCGTAGTCCTTTTTCGCCTGCTTGTATTCGGCGTCGCTGAGTTTCAAATAGGGCGCCTCGAAATCCCGGACAGCGCAGGTGAGGGCGGTCTTTTCCACCTTCCGGAGCCGGTAGAGGGCGGCGAGGATGACGCCGGCATAGCCCTTGCCGATGCGTTTGGCCTCTTCATAGCTGGTCTGGTCGGCATCGGTGGAAACGTCGAAGTGGTTGATGTTCCCCTGGGGCGCGATGATGGTCATGACGGGGATGTCGTACCCGAAGGCCTCCTGGATCTCGGCCTCCAGCCGGCCCGGCCAGTCGGCGGAAACGATGTCCCCGCCCACCGTGTCCGAGTGGTTGGAAATGTTGGTCATGAGCATCGCCGCCCGGCCGTCCTGACGGATCTCGGCGATGATGATGGCGGGATCGATGCCCCCTTCGGGCCGGACGATGTCCGGATTGAGTTTCCCCGGATTGGTCAGGGTTTTGCCGTTCTTCATCACGTAGCGGCGGTTGAAGGCCAGCGTGGTGCACTCGGTGGTGCAGGTCCAGAGTTCGGCGGGAGCGAGGGAGGCGTAAGCCCTCTCGACGGCGTTGACGGTCTTCTGCTTCAGGTCTTCCATGTACTCGGGATCCACCGCTTCGGGATGGCCGAAAAGGGGCGTGAGGAAGGGACCCGTGTGGGTGTGGGTGGCGCAGAAGAGGACCTTGCCCGCCAGCGGGGATTTCTTCTTTGCGAGGCGTTTTTCCAGCTCCCGCACGAAGGAGAGGGGGAAGAGGCACAGATCGAAGGAGACCACGGCGCAGGCGGTCTTGCCGCTGCGGAAGGCCGCCGCCTTCACCGAAAGCCGGTCGTAGAAGCCCCGGTTCGGGCGCAGATTGAAGTAGCCGCACAGCCCCAGTCCCCGGCGCGGGGTGATGTCTTCCTTGGCGAAACCGAATTCGAATTTGCTCATGATGATGTTCCTTTATGTTGAGTTCGAGCGTTTACTTGAAGATCTGGAAATAGCCCACGGCCATGACCACGCCGATCAGGACGGGGAGCACGTACTTGAAATACCACTTCAGGCCGGGGTGGAATTTCATGCCCTTGCCGGTATTGGCTTCGGCGATGAACTTTTCCCACCCCCAGCCGCAGCGCAGGGAGCAGAAGAGGGCCATGGCGAGGGCCCCCAGGGGCAGGAGGTTCTGGCTGACGATGAAATCCTCCAGGTCCAGAATGGAACTGCCCTTGCCCAAGGGCTGGATCCGGGACCAGATGTTGTTGCCGAGGACGCAGGGCAGCGACAGCACCGCCACGGCAACTCCGGCGGTCAGCGCGGCGGCGGGCCGCTTCAGATGTCCCTGGGTCATCAGGAAGTCGATGAGGTTTTCGAAGACCGCGATGACCGTGGTCAACGCCGCCATCGAGAGAAAGACGAAAAACAGCGCCCCGCACCATCGCCCGCCGGGCATGGAGTGAAAGGTGTTGGGCAGGGAAACGAAAATCAGCCCCGGCCCCGACCCCGGATCCACGCCGTAGGTGAAGCAGCAGGGGAAGATGACCATGCCCGCGAGCAAGGCGATGAGCGTGTCGAGAACGATGATCGTCAGCCCTTCGCCGGGCAGGGCGTGGTTCCGATTGGTATAGCTGCCGAAGACGGAGATGGCTCCGATGCCGATGCTCAAGGTGAAAAAGGCCTGCCCCATGGCGGCGTAGAGGGTCTCCCCGATGTTCGCGGTGAACTTGGCGGGATCGGGGTACAGGTAGAACTTCAGCCCTTCCGCCGCGCCGGGCAGAAAGATCGAGCGGACCGCCAGCGCGGCGATGAGGCCGAAGAGCAGGACCATCATCACCTTGACGGTCCTTTCCACGCCGCTGCGCAGTCCCGCGCCGCAGACGACGGCGGAAAGGGCGACGGAGACGGCCATGTAAAAGGTGCTCCGGCCGGGGCTCGCGACGAGCGCCCCGAAAAAGGCTCCGGGATCCCCCGAAATCATGATGGAGTCGTCGAAGAAGGCCGTCGTGTAGGCGAGGAGCCAGCCCGTGACCACGGTGTAGTACATCATGAGCAGAAGATTGCCCGCGAAGGCCGCCGTCAGGATCTTGGGCCAAGGAGAGTCCTTCCCCGCGAGGCGGGCGGAGCTGGAGATCAGGTTGCCGCGCCCCGCCCGGCCGATGGCCAGTTCCGCCGTCAGGAGAGGAAAGCCCAGGAGCAGCAGAAAGAACAGATAGAGCAGCACGAACATGCCGCCGCCGTACTTCCCCGTGACGTCGGGGAAGCGCCACACGTTGCCCAGCCCCACGGCGCAGCCCACCGACAGCAGAAGGAAACCCATGCGGGAACTCAAGGTCTCCCGTTTCTTCATAGACGATTCTCCATCGACATTTTTCCGTAATTTCGGATAATATACTCCTTCAAAGGCCATTTTGCAAAAAAAGTAAGGCCGCCGGAAGGTTTTTTTGCCGAAAACTCTTGCTTTTTTCTCCCCTGCATGTTATGTTAGGGAACGGCCGCGAGCCGAAATATTTCGAGGAGACTGACATGAAAAGAATCGAACTTGAGAGCCGGAACGACCTTTTCCGGGGCTGTGTCGCCCCGGGCGTCCGGATGAACGAAGCGCTGCTGGAACTTTATCGCGAGCCGGAAAAACGGCTGCTCCGGGCCCGGTGCGCCACCGGGGTCCGGGTCGCCATGTTCACCGATGCCATTGAGGTGGAATTTTCCTTCCGTTTCGGCGCAGCCGCCCGTCAGGTCTTTACGGCGGACCTTCAGGTCGACGGCGTCCTCTTCGCCACCGTCACGGGCGAAGGCCCCCACCGCATCCCGCTGCCGGGGGGCGAGAAGGAGCTGGTGCTCCACTTCCCCCATCTCGTGACGGCGGAAGAGTTTTCCTTTGCCGTGGATGACGCCGCCTCGTTCCGGCCCGCTCCCGGACCGGAACGGAAACTCCTGATCTGCGGCGACTCCATCATGCAGGGCATGACCTGCACCACGCCCGCAAGGGCGGTGGGGACGATCCTCGCCGCCCGGTTGGGCATGGAGTTCCACAACACCTCCGTCGGGGGCGCCACGATGACGGCCGCCGCCGTCCGGGGGGCCTGCGCCATCGGGGGCGACGCCATCGTCGTCGCTTTCGGCATCAACGACGTTTTCCTGAACACGCCCGTCGAAACGTTCCGCAAGGAGTGCGCTGGGTGCTGCCGGCTGCTCGGGGAGTTTCCCGGCAAAGCCTTCATCGTGACGCCCATCCCCTGCCTGAAAAAGGAGAACGGGCCCGTGGAGGAGCTGCGGGAGATCATCCGCCAATCCGCCGGGGCATTCCCCCGCATCACCGTGATCGAGGGCCCGGCGATCTTCCCTGCCGAGGAGGAGTTCTACGTGGACGGGACCCACCCCAACGACGCCGGTATGGCCGTCTACGCCGCGAGACTGGCGAGAATTATGGACCCGCATCTGAGAGTGTGAGGCAGATCTTTTTTTCGGCAAACAAAAAGGGCGGAAGCTTCAGGGAAGCTTCCGCCTTTCGTTTCGTTCGGCTTACCAGGCGTTGTAGAGTTTGGCCCGGTTCGGGTAGGGGCTGATGGTGTAGGGCATCCAGAAGCTGCCGTAGTAGGAGATGTCCTCGCTGGTGTTGTAGCGGGTGGGGACCTTCTGCCGCGAGAGCATGGCCACGTGGCCGTCGAAGAAGAGGATGGAGGCCTTTCCCGGCAGATTCGGGGTCTGGGTCTGGGAGTTGTTGTCGAGGTGATGAACGGGGTTGTCGTGGGGGTAGGCGATGGTCCCGCTGCCGGAGGTGGTGTAGTCCACCACGTGGGCCGAACCCCAGACGCCCTCGGCGGCGTTCATGCTCCGGGAGGGGATCCGGGCCTTGGTGATCTTGTTGGCGGAAAGCCGGGCGTTGTTGCTCATGCCGCCGATGAACGCCACGTTGACCCCCGACGCCTGTTTGGCCAGGTGAGTCCGTATAGCTCCTTCGCGGGAGGGGCAGAAGTAACGGTTGTAGACCAGCTTGCCGGCGGCGAGACGGTAGACCCCGCCCAGACCTTCGCCCGCACCCGTGCGGGAATCGATGACTTCACCCATGTAGGGGGCGATCATGCCGCCCTTCTGGGTCCTGATGTTGTCGTTGAGGCGGGCGTTGGCGAGGTACCAGACCCGGGAGGAGGGATCCCACGACGGCGCGTTGTAGATGGAGGGCACGATGTCGTTGTTGTCCTGCACGTAAAGGCTCTGGCCCTTGGAAAGCTGGTTGAAGTTGTTGAGGCAGGTGGAGGCCTTGGCCCGTTCCCGGGCCTGCTGCAGCGCGGGGAGCAGCATTGAGGCGAGGATGGCGATGATGGCGATGACCACTAAAAGTTCGATCAGCGTGAAGAGTTGCGATGTTTTGTTCATGAGATATCTTTCCTGCGGTTGTTGCTCACCAGAGGTTGTGTCTCTGACTGCCTCCCTGAGACTGCCAGAAGGTGGAATAGAAAGCGCCCGAGGCGGTGCCGTCGCCGATCCGGTCGGCGGCGGGGACTTTCATTCTTTCCAGCATCCGGACGTGGCCGTCGAAGAAGAGGAAGGTGCATCTGCCCGGACCGGTGGCGGACTGTTTCCCTTTCGACCGATCAAGGCAAACGTCGTTGTCGCCGGGATCGGGATTGAAGTGGGGGAAGACGGGGAAGGGCTGGCTGGCGCTGGTCGTGCTCCGGTCCACGTAGGCGGAGCCGAAGGGCCCTTCCGCGCCGTTCATGCTCCGGGAGGGATACTTGAAAGTGGAAAGTTTCTTGTGCCGGTTCCAGCAGTTGGGGATGATTCCCGCTCCGCCCGAATTGACGCCCGTCACCGCCTGAAGACGTTCCCGGACCACGGGCTCACGGGCCGGACAGAGGAATTTGTTGCGGATGACCCTGTTGTTCCAGGTGTGGTAGAAGCCGCCCAGTCCGCCACCGTTGTCGCTGTTTGTGGCGACGGGCAAACCGAGATAGGCGGCGAACATGCCGCAGCGCGAAGCCGTCGTGTTGCCGGGCAGATTGGATGCGTGGTGCCAGACGCGCGAGGCCGTCCCGTACTCGTTGGTGTTGTAGAGGCCGGGCGTCACGCCGTTGTTGTCGGCAACGTAGAGATTCCAGGCCTTGGAGAGGTTGCCGAAGTTGTTGATGCAGGTGGTGGCCATGGCCTGCTGCCGGGCCTTCTGCAAGGCGGGGAGCAGCATCGAGGCGAGAATGGCGATGATGGCGATGACCACCAGAAGTTCGATCAGCGTAAATTTCCTCTTCATGGAATCTTTCCTGTCTTATTTATCTTTCCGAATGAAAACGTTCGAATGCTTTTTTACATGCTCCGCCCGGGCGTCACCATGTGTTCTTCGTGCACTTCGGCCGCCAGAAGCTCTGGTCGCCGTCCGAGGGGATCCGGCCCCGGGGAATGCTCATCACGTTGCCCCCCACGAAGAGGACGTTGCAGACCTGATTGGGGTGGGGATAGGCGATGCTGTCCTTGTCCACGTGGTTGTACCAGGGCTGGGTGTTGTTGTTCTTGATCTCCATGATGGCGGAGTTCCGGCTGGGGAAACGCAGATGGGCGAGGGACCTGTTGGTCGCGGAACCGGCATGGGCGTTGTTCTGGCCGAGGAAGTTGAGCCCCGAAGAGGTGGTGGGATATTCGCTGCGGTGGCGTTCCGGACAGGTGAATTTGCTCTTGCGCCGGTACTGGGGATAGGTGTTTGGGTAGCGCCAGCCGCCGAGGGTCCCAGCCAAAGTCGTTCCGAGATAGGGAGCCATCATGCCCGCGATGCTTCCGGTGGAAAACTCCAGCTTTTCCGAGTTCCAGCATTTCGTGCTGTTGCTGCTTGATGTGTTGTTGTAGTAGGGCATGATGATGCCCTTGTTGTCGTCGCAGTACTGCACGTAGGCTTTGCCGATAGTCCCGAAATTGTTGACGCAGGTGATGTGCATTCCCTTCCGCCGGGCCTGCTGCAAGGCGGGCAGGAGCATCCCCGCGAGTATGGCGATGATGGCAATGACTACCAGGAGTTCGATCAGCGTGAATTTTTTCTTCATCTTCTCTTTATTTCCGTATCTTCCTTGAAACTTGCGGGAAAAGTCCCGCCGTCACCATGTGTTCTTCTTGCATGATGGCCGCCAGAAGCTCTGATCGGCGTCTGTGGGGATCCTGCCCCGTGGGATGCTCATCACATTGCCCCCCACGAAGAGAACGTTGCACACGTTGTTGGTATGAGGATAGGCGATGCTGTTCTTGTCTATGTGATTGCTCCAGGGCTGGGTGTCGTTCCTTGTTTCCATGATGGCGGAGTTCCGGCTGGGATAGCGGATGTGGGTGATCGACTTGTTCGTCGCCGAGCCGGGGGAGTTCAGCCCCAGAAAGTGGAGGGCGCTGGCGGTGGTGGGCGTGAATTCGCTGCGGTGGCGTTCCGGACAGGTGAATTTGCTCTTGACCCGGTACTGGGGATAGGTCCAGGGATAGCGCCAGCCGCCGAGGGTTCCCTGCTGGACGGTCCCCAGGTAGGGGGCCATCATGCCCGCGGTGTTTCCGGTCGAAAAGTACAACTTTTCCCCGCCCCACCACTTGGTGCTGAATTTGCTGGAGCCGCCGTTCCAGTACATCATGAGCATGTTCTTGTTGTCTTCGGTGTATTGCACGTAGGCCTTGCCGATGGTGCCGAAGTTGTTGACGCACGTGGCGTACATGCCCTTCCGCCGGGCCTGCTGCAAGGCGGGCAGGAGCATCCCCGCAAGAATGGCGATGATGGCGATGACCACCAGCAGTTCGATGAGGGTGAAGCGACGTTTCTTTTTCATATCCGTAAAAAACTCCTTTACCAGAGATTGTGTCTCTGCTGATTGCTGAAAGGCGCCCAGAAACTGCAGTAATAGGCCCCGTTCTTCGAACCGTCGCCGATGCGCTCGGTGGAGGGCATCTTCATGCGCTCCATCTGCACCACGTGGCCGTCGAAGAAGAAGAGGGTGCACTTGCCCGGTCCGATGGAGGTCTGGTTGGAAGTGCCGTAGGTCTCGTTGTCGGCGGGAACGGGATTGTCGTGGGGGAAGACCGGGAAGGCGGCGTCGCTGTTGATGCGGCTGGAAATATAGGGTTTCCCGAAGGGGCCCTCGGCCCCGACCATGCTCCGGGAAGGATACTTCACGGTGGAAAGCCGCCGCGCCACGGTCCAGGCGTTGATGAGGACGCCCCCGCGGACGGACACATTGGAACTCCCGGCCTTCTCCAGATATCTGCGCAAGCCGGCTTCCCGGGCGGGACAGAAAAGCGCATTGCGGTAAACCGTGCCGGATTGCCGGTAGAAGCCGCCCAGCCCGTAGCCGCTGGTGATGGCGTCTTTGGCCTTGAATCCGAGGTAGCACGAGAACATGCCGCAGCGGTAGGCGGGCGTATTGCCGGGGAGATCGGCCGCCAGATCCCACACCCGCGAGCACGTGCCCCAGCTGCTGGTGTTGTAAAGGGAGGGCACCACGCCCTTGTTGTCCGAGATGTACTGGGTCCACGCCTTGCTCACGTTGCCGAAGTTGTTGAGGCAGGTGATGGCGTGGGCCCGGGCCCGTGCTTTCTGCAATGCGGGCAGCAGCATGGAGGCGAGTATGGCGATGATGGCGATGACCACCAGCAATTCGATCAGCGTGAACGGGCGTTCAAAACGGTTTGCGGCTTCTTTCTTCATCTTCGTTTCTCCCCTATTGACACTTTTCAGATTCAGCTTCAAAGGCGCCGCGGGGAAACCTTCTTTTCCCCGGAGGGCCCTCCTTTGCCTGCGGAGCGACCCCGGCACGATGTTATTATACCACATATTAAGGAAAAAAACAAGTAATTAAGCGAAAAATCCATGAAAAAAACAGAAAAATGCAAATAATTCATTCCTGTTTCGGGGCCCGGTTCATCAGCCCTTCGATGGCGGCGGCCACGTCCTTCCCGTCATACAAAATGGCGTCGATCTCGTCGATGATGGGAGTTTCGGCGTTCACGCGGCGGGCGAGGGCGTAGGCGCCCTTCGCCGTGGTGACGCCTTCGGCCACCACCATGCCCATGTCGCGCAGGATGTCGGGGAGTTTTTTGCCCCGGCCCAGCTCTTCGCCCACGTGCCGGTTCCGGCTGTGGCCCGAACAGCAGGTGACGATCAGGTCGCCGATGCCGCTCAGTCCGGCGAAGGTGGTTCTTTTGCCGCCGAGCAGTTCCCCCAGTCGCCCCATTTCGTGGATGCCGCGGGTCATGAGGGCGGCCTTGGGATTGTCCCCCAGCTTCATGCCGTCCAGGATCCCCGCCGCCACGGCGAAGACGTTCTTCAGCGCTCCGCCCAGCTCCACGCCCACCACATCGGTCGAGGTATAGACCCGGAACTTGTCGTTCATGAAGACGCGCTGGACCAGTTCCGCAAGTTCCGGCTCCGCCGAGGCCGCGGTCACCAGCGTGGGCACCTTGCGGATCACCTCTTCGGCGTGGCTGGGGCCCGAGATCGCCGCGTAGCCGACCCCGCCCAGCTCTTCCCGGACCATTTCGCCGATCCGGAGCCAGGTGTTCTGTTCGATGCCTTTGGCCACGTTGACGAAAAGTTTTTCCTTCACGCCGGGGAGGGGGGCGAACTTCCGCAGAACGCTCCGCAGGAACTGGGTGGGCGTGGCAAGAAGCAGGATCTCCGCCCCCGCCGCCGCTTCGGCGGGATCGGGGGAAAAACGCAAACGTTCCGGCAGGGAGGCGCCGGGGAGGAATTTGAAGTTTTCCCGCTTCCGGGCCATCTCTTCCAGATAATCGGGGAAAGCTCCCCACATGACCACTTCGTGACCGTTGCTCAGCAGATTGCAGGCCAGGGCGGTCCCCCAGGCTCCGTCACCCAGAACGGCGATCTTCATTTTGACTTCTCCTCGTTTGGTGTGTTCAGAGATCGTTCTCCGGCATCCGCCCCGCGGCGTTCCGCGTCGATGCGGAGCTGGCCGCAGGCGGCGTTGCGTCCGGACCCCCGCTCCACCCGGCACGTGACCACGGCTCCGGTCCCGGCGACCGCGCGCGCGAAAGCCGCGATCCTCTCTTTCGCGGGCCGCCGGAACTCGCCCCCCGTGGCGTTGTAGGGGATCAGATTGACCTTGGCGTGATGGGCGAAAGCGAGACGCCCCAGCGCTTCTCCTTGCTCGGGCGCGTCGTTGATCCCCGCCAGAAGCGTGTACTCCAAAGTCACCAGACGACCGGAGCGCTCCCGGAAGGTGTCGGCGGCCCGGAGTATTTCCGCCACGGGGAAGCGCAGGGGATCCGGGATGATCTTCGCACGGGTGGCGTCGTCGGGGGCGTGGAGACTCACCGCCAGCACGAACTCCTTTTCCAGTTCCGCGAATTTCAGCATCCCCGGCACGTAGCCGCTGGTGGAGACCGTGATCCGGCGGGGGGCGAACCGGAACCCTTCCTGATCGGTGAGGCGTTCGAGGGCGGGGAAGAGTTCTCCGCAGTTGAGCAGTCCTTCGCCGATGCCCATGAAGACGATGTTGTCGCACCGCCGCCCCAGAAATCCGCACCCCAGGAGGAACTCCTCGAGGATCTCGCCGCAGGCGAGGTTCCGCCTGAAGCCGTTCCTGCCCGAGGCGCAGAAACGGCACCCCACGGGGCACCCCACCTGGGTGCTGAGACAGAAGGTCACCCGGCCGTCCCCGGCGGGGATCACCGCCATCTCGATGTGCTCATTGTCATGGAGTTCGAGGAGCAGTTTCGTTACATTGTCTCCGGCGGGGAGCGCTTCCGCGATCTTCATGGAGGGGGCGAAGAACTCCTCCTTGAGGCGTCTCCGCAGGTCTTTCGGCAGATTGAGCATCTGTTCCGGGTCGGGAACCAGCTTTTCGAAGAGCCACTGCCCGATCTGGGCGGCCCGGAATTTGGGAAAGCCCGAGGCTGCGCACCGGGAATCCAGTTCGGAAGCGGAAAGCGATGCCAGAAACTCTTTCACTTGAGCCGTTTCAGCTTTTCCCGCACGACCGCCGGCTCGAACTCCTCGTCGAAGGGGCCGTATTTGAGGGCGAGCTCGTAGAAGCGCCGGGGATCCTTCTTCGAAGCGGCGGCGATGTCGCCGGCGTGTTCCAGAATGACCGAGATGCCGTCGCGGGGATTGCCGTGTTTCAGGGCTTCGGCGATGAAGCGCTCCGCCTCGGCCACGCGGTTCTGCTTGAAGGCGATCCAGGCGATGCTGTCCAGATAGGCGGCGCTGCGGGGCTCCCTGCTCAGGGCATACTCGAGGAGTTTCCGGCCCTCGTCAAGGTCGAGCCCCATGGTGGAACCCACGTAGCCCACGGCGTTGGCGATCGCGGGTATCTTCATCTTGTCCTTCAGCATCTTCCCGGCGCGGCGGTAGAGCTCATGATCGGCCAGCTTTTCGGCCGCAGTCAGCAGCGCCAGGCCGGAGACCGCATCGGGCGCACCGCCCCTGGCCAGATAGGAGGAGACCAGCCCGACCAGTCCTTTCCAGTCCTTTTTCTTCATGAGCAGCAGTTTCCGGAACTCGTAGTGGTATTTCTGGGGGACGCGCTTGATTTCGGCCTCGGCCTCCTTGAAGTGTTTGCCGTTGAGCAGCATCTTGAAGCGGAGCTCCGTCGCGTCGAAGCGGGGGACGCGCTTGACGATCTCGGCCGTCGCCCGGTCGAAGGCCGCGATGTCGCCGATCTCGAGGGCCGCCGACATGAGCAGGATATGGGCCGCCTTGCCGGGGAAGCGGCGGTGGAAGTCGGCGGCAAGATCCAGCTCCGCCCGGCCCAGAATGGCCCGGTAGGTGGAGTAGAAGACCAGGATCTGCGTCAGTTCCTTTTCGGAATCGACCGTCTTTTCCAGCTTTTTCAGTTCTCCGAGCCCCGTTTCGAAGCACTTTTCCAGTTTCTTCCCGAGTTCTTCGTTCCCGGCGGCATAGCACCGGGCCGCGGCGGTGTAGCAGGGCCCCGAAAGCAGCGCGGCGCGCTGGAGTCCGGACCACCCTTCGAAGAGCGCGAGGAGCCCGGCGTGATCCCCAAGCTCCAGCAGCACGTCGGCGCTCTGGGGGAGCAGGACCTGAAAGTGGCGGTTTTCCCACCCCAGCAGCCCCAGATCATGCCGGGTCGTGGACAGAGCGGGCTTGAGCATTTCATACCGTTCCCTGGCCGGGGTCCCGGCGGCCCGGTTCAGCGCCGCGCCGTGGCAGACCAGTTCGGGATTGCGGGGATTTTTCGCCCACAGGGCGTTGAACGCCTTGAGGAGTTTCTGTTTCTGTTTGGCCCGGCCGAAGACCGTGCGGAAGGCCGCAAGGGGCGTTTCGCAGTTCTCGACGTCGGCGGCGACCACATCCAGCAGCTGGGTGCACTGGCGGTCGGCATCCTTTTCCAGCATGGCGGAAATGAAGAGCGCCAGGGCCTTTTCCCGCTTCCCGGCGGGGGAAAGCTTGCCGGGGAGGGCCTGTTCGGGAGCATTGTCCGCGCCGATGCCGGACCCGGCGTTCAGGTTCAGGACCAGAAGCGCCGGAAGCAGAAGAAGGATCTTTTTCGTCATGTTCCGTTTCCTTGAGAATTTGTGGAGTTGAAAAGCGATCGGCCGGACCGGTTTTCCGGGAGAAGAGCCCTTTTCTTCCCGGGACGGCCCGAAAAACAAAGCGTCCGCCTGCCGGACCGGGGACTCCCCGGAACCGCAAAGCGGACGCACCTCAAGAGCGGGAAACGCCCTTCGCAGCGCCCCGAAGACACGGGGCACACTTTCCGCCATGCGGAAATCCCGGCTGCAAAGGTTATTTCTTGTTCTTGTGCCGCAAGGCCTTGAGCTGCTTCTTGCGTTTGTGTTTGGCGATTTTCTTCCGCCGTTTCTTCTTGAGATTGCCCATAATGATACCACACTTTGTTCAATTGATCGACAAACCGATTGCTTCCTAATATAGCACGGCATATCGCAAAAAACAACCCGAAAGAAGAGATTTCTTCGAAAAAACCTCGATTTTTCCTGATTTTTCCGTCGAAAGCCCCTTCCGGGGACGACTCAGTAACAGTGGACGTCGACGATGCTCAGCTGGACTTGGCTCACCCCTTGATGGGTGTTGATCTGAGGCGTGGCCAGGATGTCGCAGAAGCGGCTGTGGAAGACCCCCGGCCCCTGATTGAAGGCGATGAAGTCGAGCGTCTTCATCCCCTGCCGCAGGATCCCCCTGGTGTGGCTGCCGCCGCTGGTGGAGCTGCTCCGCACCACCTGGACGTCGCTGAAGAGGAAGACCGGCTTCGGGTTGCTGTGGCCGAAGGGCGGCAGCTTGGCCAGATACGAGAAAAATTCGTCGTCCAGCTCGTCGAAGGAGATCTCGCCGTCATAGGCGATGCAGCTTTCCAGGTCGGCCTTGTCGATCTGGGAACTGATCTCCCGGTTGATGGCGTCGAAGAAATCCGCGATCCGCTCGGTCTTGAGCCCCACGCCCACGGCCATGGGGTGGCCGCCGTAGCGCTCCAGCAGATGGGCGCTGTTGGAAAGGGTCTCCACCAGATTCAGATTGGCGATACTCCGCCCGGAGCCGTAGGCCACGTCGCCCTGCACCGTCAGCACGATGGTGGGGCGGTTGTACTCCCGCGCCAGCCGCGAGGCCACGATGCCGATGACCCCCTGATGCCAGTCCCGTCCCGCCACCAGCAGCGCGCAGGGACTCATCCAGGCCAGGTGCCGTTCGATCTGCTCACGTGCTTCCTGATAGATCTCCTGCTCCTTCTGCTGCCGGTCCCGGTTGAACTTTTCCAGCTGGGCGGCGCAGGCGTAGGCGTCGACGATGTGTTCTGCCTGCAGGAGCTTCAAGGCGACGTTGGCGTCGCCCACCCGTCCCGCGGCGTTGATCCGGGGGGCCAGGCGGAAAGTGATGTCCGAGGGGGTCAGCTCCGAGCGGAGCCGGGAACTTTCGATGAGCGCCCGGACGCCGGGACGCCCCTGCCGCTGGAGCGCCTCGATCCCGTAGCGGACCATGATCCGGTTCTCCCCCAGCAGCGGGACGATGTCCGCCACCGTGCCCAGGGCCACGTAGTCGAGGATCTCCTCGAGTTGGATGAAATAGGCCCCCAGTTTGTTCTCGCGTCCGTACTTGATGAAGGCGTGAGAAAGCTTGAAGGCGGCGCCCGCTCCCGAAAGGAGCTGGAGGTCGGCCAGTTCCGGATAGACCTT
>JAFSYV010000357.1 GCA_017443585.1 Lentisphaeria bacterium | reverse complement strand
CGCCTTCGCCGAAGCGACGAACGGAGAAGTCTTCCGGGACGATCTCGGTGTTTTTACGGGGATCCGCAATACTATTCTCCACGACATCCCCGAGGACGTGCGGCTGTAGAAGCTGGCGGCGCGGGTCATCATGATGGCTCAGAGCGGCCAGTACAACTTCGCCCGCTGTCTGCGCCACGGGGAAGGGGGCGCGGCGGCCCTGGCCCTGGGGGAGTTCGTCCGGAACGCGGTGTCGCTCATTTTTCTGCTGAACTTCCGTTTCGCGCCTTACTACAAGTGGATGTTCCGGGCCATGCGTCAGCTGCCCGAACTGGGGGGCTTGGCCCGCGATCTGGAGTCTCTCTTGACGAAAGAGGAGCCGGAAAAGCTCAAGCAGGAGCGCGTCGAAAAGGTCTGCGCCGAAGTCCTGAAAAAGTTCCGTTCCGAAGAGCTGACGACCGGCACCGACCCCTATCTGGAGCCCCACGCCTTCGAGATCATGAAGCGCATCCGCTCCCGCGAGCTCCGCGAGCTCCACGTCATGGAAGGCTGACTCCCCGCGCCGGGTTTTTATTCCCTCTCGCTTCACGCGGGAAAAAGCGTTCGAGATCATTTCCCTTTCGGGTCGGCTGCGGACGCGATTTTGCGGTAGTGGCTGGGCCGCAGACCAAAGCTCCCCCAAGCGCCGAGAAGGCGCCGCGGGCTCCCCAAAGGAAGTTTGCAGTGGTGCCGGCTGTCCCGCATTTGTTTGCGAACCGCGGCAACAAGAGAGCGAAGCGACAGTTGCCGTGTAGAGTCGAAGCCGACGTTCGGCCCTCCCCCGCTCCGCACACGCAAAAGCAGGCCGGGGAGCTCTATGAATACTATGAATACTGTGAATACTTCCCCGGCGGCGACCCCGCCGGGCACAACCTCCTGGGCCGGTGGAATATAGTATTCTCAGTGCTCTTAGTACTCTTAGTATTCTTAGTTTTCCCGGCCCCCGCAAGCTCGTAAAAACCGGGGAGGCAAAGCGCTCCTACAGATACGGGGAACGAAGCCTTCTTGAAAAACGGTGCAAAAGAGTGTATCTTATATCACGCAAACACTCAAAACGGAAGGTTCTTTGATGGGCTTGGCTGTTCTTCTCGTATCTTTTGTGCCTCTGGCCTGTCTGGGGACGGCCGTCGCAGGGGCGCTCTGCGCCGCCGACACCGATGGCGCGGTCGGTTTCGTGAGATATCTGGCCGCGCTTGCAGTCTCCTTTCTGTGGATGTTCCTCGGAGCGATCATCTTCTCCTGTCTGGGGTGCCGCTCTTCGCTGGGGAATCTGGCACTGTATGCGCCGTGGTGCGCGGCGGGCATGACGCCATTTTGTCTTTCCCTGCGCAGGGCGGGCAATGACGGTTCCCGGATCGGGCGGACCGGGGCGATACTGGGGATGGCCGCAGGTGTGCTTTTCTGTGTCGTGTCAGCCGTTCCGGTCTGTTTCGGCGCGGGGAACGGCGAAGATTATTTGCATGTTTTGTGCTTTTTCTTTCTGATCCCGGCGGGCCTTTTTCTTTCGGCCTTTGCCCTGACGGCGCTGGGATTGGGGGCGTTCCGGAAATTGTTCTTCGGCGTCATCGAAAATCTTCTGCTGCTGGCCATCGCTCCGGCGGGGCTCTTCGTCGTCATGGCCGTTTCACTCTGGAGCGTCGCTTCGGCCCCCGGCGGAAGGGGCGACACCGTCCCCGCTTCGATTGCTCTTGCGGTGTGGCTGCTGTGCATGTTCGTGCCTTACGGATACATGACCCTGCGGGGGCGGCGCAAAAAGGATGAACTCGGATTTTACAACGGCATTGCCGGTCTGGGCGCGGTCGTTTTCTTTCTTCTGGGCCTCGGTCTTCTGGCATACATAGGCCGGGGTGTGTAGATATCGGGGCGGCTTCAGATTCTGCGGTCGCCGCTTGTGAGGGCTTTTTTATGAAAAGTTCCGTCAGGAAAATCGCGCTGATCGTGCTCGCCGTGCTGGTTGCGGAGGGGCTCGTCGTCCTTGCCCATTACGGATATTTGTGGTGGAACTTCGCTCGCGTGACTTCTATTTCCGTCGTCCGGGCCGACCGCGCCCCCGTCGCCCTCGACGTGCCTCTCCGCTATGCGGCGGCGGACGACATCGGAGAGGCCGCCGTGTGCCCCATGACCGCCGCCGACGGCAAGGTTTACGCTCTGAAAAAGGACCCGAAAAGCGGCCGTCTGCTGATCACCCGCACCGTCTGGGGCCTGGGCGGTTTCGCGGTGTATCACGCCGCGTGGGAAGTCACGTCTCCCGAAATCGAAAGAAAGCTGCGCACCCTTTTCCGGCCTTGAAAAACGGTTCGGAAGAGTGTATCTTATATCACGCAAGCACATGGCGGAAGGCGCATCGATGGACTTTACGGTTCTTTTGGAAATGTTTTTTTCTCTGGCCCCTCTGGTTTGCCTGGGGACGGCCGCGGCGGGGCTGCATTGCGCCGCCGAAACGGGCAGTACGGTCGTGGTCATCAAGTATCTTTCCGCGCTCGCACTTTCCTTCCTGTGGATGGTCCTCGGCGCGCTCGTCCTGTCCCTGCCGGATCTCTGCCCGCTGCCGTGGGCGGCAGCCGCATATGTTCTGGTGGGTGTGCTGAGCGCCGCGCCCTTCGGTATTTCCCTGTACGAGTTGGGACGAAACGCTCCCCGGATCGCCCGGGCCGCGGCGATGCTGGGGTTGATCACGGTCCTGCTTTTCTGCGCCGTGTCGGCCGCAAAGCTCTGTTCCATGGGCGGGAGCGGCGAAGAGTGTCTGCACAGCCTGTGTCATTTCTTTCTGCTTCCGGCGGGCCTTGTTTTTCTTCCGGCCTTCGCCTTGACGGTGCTGGAATTGGGAGACGACCGGAAACGGTTCGGCGTCAATCTCCTGCTGCTGGCCATCGCCCCGGCGGGACTTTTTACCTTGAGCTTCGTTTCGATCCCGTGCGCCACGGTTTCCCCCTGCGAGAGCGGGTATCCGGCCCCTGTGCGGATCGCGCTCGCAGTGTGGCTGCTGTGCCTGTTCGGCCCTTACGGGTATATGACGCTGCGGGGGTGGCTGAAAAAAGACGAACCCGAACTTTGCAACGGTATAGCCGGTTTGTGGACATTCGTTTTCTTTCTGCTGGCGATCGGTCTTCTGGCGTGCGTGATCGAAGACGTGTAGACCCCGCGCCCGCGTTTGCCGCTCCCGTCCGAGGGGGCAAAAGGGGCGGGGCGCGTCAGAACCGCATGACCAGACGGCGGAGCCAGCGGGAAACGACGGTGACGGAGCCGATTTCCAGATACTCTTCGGTGGTGTGTTCGTTCCACGAGGCGGGGGCGAAGGAGATCATCTCGAGCTCCGGCGCCATGGGAGCGAAAAGCCCCGTTTCGAGCCCCGCGTGAATGGCCCGGACGGGGAGCATCTTTCCCGTGAGTTCCCGGAAGGTTTCCCGCGCCGCCGCCAGCAGCCGGGAATCGGGGTCGAACTTCCACCCCGTGTAGGGCCTCTGTTCCTCAGGCATCCCGCCGAATTTGCGGAAGATTTCGCAGATCCGGGAACTGAGTTCCTGCCACGCCGCGTCGTCGAAGGAGCGGGGATGCAGTCCCACGACGATTTTTCCGTCGGGGGCGTTGCGGATGATCCCCAGATTGCAGCTGGTGCGGACCGAATCCAGTTCCTCGGCAAATTCCAGAACCCCGTCGGGAAGGGCGGTCAGCATGTCGAGGAAGGTCGTCTGAAAGGCGGTGTCCCACACCTTTTCCGGGGCAGGGCAGGGGGTGACGTCGAAGCCGAAGTTCTCGGGCGCGTCGAAGTGTTCCTCAAGCGTTGCGGCGAACTTTTCCGCTTGGGCGCGGAGCTCGTCGGCAGAGAGAGAACTCACGACCACCGCCTCGGACTCACGGGAAATGGCGTTGACCACGCTGCCGCCTGCGATGGAGCTGACGGCGACGGCTCCGCCGAGACTTTTCAAGAATGCGGCCAGAAACTTGTGGGCGTTGCCCCGTTTGCGGTGGATCTCCGACCCCGAGTGGCCCCCCAGCAACCCCCTGAGGGCGATGCGGAAGGCATTGCCTGCGGGCGCGTTCCGGTACTGCGGCGTGAAGTGACCGTAATCCTCGACGCCGCCCGCGCATCCGGCGTAAAAGCAGCTGTCGCAGCCGGAGTCCAGATTGATGAGGAACTTCCCTTCGAGGAAGGCCGGGGCAAGCGCCCGGGCCCCGTTGAGGCCGATCTCTTCTTCGAGTGTGAAGAGCCCGGCAAGCGGGCCGCACTCGACTTCGGGATCGGTGAGCATGTCCATGGCCAGCGCCGCGCCGATGCCGTCGTCCGCGCCCAAGGTGGTCTCGCCGCCGCAGTGGACCTTGTTTCCTTCCACCCGGACGGGCAGGGGGTCCTTCGCGAAATCGAAGGTGCTCCCGCCGCGCTTCTGGGGGACCATGTCCAGATGGGCCTGCAATATGATCCCGGGACGGGCCTCGAAACCGGGGGCGGGGGCCCGGTCGATGCGGAGATTGCCGAAGCTGTCGGTGCGGACGTGCAAGCCCGCCTCACGGGCCTTGTCGGCGAGGAGCGCGGCAAGCTTCCTTTCCCCGCCCGAGGGGTGGGGCGTCGAGCAGATGAGGTCGAAGAACTTCCACGTACCCCGGGCTTCGGGGAGTTCGGTCAATTTCATTTCAGCAGCCCCCGGATCCTGGCGAAGTTCTCTTCGAGGGTCCTGACCCGGCGTTCGCAGTTCCCCTCCTGGATCTTGATTTCGTAGTTGAAGGGGCCCCGGTAGTCGATGTCCCGGAGCGCTTCAACGAAGCGTTGCCAGTCGATGACGCCCATGCCGGGGAGCCAATGGCACTCGTCGATGCCGTTGTAGTCCGAAATGTGGGTGGTGAAGAGCCGCTTCCCCAGCTTCCGGGTGATCTCCGGGATGAGGGGATACTGGTTCATGATGTGGTTGACGTCGAAGCAGACGCCGAAGATCTCCGGGTTCATCCCTTCGAGGATCTGGTCCATGTCGGCGAGCTTGTTGCCGATGCAGAGCCGGGGCAGGAACTCCAGCGCCAGCTGAACGTTGAGCTCCCTGAGCTCCCCTTCAACCTCGCGGAGACTCTTTTTGAGGCAGTCGATCCGTTCATCCCGTTCGGCCTTGACGTTGGTGCGGATCTCCGGGGAGGGATGGAGCACGATGAACTTGCAGCCGAATTCCCGGATCACGGGGCCGTGGGCCCGGAAGCGGGAGACCGCCCATGTCCGGGTCGTTTCATCGGGATTGGAAAGGTCGTCGATCCCGCTGAAGGGCACATGAAAGGAGATCACCTTTTTGCCCGTTTCCGCCAGCATGGCCTTGAACTCCTTACGGATCGCGCCGTCGTAGTCGTAGTCGAACATGTGGGCGTTGAGTTCGAAGGTCTGCACCTTCGAGTTGCGCAGAGCCTTGAGGAGGTCCCGCTCCAGCAGGGTGTTGCAGAGAGATGAGAGAGAAGTTCCCAATCCGTAATTGAACATTTTTGTGCTCCTTATGCAGTTGTTGTGGCTTGAGTGCCTAATATATCGTTTGCGTGTGGAAAAATCAAGGGTTTTGTGCCGGAAAGGTTTGATTTTTTCGCGGAGCGGCGCTATCTTATACTTTCGGAAACGGATAAATGCGGAACAAGGCGGAAAAAGAATGACCGGAAAACTGCTCATCGAAAACGTGTGGCTGGCCGACGGCACCGGCGCACCCCTGCGCAAATGCGCCTGCCTCACGGACGACTCCGGACGCATCGCCTCGATCGAAAAGGGGGGTTCCGCCTGCGCCGCCGAAACGGTCGTGGCGGGGAACGGCAAGATCCTCGCTCCGGGCTTCATCGACGCCCACGGCCACTCGGATATCTCCGCCCTCGCTTCCCCCGAATGCTTCAGCAAGATCTCCCAGGGCGTCACGGCGGAAATCTGCGGCAACTGCGGCCTGTCGGCCTTTCCCGTCACGCCGGAAAACCGCTCCCACCTCGAGGAGCTTTACGCCAATTACGGGAAGACGATCGCCTGGTCCTCCTGCGCCGGGTACCGGGAAGCGGTGCGGAACGCGGGGGCTCTGCTCGACCTTTACCCTCTCTGCGGGCACAACACGCTGCGCGCCGCCGTCCGGGGATACGGCGAGGGCGAGGCTTCCGCAGAGGAGATTTCAAAAATGTGCGGACTTCTCGACGAAATTCTGGAGCAGGGGGCCCCGGGGCTTTCCTTTGGACTCCTTTACACGCCGGGCGTTTTCGCAACTCCCGGGGAGATCGGCGCCCTCATGACCCGCGTCGCCGGAGCGGGGAAAATCTGCACCGCCCATCTGCGCAGCGAGGGGGACCGGCTTCTCGAGAGCGTTTCCGAAATGATCGAACTTGCCCTCGAAGCGGGGCTCAAGCGTTTCCATATCAGCCACATGAAGACCGCCGGCAAGGCCAATTTCCACAAACTCGCCCCCCTCCTCGGTCTCATCGACGAGGCCCGCAACCGGGGGCTGGAAATAAGCTGCGACCGCTATCCTTACACCGAATCCATGACCCAGCTGAGCGTCATCCTGCCGGGGGCGTGGGGCAAGATGGACGACGGGACCTTGAAGCGGACCTTGGCCGACCCGGAAAACCTGCTCCGACTGGCAGAGGAACTGCGCAGGAGCCGCACCCCGGAGGAGTGGGAGCGCTGCCGCATCGTTTCCTGCACCCACCCGAAGTACCGGGCGTTCCAGGGGAAGAAGATCACGGCGGCGGGACCCGACCCCGCCCTGACCGCCGCGGAAATACTCGCCTTCGACCCCGTCAATGCGCAGGCCGCCTTTTCGGGCATGAGCGAGGAGAACATGAGGAGGATCATCCAGCTTCCCTACTGCGTCGGTGGCAGCGACGGCAACGCCCTGCCGCCGGACCGCCGCTTCGGGGCCTCCCACCCCCGGGCCTTCGGGGCGCTGGCGAAATTCGTGCGGCTGCTCCTCGACATGGGGAGTTCGCCCGAAAACGCCGTTCGCAAGGTCACGGGCCTTACTGCGGAGCTCTTTTCTCTTCCCGACGCGGGGCTCGCAGCCCCCGGAAGGAGGGCCGACATGGTGCTTTTCGATCCCGACACCATCGACGGGAACGCGGACTTTTCCGCCCCCGAGACCCCCGCTTCAGGGATCGCTTACGTGTTCAAAAACGGTGAAATCGTTTATTCATCAAGGAGTTGAAAGCTTATGAACATCCGTGAAATGACCCCTGCCGACGCAGGGAGACTCTACGAGCTCGCCGGGCTCGTGGGGTGGAACCAGACGCTGGAAGATTGCGCCTTTCTCATCAATTCTCCCGAGTGCCGCATGATCTGCGTGGAAGAAAACGGTGAAGTCATCGCCACCGCGGGGGCTCCCGTCTACGACGACGTGGGGTTTATCAACATGGTGATCGTCCACCCGGACTACCGGAAACGGGGCATCGCCACCTCCATGATCCGTTACCTGCTGGACAATCTCAAGGTCCGGACCTTCCGGCTCCACGCCACCCCGGCGGGGAGTTTCGTCTACAGCAAGATCGGCTTCGTCACCACGCGGACCATGAGCTATTTCGTGGCGGAGCCGCCGAAATTCGCGCCCTCTTCGATCGAGGTCGAGCCAGCGACGGCCGCCGATCTGGAAGAGCTGGCCGCGCTGGACTTCCGCAACTGCGGACTCAGGCGGAAATTCCTCTTCGAGGATAATTTGCACCGCTTCGGGTGCTTCGCCCTCAAGATCGCCGGGGACGGCAAGATCGCCGCCTTCGCGCTCGGCCGCCGGGGCCGGAAACAGCGGCAGATCGCCGCCGTGGAGACCTGCGACGGCGATTGGGAAAAAGCTTTCGCCCTCATCGCGGCGGCGGCCCCCCGGGAAAAGGAACTGCCCACCCACATGATCCTCTTCGACGCCGACAAGGAGGCCGTCAAACGGGCCGAAACGGGAGGATTTTCCAAGGTCCGCGAGCTCATCGAGATGGAATACGGCGTTCCCGGCATGCCGCCGGGGGCCGGTTATCACGCCATTTTCGGCGGGGATTTCGGTTGATTTCGGGGCAGGGGAGGCG
>JAFSYV010000356.1 GCA_017443585.1 Lentisphaeria bacterium | reverse complement strand
GCCCGGAAGGGGAAGAAATAAGCAAGATACGCCCCGATCATGCCGCCGTGACTGGCGCCGTGGAACACGCATTTTTCGCGATCGATCCCGGGGAGCGCCGCCGCCGCGTTCACAAGTCTCAGGCTGCCGAGGATGGCGGAGTAGGCGTAAAATTTCCGGGGATCCTCCATGCCGACGAGAATATAACGCCGCAACCCGAGCTTCTTGAGAAACTCCTTGTGCACCGCTTTGGCAGTTTCCCTGTCCGGCGCGGGCGGATAGGGCGGCAGATGCAGATAAAGGACCGCCGCATCCTGCCCGAGTCGTTTTTTGGCGCTCATGGCCGCACCGGGGACGGCGGCAAGGTTCACTGCGGCCTCACCGCCGCCGAAAAGCACCAGAAGCGGCAGCTTGCCTTTGAAAACCTTGGGCCGGGAAAAGAGGGCGTAGGCCCGTTTGCCGTTCACGTTGGCGCAGCTCATGAGGAACGAATCGTAGTCCTTGTGAGGAGAAACCGGTTCGAGTTTCAGGTCCGGAGGAAGTTTCGCGGACTCCTCCAGCGCCGATGCCCAGAACTGTTTGAAATCAGCCGGTGCGTTCCGGGCATAGCGGATCTTTTCGGGAGCCACCGCCACGCCCTGCCGTACCGTGGTGCCGCCGCTGACGGCGAGGCAGTGAAGGAAGCCGGGACGGTCCAGCGACGCGGTCACTTCCGCGGGCGGCTTCACTGTGACTTTCTTGAAGACTTGGGGGCCTCCATCGAGAGAGAGGGTCACTAGGACCGGCTCCCCGGAGTCGGAGGCGACGGCGAACCTGACCTCTTCACCGATCCCGGCGATATGGGAACCAGGAGTGCAGACCACGGTGATTTTCGGCGTCGCTTTTTTCTTTGCGGGAGCTTTTTCGGCGGCAGCAACGCCCACGGCGCAGAGGCACATCAGAAGAACAAAAAAACGTTTCATGCGGATTTCCTTTTCCTTCGAAGTTTTTCCCCGACTTCTTGCAGCTTACCGTCATTACAGCCCGCCGATATCCCGGCGGCTTCCATGGCAACACCGTAATGTACAGCCTCGAAAAGGCAAAATCAAATCGAATATTTGCCTTTTCAAATAAAAAAGCAGATTTTGAGAGCCGGAGGTTTCCGAACAAACCGAAAATGGTGCATTTCCAGATGCGAAACAGAGGCCAGACGTCCGGATGCCGGGCAGATGAGTCTCCTGCAAGATCCTGCGCAGAGAAAAAACAAGGCGACGGCTTTTTTACTACTTTAACTTGAAAAAAGCTCCGGCCCACGCCTTGCAATTCGGGGGGGGAAGGTGTATATTATTGCGAGGCGGGTCACCCCGGTCATTCGGAAAAAACGGTTCAGGAGCGGACGACGCGGAAAGAAATGCTTGAAATGGAACCATTTGTCGATACCCACGCCCATTTGATCGGCGGCGTGGACTGGAAATTGATGGAGGAGATCGCCGAGTCCGGCGTTCTGAAGCAGGCATGGCTCATGCACTGCCCCTGCGTTTCGGACAACATCCCTTTCGCCGACGAGGATGAGGTGCTGGAGTGCGCCCGGCGCTACCCCGGACTTTTCATTCCCTTCGGCTACATCGACTTCGGCAAGGGCCCCGGCGAGGTGGAGCGGCTCCGGGAAAAGGGATTTCTGGGATTGAAGGCCATTTCGCCCCTCAAACCTTACAACGACGAGTCGTACTTCCCCGTCTACGCCAAAGCGGAGGAACTGGGGATGCCCATTCTCTTTCACGTGGGGATCATCAGCAAGGGGTTCTGGAAGCGCCTGAAAACGCCGGGCTTCCCCGGTCCGGGGAACATGAAGCCCTCCATGCTGGACACCATCGCCGACGCATTCCCGAAACTTCAGCTTATCCAGGGACATCAGGGAGTCCCGTGGCTCGACGAACTCTGGGAGTCCCTGTTCTATTATCCCAATATCCGCTGCTCGGTCTGCGGTCTTGTGGACTACGAGTGGCTGATTCGCAACTTGGACCGCCGGTGCAGTTTCGGAGCAACCTTCTCGCAGCGCTTGATGTTCGGAGTGGACGGCCTTTACGGAAGCCGTCCGCATTGGCAGGACATCCTGGACACGGCCGTCTTCACGGACGAGTTTTTCAAGCGGGTGGGACGCACCTGCAACTGGGGGAATTCCCGCCGGAACTTCATGGCCGAAAACGCCGCAGCGCTCTTTGGCGGAGGACGGTAATCCGCAAAACGCCCCGGAAATCTCCAGAGAACGATTCTGAGGCGAAACCATAGGCCGGAGGTTTTCGAACAAAACGAAAATGGTGCATTTTCAGATGCGAAACAGAGGCCTGACGTCCGGATGCCGAGTGAAGGAGCCGAAACCGAGATAAGAAGCAGCGCAAAAAAACAAGGCGGCGGCTTTTTTACTATTTTAACTTGAAAAAAGTTCAGTCCGCGTGTAAATTATACGGCAGAGAGAAGGAGCCGTATGAAACAGAACCTCACAGCCAGCGTCTACAGTTTTGAGAAACTTCGCCGAGAAGGGTATCTCTATGTCGACAAGACCGAGTACATCTGGCAGTTGATCAACCCTGCCGGGGAGTCCTATTTCCTCTCCCGCCCCCGCAGGTTCGGGAAGTCACTGACCGTTTCCACGCTGAAGGCTGTTTTCGAGGGCAAGAAGGAACTTTTCGAGGGCTTGGCCATTTACGACAAGCCTTACGACTGGAAGCCCTATCCCGTGATCCATTTGAGTTTCGGCGATTACAATGTGGTTTCCGATGCGGAGCGCGAACTTCCCCGTTACCTGATGGAAAAACTCCGTAAGCTGGCTCAGGAACACTCGGTGACTTTGCCGGACAGCACTCCCGGGACCTGTTTCGGGGCACTGATCGACAAACTCGCCGAGAGGGGCGGACAGGTGGTGATTCTGGTCGATGAGTACGACAAGCCGATTCTCGACAACATCACGAACCCGCACATCAAAGAGATCCAGCGGTG
>JAFSYV010000355.1 GCA_017443585.1 Lentisphaeria bacterium | reverse complement strand
TTCAGAAGTACCCGCAGGCCCGGAGCAGCGTTTCGTGGACCAGCAGTTCGTGTTCCGCCGGGAAGGGATTTTGAATCTCTCCCCGGACGATTCTGGCGAACTCCCTGAGTTGGGAACCGTAGCGGCTGTTCAGCATGCCGCAGGGGACCTGCCGCGTCCCGGCGGGGTAGGGGCCTTTGGGATATTTCAGAGTCAGCCGGACCGACAGCGGGTCGGTGTAGTACCTCTGGAACTCGATGGGACACACTTCGACGGTCCCCTCGGTGCCGCAGACGATGAGCCGCCGGTGCTTGTAGCCTTCGATCTCGGCCACGGAGACCCGCACCGTGGCGGTGGCGCTCGGGTACTCCAGCACCGCAAGGCCGTTGTCGATGAGCCCGTCGTCCCGTGTCCGCTTCATGAAGGGCGTGACCTTCGCAGGTGCGCCAAGCATGGAGACGACGAGGTCGATCAGGTAGCCCGCGAAAATGTACATGGCGCCGCCTTTGAACTTTGCCAGCCACTTGCGGTACTCCGGGTTTTCGCTGTCGTTCCGGCTCATGACGGCGTGGATCTCGAAGACTTCCCCGAGCCAGCCCTGTTTCACCGCGTCGATGCAGAAGCGCAGCGCGGGATTGTAGCGGTAGACGTAGGCCTGCTGAAAGGCGAGATCCCGCCGGGTGCATTCGGAAAGCAGGCGGCGGAAGAGGGCCCAGTCCTCGCCGCCGGGTTTGTCCATGTGAATGTGGAGATCCCGTTCCGCGCAGCGCAGGGCCGTGGGGCAGAGGTCGAAGCCGTCCGTTTCCACGGCCACCGCTTCGAGGCCGGGGACGGAGAAAAGTTCTTCTTCCGTCATGAAGGGGAGTCCCTTGTACGCGGCGAGCCCCGAACGTTTCTCTTTCCACACGGGGGCGGACTCCACCACGCCGACCACCTCGAAAAGGTCGTTGAGTTCCCGCATAGCGATCATCTTTTCGGAGCCGTGGTTGTGTCCGATGCCGATCTGGCCGATCTTTATTTTTTTCATCAAGTCATTCCTTTCGGGGGTAGGCCATTCCGTAATTATCCGTTCTCATCCGTTTCCGTTAATATAACCGCAGGTCGGCACTTTTTCAACGGCAGGGCGCTTTTTTTGCGGAAAAAAATGCCTTGAATTTCAGTTCCGGAAGTGCTATATTAGGGAACCGCTTTCGAAAGAGCGGCGTACAGATCAAGGAACTTTTCTGATGAAACATGAACTTCTGCTGGTGACCGGCCCCGGCGGCGACGCCCAGGGCTGGGGGAATATGCATGTTACCGAAATTCTGAACAAGACCGTCAACGAGATCGGCGTCGAGTGTTCCATCGCCTTCGTCCGCAATCGGGCGGAGTTCGACGCGGTCATGGATAAAAGCACCTGCGACATGGTGTGGAGCTCCCTCTATTACCTTTCCGAAAAGGAGGCCATCGTGGGGATCCCCGAAGAGGCGGAATGGGTCTCCGACCTGCTGGATGCAAGAGGCATCCCCTACATCGGCTCCAGCGCCCAGACCATGAAGGACATGATCCTGAAATACCGGACCCACGAGATCATGGAAAAATCGGGCGTCCTCGTCCCCTTCCACGTGCTCGTGGAGCCGGGCGCGCCCATCCCTGCGAACGTGCCCTTCCCGGCCTTCGTCAAGCCCAACGGGGAGTCCCGTTCGGTGGGTATTTCCGACCGCAGCGTGGTGAATACCCCCGAAGAGCTGGCCGCGCAGGTCGCGTGGGTCCATCATGAGCTGGGGCAGGGGGCGCTGGTCGAGGAATACCTGCCGGGCGAGGAGTACACCGTCCTCATGCTGGGGAACGGAGAGCATCAGGAGATCCTGCCCGGCAAGGTCACGGTGGATGAGAGCCATTACGGAAAATACAGGATCCTCCGCAGCGACCTGCGGGGGGTGGGGCTGACCAAAGTCTCCATTCCCACGGAGCACGCGGAAGAGGCGGCGGAGCTGATGCGCAAAGCCTGCAGCGCCCTGAAGTGCATGGACCATGTCCGCGCCGACATGCGCGTGGGTGCCGACGGACGGCTCCGCATCATCGAAGTCAACGGCATCCCGGGCCTGAAGCCCGTCAAGAGCTGGAGCCCCCAGATCTTCTCGCTCTACCACCCGCAGGGTTCCCCCGAGGCGGACTACCGCGAAATGATCCGCGCCATCCTCATCTCCGCTTTCGCCCGCATCGGAAAACCGCTCTGAAACGTTTTCCGGCGGTGCGGATGAAAAAAATCCGGGGTCGGCATTGTACAAGGGGTATAACCCCCACGTGAAAGGAGATGTTTTCATGACCAGACTGTTTACCCTCAGCAAGAAAGGCGGCAACAACGGAGCCCTGTGGAACGGAGCGCACCCCGAAAAGTTCTTCCCCATCATCCACCGCGAAGGCGTGAAGACCATTTGGGACGTGCGGCGTACTCCCAACGGCCAGTACGGCTGCTTCTTCGACACGGACATTTTCAAGTTCTGCTGCCGTCACGAGAA
This sequence comes from Lentisphaeria bacterium, assembly GCA_017443585.1. Lineage (GTDB taxonomy): Bacteria > Verrucomicrobiota > Lentisphaeria > Victivallales > Victivallaceae > UBA1784. The sequence continues at coordinate 5,297 of JAFSYV010000355.1, read as the reverse complement.
CATCGTTTTCGAGTGGCGGCTCGACCTCGCCCCCGCCAAGGAGGTCTTCACCGCCTGCAACAACGAGAATTGGGACCTTCTGACCTACGCCAAGGCCTATTTCACGCCGCAAGTTCTCGCCGCCCTCGACGCGGTCAAGAGCGCGGAAGAGCTCGACGGCGTGGGGATCCTCTGCGCCGAACAAGAGCTGTACAACTGCCACCGCCTGCTGATCGCGGAGTACTTCAAGGCGAAATTCCCCGAGATCCAGATCAAGCACTTGGGCTTGGCCTACGACCGCAACGGAGATGAAAAGAACGCCGTCCCGCGTGCGGTGATGTACAACACGCGCAACTACATTTCGCAGCTTCTCGGCCGACCGTAGGCCCCGCGGCTCTCAGATCGTTTTTTCCGGACCGGTTGTGCCGGAAGCTTCGGCACTCCGCCCGCTGCACCGGAGCCACAGCCGGGCGATGGCGAACAAGGGGTTGTGTCCCAGATACTCCCGGCAGGGGGCCTGGAAGGGGCCCTGCTTGCGGAAGACTTTAGCCTGCGGGCCGGAATTGGGATCGTAAAACTCCCACAACGCTCCCGTGCGGCGGAACTGCAGCAGCGTATCGTCGAGCAGTCGTTCGGCGATCTCCGCCGCTTCGGCGCGGAATCCGTACCGTTCGAGTCCGAGAAGGGCGCAGAGCGTGATGCTGTTCCAAGCGGGCCCCCGCCACATGCGCAGCTCGAAAAGCGGCTCGTCGGCGGCCACGAAGGGGAGAGGATGGGGCGTCAGGAATCTTCCGGGCGTCATCAGCTGTTTTGCGACACTGGCCGCCTGTTCGGGCATGGCCGCACCGCTGAAAAGGGGCCAGATGCCGCTCAAAGTGCGGTAAAGCATCCGTCGTTCGATCAGATAGGGATCGTGGAAAAATCCCGTTTCCTCACAGAAACAGCGGGTCCGGAGAAACGAATCCAGTTCCGCGCACTTTTCGTCATATTCCTCCGCGCCGGGACGGTTCAATTTGCGCAGATAGCGCCGGGCCGCGTCGCAGAGCAGACGCACGTGCGCCGTGGCATCGAGACAGGGAAACTTCCCGCGTTCGGCGATCAGTTTCGCCTGAAGGCTTTCGTCCACTCCGCTTTCCCAGCGGCCGTTGAGGACGTCGCAATAGAAAAATCCCCCGCCGTCGGCCCGGCGCTCCCTCTCGAACCATCCGATCTGCCGCAGCAGGGGGCCGACAGCGGCTTCGATGATTTCCGTCGAGCCGGTCGTTTCCGCATGGCAGTCCACGGCGACGGGCCAGAGGGGCGGGAAGGAGGATTCGGACGAGCAGATGACCTCCATCGCATGGTTGCGGTACATCACCCCCTGCATGAAGCCGTCGGCCCGGCAAAAAGCGAACTGATTGAGCAGCTGACGCCGGGTGTGGTCGGGCAAGACCGGGCAGCTGTCGAGCAGCGCGAAGATCAGGTCCCAGTGGCCGAAAGCGATGTTGTAGCAGTATCCGGGCCCGATGGACTCCACTGGATAAGGCGCGGGGGCCATAGGCTCCTGCATCGAAAGCTCATGCAGCAGCGCGCCGTGGCGCAGGATATCGTGCCAGCGGCTGAATTCCGGACGTTCCGCCTCTTCCAGAAGCGGCTGAAACAGCAATTGCGTACTCATACAGAAACTCCCTTTCCTCAGAAAAAGTTGACTTCGCCGATCGTTTGGACACAATATAGCATCCTTTTCGCAAATGTCAAGGGGCGAACATGGAGGCGGCGAGGGCCCCGGCTTGGGGTTGAAACGGCCGCGGACCTTTTGGGAGCGTGGGGGGCGACCACCGGCGCTTGGTGAGAAGCATCTCTCAGCCGAGAAAAATGAACCGCCTCAAAACTATGAATACTATGAATACTGTGAATACTGTGCAAGCGGCCAGGCAACTTGCGGCGAACGCCACCGCAGGCCCCATGTGCGCATACACACCTCGGCCTATCCGGCCTATTGGCCAATCGCCGGCCGCGTCTATTTGCGAGCCGACGTCCGGTTGGTCTTCAGGTCGTTGAGTTCGTCGAATCCGATGATGTGCAGATCGAGTTTCCTGGCGTGGGCGAGGAGTTCGTCCAGCCATTCCGTGGGCATGCCGATCCGGCCGGCCCGGGCGCCGGGGGCGATGTTGTGCGAGAAATAGACCACCAGACTCCCCGTTGCGGCGGCGTGGTCCAGTTCCTTCTTCAGCACGGCGAGGTCGGTCTTGTAGTAAGTGCCGATCCCCGTTCCGCCCAGATAACACTTTTCGGGCAGCTCCTTCAGGGGATAGTACAGCGTCTTTCCGGCGGGCCCGCGTCCGGCGCGGAAGTGGTCGAAGTACGGTGAAAGCATCCGGTCGCCGGCCTCGTCCCGGCGGTTGTTGGGATACGCGAAGCTGCGGATCTCGAGCCCGTATTTCCGGCAGGCTTCCAGCTGGGGTTTTATCTCTTCCTCGATGTACTTCGCCTCGCCATGTTTGTGGATGAACGGGATGACGTCGCGGTGATGCAGGCTGTGGAGCCCGACCGTATGTCCGGCGGCTTTCAGCTTCTTCATGACTTCGGCTTTTTCGGGCGTGATCTTCCCCACCACGAAAAAGGTGGCGTGGGCGTCATATTTCTCGAACAGGGGCATCGCCTTGAGCCAGTTCGGGCCGTGATAATCGTCGAAGGTGAAGCAAACCGCGCCGCGCCGGGCCGAAGCGCATCCGGTCAGGAAACAAATGCTCGCGGCGAACGCCAAAAACCATTTCTTCATAGAATTTTTCCTTTTCATTGAGAGCAGGGCAGGGCGTCAGGCGAAAGCGACCGCGCCCGAGTCGGCAACGGTCAGGGTGGCCTGCCCGCCGACGCGGATGACGGCGCCGGGCTCCTTGTGGCCGAACTTGAAATCGCAGCACACCGGGCCCGGCACTTTTTGCGCGTAATCCCGGAAAATTTCCGGAAGGTATTCCGGGGAGCCGCACGATAAGAACGTGCCGAAAACCAGTCCGCCGAGCGTTTGCAGGATCCCGCACTGTTCCAGCTGGGTCAGGTCGCGTTCGACCTGGTACGCGTCGGCGCCGATGGATTCGATGACCAGTATGGTCCCCGTCAGGTCGGGCATCCACGGAGTGCCGATGAGGGACATCAACAGCAGCAGACAGCAGGGGACGACGGGGGCGGTCACGGAGCCCGGTTTCAACCCCCGAAGGGGGGCCTCCTCCGCAGGGGAAACGACTTTCCCCGCCACGCAGTTGCGGAGCGCTTTCGCGGAGCAGTCGAGTTCCTCGGGCGTGAGAGCCCCTCCGAAACTGGACTCCGCCATGCGGCCTGCGATGCCGTTTTTGAAACCTTTGCCCCAGGCGGCGAGCAGGAACCCCGTCATGTCGCTGTACCCCACCACGGGGATGTTGCGTCTGAAAAGCAGCTCCCAGTCGATATATTCCAAGGTCCGCACTGCCCCCACGCCGCCGCGGATGGCGAAGAGCAGATCGATGGACTCATCCGCGAGCAAAACGTTGAAACTTGCGGCCCGCTCCTCGTCGCGCCCGGCGAAAAAACGGTATTCCCCGCCTTCGGGGAGACTTACTATATAGTTTACCCCCATGGCGTCGAGGCGCTTCAGCGCGGTCGCGAAGTAATCCTTCCCCTGATCCCCGAGGCTCAGCGGGAAAAGTCCGACCTTGCGGATGTTTTCGGGAAAAAGCTGCGACATGATGCAGATCCTTTCGTCACTTGTCCAGCTCGACCAGCTCCACGTGGTCGATCCAGCATCTGCCGGAGTTCTTCGTGAAGAGGAAGAAGGCGATGTGGGGTTTGTGCGCGGTGCCGAACTTCGGGGGCGCGCGGAACACCACCACGAACCGCCGCCACTTGTGGGTCCCCACGAGCATGTTCGTCGGGCGGTCGAACAGGGAAAGGTTCTTCACGTCGCCCCCGCCGAAGCGGATCGAGGCCCGGAGCCCCGGTTTCATATCTTCGCTCTTCACGTAGAAGCTGACCCGGTAGCGGTGTCCCGGCTGGATGGGGATCTGCTGCGAGGCATAACGGGTTTCCCCCTCCAGACGCAGGGAGCTTCCTTTGGTCATGAAGACCTCCTTTTCCGGGAAGACCTTCCGGCCGACGCTCCACGCGCCGATGCGGAATTTGCTCTGGTCCCGGTCGAAGTCGCCGCACTGGATCAGATTGACCGGGCCGGGTTCTTTTTCAAGCTGAATGAAGCCGCAGTATTCGGGGGTGTTCTTGAGTTTCGGATACCACACGTAGGTAACGGTCCCGACCTTCTTTCCTGCGAGGACGCGCCGCCGGGTGAAATTGCCGACGATTTTTTTCTTCCCGGCAAGTTCCGGCATGGCTTTGCGCGGGATGCGGACTTCGGCGGTCCACATTTTCCCCGGAAAAACTCGCGTTTTCACTTCGAAGCCCGTGTCGTACTTCGAATCGGTCTTGAAGAGCGTGTTCTTGAGATCGCACTTGACGCCGTTCGAATTGAACATGAACTGGTAGATGATTTTGCCGGCAAGCTCCGGCGCGAGGAAGATCTCGGCGCAGTTGTCCATCCAGATCTCCGAGTCCTCCTCTTTTCTGCCGGGCGAGGCGTTCATCGCCGCGGTCTCGGGTTCGTCGGCTTCGAATCCGAAGTAGAAAAAGTCCTTGTCCTGCAGCATCTTCACCCGGGTGTGGACTTCGACCTTGGCGGAAGAGGCGTTCCTCTTGAAGGGGTTCACGTTCAGCCAGACGGGCTCCGCGTTTTTCCAGGCGGGTTCGTTCAGGTTCCCGTCGAGGGTGATCCCGGCGGCATCGGCGGCGTTGAGAGTCCACGCGCTCCGGTCGAAGGCGTCGAGCTGGAAATCCCTGGCCGCTTCGACCACGGGCGTCCAGATCTCCCGCCGGATGAATTTGACCCGCTTCAGAGCCTCGGGATCGGCGGCCGCGGCCTTTTCCGCCTGATCCAGCAGGCTGCTGATCTCGGCGATCTTCGCCGGCGAATAGATCCTGGTCCAGACCTCGTTCAAAGAGGGGATCTGCCATTTTTCGCCGAGGGGAGTCTGGATCGTATTTCTCATGATCCTCCCCATCCAGAGCTCTTCGATCTCCCGGTAAAATTTGTTCATCTGAGGCGCGGCGGGGCCGAACATGAACCGGCAGTGTTCGTCGATCAGAGCTTCCACGTCGGTGTCCATGTTCCACATGACCTTGGCAAAGACGTAGCAGTTCATGAAGTCGAACATCCAGCGGTCGCTGCCGACCTCGAGAAAACAGCCGTAGATCTTGTCCCGCTGCGCCTTGAAGTAGGTCCCGATGGCGCGGGGGGTGAAGTTCGGCACATCGGC
>JAFSYV010000034.1 GCA_017443585.1 Lentisphaeria bacterium | reverse complement strand
GAATTTCTACTTCCTCATCGAGTGCGAAGAACCCCGGACGGAGGAGATGACCGCCCTGAAACGTCCTCACGACGAGTTCAATATCTGGCAGGACAACACCATCGAGATCTTCCTCAATCCTTCCGGCGACCGGAAGACCGGCTATCAGCTGCTCTTCAACTCGGCGGGCTCTCTTTCGGACAACACCTTCAAGCTCAAGGCCATGAACTGGAAGTGGGACTCGGAAGCCGAGTACAAGATCGCCGTGACGCCCGGAAAAATGTGGACCATCGAGGTCCGGATCCCCCGGAAGAACATGGACAAATGCGCCGCCGGCCGGCTGATCGCCAACGTCGTCCGCTCCCGGTTCGTGGCGGAAAAACGCTCCCCCTTCTGCACCTGGAGCCCCAGGATCAGGACCTCCCACGATGTCGAAGGCTACGGCACCCTGGAGTTCGAACCGCCCGCGGTGCGTTCGGTCCTTCCGGGGGGCGACTTCACCGAGCCCGTTTACGCCAAGCGCTTCCTCGGTCGGCACAAGGTCCCCCGGTGGTGCGGCTCGGCCGTCATCAAGGACACGAAAGTCTTCCGCACAAGCGGCATGTCGATCCGCCTGGAGGACGGCGGTCAGGACCTGCACTTCTACGACCTGAGAGGCTTCATGAAGCCCGACACCCGTTACCGCCTGACCTTCTACGTCAAAACCCAGGATATAAAGAGCCTCTTCGCCTGGGGCGGCGGCGTCTACTGCCAGATCGACTGCGGCATGAAACCGCGGAAGACCCTCAATTATCCTCCCAACAACGGCAAATTCACCGGCACCATGCCCTGGACGCGCCAGTGCTTCGAGTTCACCACGCCCAAGGAGTTCGGACGGGACGGCCGGACCTGTCTTACCTTCAACCGGCTCCGGAAGTACAACGACAGGAAGGGGATCGCCTGGATCGACCAGGTGGAGCTTTTCGAGCTCCCGAAGAAGTGAGCGGACGCCGCCTCGGGCTCCGCGGGGGACCTGCCGGCTCCGGCCGCAGGTCCCTTTTTACCGGCGGCCGCCGGAGGGATCGTTGTTCCGCATGAAGGTGGGAACGTCCAGATTGACCCCGTCCACGATGACGGGGGGCGTATTTTCCATGATGCCCAGTTCGGTGGCGTTTTCGGGGAAGAGTTCGGGCTGGATCTCGTCTTCGGCGCCCGCATGCTTTTTGCGGCCCCGGCGCAGGGGCGTGGCGGACCCTTCGGGCAGCGCGGCGTTTTCCGCCGCCTGATCGAATTTGACGGTCAGGGCCGCCAGACGCATCTCCTTGCCCCAGGCGCTGTCGGCTCCCGCCCCCGTCAGGATCTCGGTTTCCGGAGCCAGGAATTTCTGGACGTTTTCGAACACCTCACGGGTGTCGCCCAGGGAAAGGGTCTCGCCGCCGTTGAGCATGAGCAGCACCGCGTCCGCCTGCCGGAGTTTGGTGCTTCCGCCCAGCAGGGGGGAGTCCAGCAGCTGTTCGGCGATCTTGCGGTTCTTTTCCGGGTCGGAGGCATCGACGCAGGAGTACCCGATGCCGCAGATGGCGTGTTTGCGGCAGAGCAGGACGCTGACCGTGTCGAAGTCCGCCGCCAGGCGGCTCCCGGAACACAGGGTGACGGTCAGGGCCAGCGCCGCTTCGGCCATGACCCGGTCGGCCAGGGCGAAGGCCTCTTCGTGCGAAGTCGCCGGATCCAACGTGCAGAAAAGCAGATCCAGGGGAATGGTCACCACCGCGTCCGCCAGCGGCAGAAGGTCCCGCGAAATGGTCCGTGCGGCGAGGTTGCGCCGCGACGCCCCCTCGAAGACGAAGGGGGTGTTCAGCAGAAACACCGTGGGGAGCTTCATGCCGGCCGTGACGCTCTGGATCACGGACATGGCCCCGGAACCGAATCCCCGGCCCAGCCCGGAAATGACCAGCAGCAGCGAGGTGTCGGCGAGGAGACGCTTGAGGGATTCGCGTTCGGCGGCGGCGGCGGTCTTGCCTTCGTTTTCCCGGCCTCCGCAGCCCCGGCCCTGCCGCCATTTTTCCCCGGCGAGAAGCAGATCGTCGGGGGCGAGCCCCGAATTCTTCAGCGCTTCGGCATCGCAGTCGAAGCCCATGAGGCGCAGATGTTCCGCCCCCGGCAGGGTCTTCAGAAGCCCGGTGATGCGGCATCCCGCCGATCCAACGCCCAGCACACTCAGTTTCTTCATGGTCAGAACTTGAACGCCTTCCACAGTTTGCCTATCCACCGGGGCAGATAGATCCAGATGTTGTTCATGCCTTCGAGGAACCGCTGGAGGGCGCTGCCACCTTTCCCGGCGGAAAAACTCCGGTAGTAGTAGGCCGCGATCTTCAGCGCGCCCCAGACCGTCGTGCACCGGGGCGAATCCAGCCCGGTGATGGAGCCCGTGGCGTCGGCTACCGTGCCCACCCGGCAGGGCAGGTTGAAGGTCTTGGAAAAGAGCTCCAGCGCCCCCGGATGCAGGGCCCCGCCCCCGGTGAGGACGCCGCTGAAAAGCGCCCCCTGCGTACGGATGTGCTTTCTCACCTGCTCGAAGATCTCCTGGAGCCGGGGGTTGATGATGGCTTCGAACCGGGAGAGCGGGATCTCCTGGGGCCCGCCGTTGGGCAGCTGGATCACGAGAGCGGGACTTTCCTGATCGATGGCCGCCTTGACGGCGCCGCTTTCCAGCCGTTTGAGTCAGACCCCGAAGGAGAGACCGAGGCCGATGGCCAGATCGTTGGCCACATGGTCGAAACCGATCTGCAAGGTCCCCGCTTCGACCATGCCGCCGTCCCGTGCGACCAGAAAGTCGGTGCAGCCCGCGCCCAGATCGATGAGGACGGCGCCGTCGTCGGCTTCCTTGTCAGTGAGGGTCCCCTCCTTGGCGCAGATGGGGGCGTAGGCGTTGTAAAGTTTCGCGTTCAGCAGTTCGGAGTTGCGGATGAGGTCGCTGAAGTTGGCCACCTGGGCCGAGGGCGCCAGCACGATCAGCACCTGGACCTCCAGCTTCCGGCCCCGCTGGTTCAGGGGATGGCCCACGGGACGGCCGTCGAGCCGCCAGAAGATGTCGTCGGTGTTGATGATCTGCCAGCCGGGGGTGATCTCGATCACCTGGGCGTTGCTGCGGGCCTCGTTCATCTCGGCTTCGCCCACGATGCCCGCCTCGTTGCGTACCGAGGCGGTCCCCACGCCGGTGGTGCAGATCACGCCGCCGCCCGAAATGACCTGGGTCACGATGGCGCTCCCGAGGACCGCGCCTCCGGAGGATTCGTCCGCCTGGGCCATCGCCTGTTCGAAGGCCTTGGAAACCAGCTCCATGTCCCGGATCTCGCCCTTGCGCATGGCTTCGCCGGAAGGGGCGCTGCCCCGGCCGATGACGGTGACGGAGAGCTCCGTCACCTCTCCCACCAGAATGCTGATCTGAGAGGTGCCGATCTCCACGGCTGTTGCGATGACTGATGCTTTCCCCATGATCCTGTGATACGGTTCTCTTTTTTTCGCGGGCCGAAAAGACCCGTGCGGCGATGCCGGCGCGGTTAAAATATAAACGCGTTTCATCGAAAAGTCAATGTAGAGTTTGCAAAATGACGCAAAAAAGGGGCTCTTCGACTTGACATTTCGGGAAAAAAGGTGTAAAGTAGGTCGCGGAACAGGCGGAACCGGTGAAGGATCGGCCCTGCCGTGCCGTCAACCAACAACTTTTTTGAGGAGGTTCATCATGCGCGCACTTTCCAAGATCTCCGCCGACTGGTGGGATTACACGACCCTCGACCGCTCCATTCTCGACGCGGCCGCCAAGATCACTCTGGACACTCTCAAGTCCTATGAGCGTCCCGGATTCAAGATCAATATCTTCGACACCTTCCAGGAGTTCTACTGCGCCGAGGCCCTCGAATACATCGCGGCCTGGAAGAAGGCCACTCCGGACAATCCCTGCGGCATCTGCGGCCCCATCGGTCCCACCGAACAGCTGCCCCTCGTGGCCCAGATCGTCAACGCCACCGGACTCAACCTCAAGAACGCCCACTTCTGGGGCATGGACGAGTGGGCGCTCGACGGCAAGGCCGCCGGCATCGACTTCCCCCTGGGCTTCGCCAAGGCCGACATGGAGCTCTGCTTCAACCGGATCCGTCCGGAACTCCGGATGCCCAAAGAAAATCTGCACTTCCCCTCCGAGGATCCCGCGGCCTACATCGAGTCCTACAAGCAGGCCAAGTGCCTCATCATGCAGGGCGGCCAGGGCGAGACCAAGCACTGGGCCTTCAACGACCCCGTGAAGCGCGAAGGCAAGTACAAGGACAATCCGCCCACGCCCGAAGAGTACCGGAAGCTGGGGACCCGGCACGTCCAGCTGCACCCCATCACGCTGATCCAGAACGCCCGCACCTCCGGCGGCGGCACCGTCCAGAACGTGCCTTCCAGCGCCTTTTCCGTGGGCCCCGCCGAGACCTGGATGTGCGACCGGGTCTCCATCTGGCATCCCGGCCACCACGACAATCCCTTCGGCATGCGGCTGACCACCTACATGATCTCCAGGAAGATCGCCGACAGCGCCGTGCCCATGTCGCTGCTCTCGCAGCATGACGACGTGGTCTTCAACTTCTACGGGCCCGGCTTCGGCGTCTGCGAAGTGGAGATGCACTGATCATGGCCAAAAGCGCTTTTGCCATCGCCAGCCATCCCGACGACATCGAATTCATGATGCTGGGGACTCTGCTCCGGCTCAAGGAGCTGGGGTACGAGATCCACTACATGACCATCGCCGACGGCTCTCTGGGCAGCGAGGTCTACGATGCCGAGGAGCTGGCCCGGATCCGCCGCGAGGAGGCCATGAACTCCGCCAAACTCATGGGGGCGGTGTACCATGAATCCATCGTCCACGATCTGGAGGTCTTCTACAACTCCGAATCTTTGGCCAAGGTGGTCGCCGAGATCCGCAAGGTGGAGCCCGAGATCGTGCTGACCCACGGTCCCTACGACTACATGGAAGACCACGTCAATGCCGGGCGGCTGGCGGTTTCCGCCGCCTTCTGCAAGGGCATGAAGAACTTCCGCAACGTGACGGAGCCCATCGTCCGCAACGACGTGGCCGTCTATCACTCCCTGCCGCTGAGCCTCAAGGACCAGCTGAACAAACCGGTGATCCCCGACGTTTTCGTCGATGTGACTTCGGTCATCCAGAAGAAGCGGGAGTGTCTCAACTGCCACCGTTCCCAGAAGGAGTGGCTGGATGCCTCCCAGGGGCTGGACGCCTATCTGGACGACATGCAGCAGCGGTGCGAAGCCATGGGCCGTCTTTCCGGCTTCTGCCGCTTCGCCGAAGGGTGGATCCGTCACAATCCCATCGGCTTCTGCGCCGAGGATTTCGATCCGCTGGCGGTCATCGCCCGGCCCGCGGCGAAGTAAGAAAGTTCTTCAGCCGATCCCACGGGGGACCGGAACGGCAAACGCCGTTCCCGGTCCCCTTTTTTCGTGCGGAGGGGCTTTTTCCGGGATTTTTTGCAAAAAAAACGCAAGTTTTCCAAAAATTCCCTTGCAATTTACATGCTTTCGACCTATATTTCATATTGGAACTTTGATTTCTGAAATTCGGCTTTTTCTCCGGACTCCGGGGAGGGCTCAAACACAGAGGATTCATTCTTATGAAAATTGCGAAAATGTTGTTGGCGGTGCTCATGGTCATGGGATTCTGCGCCGTTTCCCGTCTCGCTGCGGCCGATCCCGTGGAAAGTTCGGTGACCGAGGCCGAAAAAGGCGCCGTCATCCTGAAGCCCCTGGAAAAGCTGGGCCGCGGCATCGCCAATGTGGTTTTCGGGCCGCTGGAGCTGCCCATCCAGGTCCAGGAAACGAAGCTCAAGCACGGCGGCATCGCCGGTCTCACTTACGGGACGCTCCGGGGCGTGGCTTTCGTCGTGGCCCGGCTGTGCGTGGGCGTGGTGGACATCGTCACCTTCCCCTTCCCCCTGCCCAACTGCCCGGAAACGCCTGACGGGTTCGGCGCCGGTTACGGCCCCATCATGTACCCCGCGTGGGTCATCGACGTGGAGCATGACTGGTGGAACTTCGTCTATGACCGGGACAGCATCCCGACCCCCATTTTCTGATCCGCTCTTCCGTTCCGGAGCTTTTCCGTCATGAGTTTTTCCTGCGGTTTCGTGGGGTTGCCCAACGTAGGCAAGTCCACTCTTTTCAACGCCCTCTGCCGGGGCGGGGCCGAAGCGGCCAACTTTCCCTTCTGCACCATCGAGCCCAACACGGGCATCGTGCCCGTTCCGGATGAACGTCTGGAAGTGCTGGCTGAAATGGAAAACTCCGGCCGGATCGTGCCCTCTTCGCTGAAGTTCATCGATATCGCGGGGCTGGTCCGGGGAGCGAGTACCGGGCAGGGACTGGGCAACCAGTTTCTGGGACACATCCGCAACGTGGACGCCATCGCCCATGTGGTGCGGCTCTTCAAGGACCCCGACGTGGTCCACGTTTCCGGCGAATGCGACCCCGTGGCCGATCTGGAAACGATCCTCACCGAACTCATGCTCGCCGACCTCGAGGTGCTGGAAAAGCGCCGCGACCGGGCCTTCAAGAATGCCCGCTCCGGCGACGCCGACGCCAAATTGGAACTGGAGTTGATCCGTTCCTTCATCGACAGCCTCAACGCCGGGCGCCTTCCCGAGTACGACAAGGAGTCCCCGAAGGCCGTCGAAGTGGTCGAAAGTCTGGGGCTTCTCTGTACCAAACCCGCCTTCGTCTGCGCCAACACGGGGGAGGATCAGGTGGGGGCGGCCTTTCTGGAGGACCCCGAGGCCAAACGGCTCATCGAGTGCGCCTCTTCCCACGGCATGGAGGTCATCCCCGTGTGCGCCAAGGTCGAGGATGAACTTTCGGGACTTTCCGCCGAAGAGGCCGCCGAATTTCTCAAGGAACTCGGGATCGGCGAGTCGGGCCTCTCCCGCGTGATCCGCACCGGGTACCGGCTGCTGAACTACATCACCTTCTTCACCGCGGGCCCCATGGAGTCCCGTGCGTGGACCGTGATCAAGGGGGCCACGGCGCCCCAGGCGGCGGGGAAGATCCACACCGACATGTGCCGCGGGTTCATCCGCATGGAAACGGTCTCCTATCAGGACATGGTGGAGTGCGGCTCCTGGGCCAAGGCCCAGCTCGCGGGGAAACTGCGTATCGAAGGGAAGAATTATATCGTTCAGGACGGAGATGTCATCCACGTGCGTTTTTCGGTTTGAGCAGAGGAGGAGACCGGAAACGTTTTTCGGAAAGCCCCGGCGGGGGCGTGTTTGCAATACCTAAAATTGAGGAGCACGATCGGTTATGGCCAGGAAGAAAGTTCAGCTCAACTACACGGGCAAGGATCTGGAGCACTACGAGGCGCTGATGGAGGTCTATTATCAGGTCACCGGCAAGATGCGTCAGCGGAAGGACGAGGTCCTGGACCGGAGCAACGCCGAGAAGCGGGGCGTTACCACCCACATGGCCGACGTTTCCAGCGACAATGCCAGCCATGAACTGGGCCTGCGGCAGCTTTCCGAGGACGGCGACGTGCTGGCGCTGGTCGAGGATGCCCTCGAACGGCTGGCTCACGGCGAATACGGCAAGTGTCAGGACTGCGGCGAAATGATTTCGGAGGCGCGGTTGAAAGTGCGTCCTTACGCCGTCTTCTGCGTCAAGTGCAAGTCCAAGCGCGAACAGATGGAATCCTGATCCGGTGCCCGGTCCCATCCAGCCTCACACTCCGGCGGAAAAGAAGGTACTGATCCTCGCCTCTTTTCTGTTTTTCCTTTTTCTGGCCCTCGACCAGGGCACGAAGCTGCTGGCCATGACCTCCATGGAGCTTCACGAGACCATCGCGATCGTTCCCGGCTGGTTCAATTTGACCTATGTGCGCAATCCGGGGGCCGCGTGGAGCATGCTGGCGGGATTCCCCTGGCTGCTGCTGGGATTCGGCGTGGCGGCCGCCGCCCTCATCATCGTCTTCTTCCGCCGCTGGAGCGAGGGGTACACCGAGCGTTTCTGCGCCCTGGCCCTCATCGAATCCGGGATCATCGGCAACAGCATCGACCGGCTGTGGCACGGGTCGGTGATCGACTTCTTCCACGTCCATTACTACAACCACTACCACTACCCTGTCTTCAACGTGGCCGACTGCGCCATCTGCATCGGGGTGGGGATCTTCATCCTTTCCAGTCTGCTGAGGAAGAACGACCCGGCAAAAGAGGCTTCCGGCTCATGAAGATCGTTTCCGTCGGGACCATGCGCGCCCTGGAACGCGCGGCGGTGAACTCCGGCGTATCGGAATACCGCCTCATGCGACGGGCCGGGATCGGTGCGGCGGCGGCGCTGGAGCGCTTCGCGAAAGGCCGGTTCCGCCGGGTGGTCTTTTTCTGCGGCTCCGGCAACAACGCGGGCGACGCCGTCGTCGCGGCGGGCTCTCTGGGGCTCCCTCACGTTCTCCTGCCTTTCCGGCCTCTGGAGGAACTCCGGGGGGCGGCGGCCGACGCGGTCCGGGAGTTCGGTTCCCGCCTCGATGTCCGCACCGATATCGACGCTTTCGACTTCGAGCCGGGGGATCTGGCCGCCGACGCCCTGCTGGGCACGGGGTTTTCCGGAAGTTCCGTCCGGGCTCCCCTCGACCGGGGACTGGCTCTGCTGGGCCGGGCGGGGGGGCGTGTCGTCGCCTTCGATCTGCCCAGCGGTCTCGATGCCGATTCGGGGGAAGCCGTTCCGGGGACCGTCAAAGCCCTGCTCACGCTTGCCTTCGGCGCCCCCAAACAGGGCATGTTCCGGCGCGAAGGACCCGAACTGTGCGGCAGGATCGAGGTCATCCCCATCGGACTGGACCTGAACGACGCCGAAAGGGCGCTCGATTACGATTTCTACACGAGGAGTGATGCCGCGGACGCCTTGAAACGCCCTCCGCTTACCGCCCACAAGAACACCCGGGGCCGGGTGCTGGTCCTCTGCGGCAGCGCCGACTATCCCGGAGCGGCGGTCCTGGCCTCTTCGGCGGCGCTCCGCTTCGCGGGGCTTGTCCGCAGTGTCATGGCGGAGTCCGGCCTCTCCTTCCGGCTGCCTGCGGCGCTGATCCGCCGCTGTCTGCCCCCCGGACCGGGCGGATCTCTGCCCCCCGATGCCCTGAAGCGCTGCGCGGACTTCGCTTCGGTCAGCGACGCCCTCTGCGCCGGCTGCGGCTGGGGCTCCGCACCTTCGCCGGAACTGCTGAAGGAGGTCCTGGCCTTTCCCGGCCCCGTGGTGCTGGATGCGGACGGACTCAATCTTCTCGCCCGTCATCCCGAACTCTGGTCTTTCCGGAGCGACGCGGTCCTCACGCCCCATCCCGGCGAAGCCGCCCGGCTGGCGGCGGCCTTCGGCGTGGACGGCGCGCTCCCCCGTGAACGTTTCGCCGCCGCGCTGGCGGAAAAGCTGGGGGCGACGGTGGTTTTGAAAGGCTTTCACACCTGCGTGGCCGCGCCGGGGCGTCCGGTGTCGGTCAACAGCTCCGGCGGGCCGGAACTGGCCGTGGCCGGGTCCGGCGACGTGCTGGCGGGGATCATCACCGGTCTGCTGGCAGGAGGGGACGCTCCCTTCGACGGTGCGAGACTGGGCGTCTTTCTCCACGGCCTCGCCGGGGACGAAGGGGGCTTTTCGCTCATCGCCGATGAACTGCCCCTCCTCGCCGCGAAGTGCCGCGATCACCTGTGGTGATAGGAGCCCCCCGCGTTGAAGTTCAGCGCCCGGTAGAGCTGTTCGCACAGGAGCAGCCGGGCCAGTTCGTGGGTGAAGGTGAGGGGCGAAAGGGACCAGAGCAGCGAGGCTCGGGCCTTGACCTCGGGCGCCAGCCCGAAGGGGCCGCCGATGACGAAGACGATCTTCCGGTCGGCGGCGGAAATGTAGGAGGCGAAGGCCTCGGTGGTGAGCAGTTTCCCCTCTTCCGACAGCACGACGACGCAGCTCGATCTTTCCTTGTCCAGCTCCCGGAGCAGGGCCTTGCCCTCGCGGACGACGTCGGAGTCGGGCAATTCGACCGTTTCCACCTTGCCGTAGGCGCGGCACCGTTCCAGAAATTCGTCGGTTCTGGCGCTCAGGGACCGGTCCTTCATCCGGCCGATGAGGAGCAGTTTCGCCAGCATGGGGCGTTACCCCCTTCTGAACTTGCCGCAGCACTCACGGGCTTCGGCGATGATCTCCTCTTCTCCCGGAACGCGGTGATCTTCCATGATGACCCTGCCGCCGCAGATGAGGGTGTGCATCACGCTGCTGTCGGCGGAGTAGACCAGATTGGCGGTGAAACTGTAATCTCCCACCATCCGGGAGTCGTTCAGTTCCACCAGCAGAATGTCGGCGGTCTTGCCGGGGGCGATCCCCGCGTCCACGCCCGCACTGCGGGCCCCGTTGACGGTGGCGCATTCGAGCATGTCCCGGTCCTTCCCGGCGGTGGGGTCCCCGCTGCGGATCTTGGCCAGCAAGGCGGCGAACTTCACCTCTTCCACCATGGAAAGAGCGTTGTTGGAGGCGGCCCCGTCGGTGCCGATGGTGACCTTGCACCCGGCGCTCTGCGCCGCCGGGAAGTCGAACATGCCGCTGCACAGCTTCAGATTCGAAACGGGACAGTGCGAAATGACCGCCCCCGTCGAAGCGATGAGTTCCCGGTCCCTGCCGTCGAGGCAGACGCAGTGGGCCAGCACCGTGTCGGGGCGGAGGAGCCCCTTGCTGTGGAGATAGGCCACCGGCGAAAGGCCGTCGTGCTCCCGGCGGCAGTCCTCGACCTCGCGCTGGGTTTCCGAACAGTGGATGTGGATGGGGGCACCCAGCGCCTCCGCCGCCCGGACCATGTCGCGCATGGCGCCTTCGCGGACGGTGTAGACCGCATGGGGGGCGATGGCGAGGCGGACGGTCTCCGGCAGGGGATCCGTCCGGAGCCGTTCCGCTTCCTCGAGGAGCTGCTCCGCATTCTTGTCCAGCGGGCTCCCCGGCAACGAGATGTGGATGAGCCCCACGTCCGCCCGGATCCCCATCTCCTTCGCCGCCCGGATCGTCTCGGCGGGATGAAAGTACATTTCGTTGAAGTAACAGCAGCCCGACTTGATCATTTCCAGTATCCCCAGCCGGGTCCCGGCGTAGATGTCATGAGGATCCAGCTTGGCTTCGGCGGGCCAGATATGTTCGTTGAGCCAGGTGAAAAGGGGCAGATCGTCCGCGTAGCCCCGGAGCAGGGTCATGGCCGAATGGGTATGGGTGTTGTAGAAGGGAACCGTGGCCGCCAGATGGCCGCCGCAGTCGATGATCTTTTCCGCTCCGGCATCGGGCAGACCGGGGCCCACGGCGGTGATCTTGTTCCCGGAGACGCTGATGTCGGTGCATTTCCCGTCCACGACGGCGTTCTTGATGAGGAGAGTCATTTTCTGGTGTTTCCTTCGATGAAGCGTTGGATTTCTTCCGCATCGCTGAAGTGATGCTTGCGGCCTTTGATTTCCTGATAATCCTCGTGGCCCTTGCCGGCGATGAGGACGGCGTCTCCCGGTCCGGCGGAACCGAGGGCCAGACGGATGGCTTCGGCGCGTTCCGGCACGACCTGGAAGGTCGTTCCCGCCGGGATCCCGGCGAGGATCTCGCCGATGATGGACTCGGGCTCCTCGCTGCGGGGGTTGTCCGAAGTGACGAAAAGCGCGTCGGACTTTTCCGCCGCCGCCTTGCCCATGCGGGGACGTTTGCTCCGGTCCCGGTCGCCGCCCGCGCCGAAGACGGTGATGATCCGCCCGTGGGTGATCCCCTTCAGGGCGGAGAGCACGTTGGTCAGGGCGTCGTCGGTGTGGGCGTAGTCCACGAAGGCGGTCCCGCCGGAGGGCAGCGGCCAGGCTTCCAGCCGTCCCGGCACCCGGAAGGGGGTTGCGAGGGCGGCGGCGATCTTTTCCGGCGCGAGGCCGCAGCGGAGCCCGGCCAGAACCGCCCCGGTGAGGTTGGACACGTTGTAGAGCCCCGCCAGATGGGAAGCGATCTCGAGTTCGCCGTATTCCGGCGTTTCCAGCCGGAACCGGACGCCCCGGGCGGCCAGTTCGAGGCCCTTTACCCGGTACGGAATCGCTTCCGACGTGCCGAAAACGACCGTATCCAGCTTTCCTTCGAGTTCGCGGGCGAGACGGGCTCCCCAGGGATCGCCGCCGTTGATGACGGCGGCCCCGTCGGGCTTCATGAAGTTCGTGAAGAGCCGCTTCTTGGCTTGGAAGTAGTGCTCCATGTCTCCGTGGTAATCCAGATGGTCGCCTGTAAGGTTGGTGAAGATGCCCGCCTGGAGCCGGATGCCCGCCGCCCGGTCCTGCACGAGGGAGTGGCTCGAGAGCTCCATGGCCGCG
>JAFSYV010000354.1 GCA_017443585.1 Lentisphaeria bacterium | reverse complement strand
TGCCGAAAAAGGGGATCGATCTTATCGTCAACGTCATCGACTCCACCATTCCCCAGCGTTCTCTCTACCTCACCACCCAGCTGGCGGAACTGCATATTCCCATGCTGCTGGCATTCAACATGAGCGACGACGCCCGGCGCAAGGGCATGAAGTACGACATTCCCAAGCTGGAGACCTATTTCGGTTCCCCCATCGTCCAGACGGTGGGCAGTCAGAGTTCCGGGGTGAAGCCCCTGCTGGACCGGCTGGAAAAGACCCTCGAGGAGCTCGAGGACCACGGCGTTCCCATGCTTTCCTACGGGGCGGACATCGACGACGCCATCAATGCCGTTGCCGAAAAGATCGATGCGCTTCACGTGGAGCGGTACAGGCACGTGCCCTCCCGTTTCTTCGCCATCAAGCTCCTCGAACATGACCGGGCGGCCATGGAGATCCCCGAGTTCAAGAGCGTCTTCGACGAGGTGGAAACCCAGATCAAACACCTCTGGGATGTCCACGCCATCAACGCCGACACCTTCATGGCCGACCGGCGCTACGCCATGCTGGCGGGGGCCTGCCGTGACGCCATCTCCATGACCCAGGAGCGGCGGCGGGAGATCTCGGACAAGATCGACCTCGTCATGACCAACCGCTTTCTTGGACTGCCCATCTTTCTCGCCATCATGTTCGTCACCTTCTGGGTGACCTTCGTCTGCGCGGAGCCCATCATGGCCGGGATCGAGGGCTCCTTCGACTTTCTGGCCGGCGCCATCGGCGACGCCTGGAACGAGGAGTCGCTTCCCTTCCTGCGGTCGCTGCTCATCGACGGCGTCATCAAGGGCGTGGGGGGCGTGATCGTCTTTCTGCCCAACATCCTCTTCCTCTTTTTCTTCATCGCCATTCTGGAGGACTCCGGGTACATGGCCCGGGCCGCTTTCATCATGGACGGCATCATGCGGACTTTCGGGCTTCAGGGACGCTCCTTCGTGCCCCTCGTGCTGGGGTTCGGCTGCACCGTGCCCGCCATCATGGCCACGCGCACCATCGAGTCCGACCGGGACCGCACGGTGACCATCATGGTCCTCCCCTTTATGAGCTGCAGTGCGCGATTGCCCATCTACGCTCTGATCATTCCCGCCTTCTTCCCGAAATACGCGGCGCTGACCATGTTCCTGATCTATCTTCTCGGCATTGTCGTCGCCCTGGGGGCCGCCCGGCTGATGAAGTCCACCCTCTTCAAGGGGGAAGGGGAGGTCTATCTGATGGAACTGCCGCCCTACCGCATGCCCACGGCCAAGAGTCTGCTGCTCCACATGTGGGACCGGAGCAAGATGTATCTCCACAAGGCGGGGACCATCATTCTGGGGGCTTCCATCGTCCTGTGGATCTGCAACACCTTCCCTGAAAAGAAGAGCGGTTTCACCCGGGATTACGATGCCGAGATCGCCAGGGCGGAAAAGATGCGGACTCTCACTCCCGCCGCGGCCGCCGAGGCGGCGAGGCTGCCCGGGCTCGACAGGGAGCAGTCCGCGGAGATCATACGGGAAGCGAAGGTGAATTCAGCCATGATCGAGGCGGTCGATGCCCGGAAGGACAGCCTCACGCCCGCGCAGAGGATCTTTGTGGAAAAACTCCGGGCCGGGAACGAGACGCTGTCTTCGCTCAAGAACGCCAAACAGGCGGAGATGATGGAGTACACCGTTTCCGGTCGGGTCGGCCACTTCATGGAGCCCGTCATGCGCCTGATCGGTTTCGACTGGCGGCTTTCAACCGCCTTTGTGGGGGCGCTGGCCGCCAAGGAGGTCTTCGTTTCCCAGATGGGCATTCTCTACTCTCAGGGCGAGACCGACGAGGATTCGGATTCGCTCCGGAGCGTTCTGGCGAAAGAATACACGCCCCTTCAGGCTTTCTGCATCATGCTCTTCGGTCTGCTGACCATTCCCTGCATGGCGACGCTGGCCATCGTCAAGCGTGAGCTGAACTCCTGGAAGATGGCCGTCGCCGAGGGCTGTCTCATGCTGCTTTTCGCATGGTGCGCCGCCTTCATCGTCTTCCAGCTGGGGACGCTCCTCAACATCGGGACGAAGTTCCTTTCCTGACGCCGGGAGCGTCTTTTACTCGGTAACGGAGACGATCTCGCCGTCCCTGAGCGCGGACTTGTCGGCGGCGACGCCCATGGCCATGTAGTGGGAGGCGATGCCGATGTCCACGGCGGGCTTCCGGTCTTCCGCCACGCTGGTGCAGAATTCGTGGACCAGATAGGGGTGGGAGCCGCCGTGGCCCGTGGGAACGAAGTCCCCGTCCTGTCTTTTCGCCCGTTCTTCCGGCGGGAGCTGATTCAGCATCACCTGACGGAAGGCTTCTGTCACTTCGGGGGGCAGGGGAGTGAACATCTCCTTCGACGTAAGTTCCCTGCGTTCGAAGGGACGGACGGCGGGGCGGCCCTCGCCGCGGCGGTTTTCTTCCCACACGTCCCGTGAGAAGCTGCCCGCGCTGCCCACGATGCGGAATATTTCCGCTTCCCGGCGGTCGAGGGCGCTGAGGCCGCACTCCCGGAATTCGCAGATTCGCAGCGAAGCGCCGTTGGCCAGCTGGAACAAGGCGGTGATGTCCGAAAAGTCGTTGTTTTCGAAGAAGGGGTCGTTGTCCCGGTTCCGGTAGCCGTAGGCGGAAACCTTCACTGCACGGGTGTTCATCACCGCCAGAGGGCCCGAAACGGAGTGGGTGGGGTAGAACATGGGACTGTTTTTCACTCCCCGTTTCCGGTAGGGTTCCATGAGGGCGGCGAACTGTTCGCCCACGATCCCCGTGGTGCGCG
>JAFSYV010000353.1 GCA_017443585.1 Lentisphaeria bacterium | reverse complement strand
TCCTTGGTCATGCCGACCCGCAGGCGCTTGGAGTTTTCCACATTCCGGGCGGCTTCGGTCATGCAGCCCGCGGCGAGCAGCAGCAGCAAAAACGCCGCCGTCAGCCATTTGCCCGGATTTTTCATCATTCGGTCTTCTCGAACTCTTCCTTGCCCGCGCCGCAGTCGGGGCAGACCCAGGAATCGGGCAGATCGGCGAATTTGGTTCCGGGCTTGATGCCGTTGTCGGGGTCACCCTTGGCCGGGTCGTAGACGTAGCCGCAGACGTTGCACACATACTTGTCCATTTTTCTTTTCTCCTGCTTCAATTGTCTTTTGTTTTTTCGAGCAGCTGCTCCGCCAGTGCGGCTCCCGCCTTGAAGAACTCTTCAAGATCACTGCTCTGTGGCATGTATTTGACCTGTTTGAACGGCAGCGGCTGTTCCAGCTTCAGCTCGTCGAAGAGCGCCGCGATCTGTCTGGCCCCTTCGCCGCTCCAGCCGCAGGAGCCGAAGGCGAAGGCCAGTTTGTTCTTGATCCGCAGACCTTTCACGTAGTTCATCACGTCGGCCATAGCCGGATAGACCTGGTTGTTCATGGTGGGAGCGCCGAAAGCGATCAGCCCGGACCGGGCCACCTTGCTCATGATGCTGCTGCGTTCGTTGACCATCAGATCGGCGGTCTCCACCTCGACGCCCTTGGAACGGACCCCATCGGCGAAGGCTTCGGCGCAAATTTTCGTGGAGCCCCACATGGTGCAGTAGACCACCGCCGCACGGGGCCGGGGCTTCTGTTCGGCGCACTTCCTGTACAGGGAAACGATCTTGTCCAGATCCTTCCGCCACAGGGGACCGTGGTCGGGAGCGATGATCTGGAATCCCAAATCGAGGCCGGGCAGGGAATCGAGAAGCGCGATCACCTTTTCGCTGTAGAGGTTGAGGATGTTGGCGAAATATTTCTCCACCTCCTCTTCCAGGATCCGCTCCTCATACTGGTCGGCCCAGAGGAAACTCCCGGCCAGGTGCATGCCGAAGGCGTCCTGCGAAAAGAGCACCTTGTCCCGGTCATAGAAGGTCACCATGCTGTCGGGCCAGTGGAGCATCTTGGTGTCCACGAAAGCGCAGCGGCCCTGCCCCAGCTCCACGGCATCGCCGGTCTTCACCGGGGTGAAGCCCAGATCCCCGTAATAGGCGTTCAGGGTCTTCGCCCCCGCGACGGAAGTGAAGATCTTTTCCGGCTTGATGGCGGCCACAGCCGCAGGAAGCGCCCCGGAGTGGTCCGGTTCGGCGTGGTTGGAAATGATGTAGTCGATCTTTCCGGGATCGATCACCGACCGGATCCGCGCCAGCATCTCTTCGGCGAAGGGGGCCTTCACCGTATCCACCAGCGTCACCTTGTCGTCGATGATGAGATAGGCGTTGTAGGTGGATCCCCGGCCGGTGAGATACCCGTGAAAATTCCGGACGTTCCAGTCGACGGCGCCGACCCACCACACGTTGGCGGAAACCTGTTCCGCCTTGAAAAACTTCTGCATCAGCAAATTCCTTAAAAGTCACCTGTTATGAAAAAAGCCTTCTCCTTTCCCTTTCCGCCGGGCGGCGGAAGGGAAGAAGGAAAGAAGGAAAATTATTTTTTCCACAGACCGTGGAGATTGCAGTAAGCGCGGATCTCCAGCTTGTCGCTGTAAGGCACGTAGAACTCCGCGACGGGAGCTTCGCCGGGCTTGTGGTAGCGGCGGTTCACGTAGGGCCCGTTG
>JAFSYV010000352.1 GCA_017443585.1 Lentisphaeria bacterium | reverse complement strand
TCTTCCGGCGGGAGCTGATCCAGCATCACCTGACGGAAAGCTTCGGTAACATCGGGGGGCAGGGGCGTGAACATTTCCTTTGACGTGAGTTCCCTGCGCTCGAAGGGACGGACCGCGGGGCGGCCGTCGCCGCGGCGGTTTTCCTCCCACACGTCCCTGGAGAAGCTGCCCGCGCTGCCCACGATGCGGAATATTTCCGCCTCCCTGCGGTCGAGGGCGCTGAGGCCGCACTCCCGGAATTCGCAGATTCGCAGCGAAGCGCCGTTGGCCAGCTGGAACAAGGCGGTGATGTCCGAAAAGTCATTGTTTTCGAAGAAGGGGTCGTTTTCCCGGTTCCGGTAGCCGTAGGCGGAAACCTTCACCGCCCGGGTGTTCATCACCGCCAGCGGGCCCGAAACGGAATGGGTGGGGTAGAACATGGGACTGTTCTTCACTCCCCGTTTCCGGTAGGGTTCCATGAGGGCGGCGAACTGTTCGCCCACGATCCCCGTGGTGCGCGACTGCTTCACCATGCGCAGGGAGCAGGGGGAGTCCAGGTCGTGGGTGTATTCGCCCTCGGCGTAGATGAAGTGGCCGAAGCGGCCTTCCGCGGCCATCCGGCGGCAGAACATGGTCTGGGGGCGGTAGACGGTGGTCTCGCCCAGCATGTAGTGCCGCCCGGTGCGCTTCACCGCCTCACGGAGCTTGCCGCACCAGTCGAGGATCTCCTCGCCGTCGGGGAGCGAAATGACCGGGACCGCGCTGTAGACCGATTTGCCGCTTTCGAGGACTTGCAGGCACTGGGGCGCGTGGAGCCAGGGCTGGGTGATGATGGCGATGGCGTCGAAGTCCGCCTTGCAGATGTCGTCCAGCGAAAGGAAAAGATCCTTTTTCGAAAGTTTGTCCTGCATGAAGGGATCGTCGGCGAACTTTTCCAGCTTGGTTTTCTCGCAGTCGCAGAGACCGATGCGGCTCACCGCCGGATGGGCCTTGAAAAGTTTGGCGAAGGCGGAGCCGAAAGACCCCAGACCGACCAGTCCGATGGAAATACCCATTTTTAACTCCTTTGCTTGGTATTTTGATCCGGATTCCCGTTGTTATTTTATCTCGACGAACCGCCAGTTCATCAGGTGCGACCACTCCCGGAGGTGTTCGACCGATCCTCCGTAACAGCAGGTCAGGTGGTGCGTCCCGCCGTAACGGCTGTACGCTTCGAGGAACGAACCGATGTTGCCCGCAAGGGGTCTGAACCAGCCCGCATTGGCCTTGGGGTTGTTCAGTTGCTCCGGGACTTCGTATTCGACCTTCGCTACGATGAGGGTGAAATCGCCGTCGGGGCCCGGCGCGAGGTCGGCGAGGAGCGCTTCGCCCGCCTTGAAACACCCCGTGGCCAGCACGGGGTTCCCGGTGTCGCTGAAGATGTATTTCCGCTCGTGGAGGAGGGGCTTTTCGGCGCAGATCGAAAGATTGATCTCCCCCATGTGGCTCGTGTAGATCCGGTCGTTTTTCCAGTCCGGGCAGAACATTTCGGTGAAGGAGCTTTCCGGGAAGAGCTCCAGCAGGCTTCGGGTGGCCGCCGCCGTGAGCACGTCGCCCTCTCCCGCGTAGCCGATGCCCCGGGCCATGGCCTTGGAACATTCGAGGAAGGGCACCGTCTGCCACCCGCCCGCCCGGTCGATGCCGGAAAAGGTGATGGTGAAGGCGTCCAGCTTTTCCTTTTCCAGCCAGTGGCGGATCTTCAATGAGGCGCCCATGGTACGGCGGTAACTTTCTTCCGTCACGCTTTCGTCCCAGCGGAACTTTTCCCGGTCGAGCCGCATTTCGGCGTCGATCTCCTCTTCGGCGGGCTCCGCCTGGGGCGTGTACCCAACGACCTTCATGCCGAAGGTCCCGTCGGGGACCCGGAAATCCCCCATCCCCGCGAAATCGCCACCTGCCTTGCCCACGCGGATGTGGGTCATGCGGTAAGCCATCAGCGTACTGCGGAGCTGCCTTGTCACCCGGTCAAGACAGCCGGACTCTTCATGGTGTCCGGCGGAAATGAGAAAGGGCTTTTTGTGCCGCAGGAGCAGATTGCAGAGGTCCTGCACCCCGTGGATTCCGTGGTTCGCCATGGTCAGTTCCGGCGTGAAGGCGAAGTCCGGCGTGGTGTCGATGACCACGACGGGGAGCGTACTTGACGCCAGAGCTTCGACGGATTCCAGCGAGGGGGAGTAGGCCAGGTGGAGTGTGGCGACAGCTTGGCAGCCGCTTTCCTCGAAGCGTTTCACCGCGTCGGCGAACTCCTGTTTCAGGCGGCAGGCGGGGCTTGTTGCCACTTCGAATCCCCGTGCGGTCAGTTTGCTTGCGATGACTTCGATGAAGGTGCGGGCCTTGGCCGCGGCTTCCGGACAGAAATTGTCGTAGAGGGCGAGATAGCAGGGGAGAAGTCCGATTTTCATTGCGCTCTTATTCCCGTGAAAAGTTGGTGTGCATTGGTGAAAAGGACCTTTTCCAGATCCCCTTCCGGGACCCCCGCGAGGAGCCCCCGGAGCTGTTCGTAGAAGAAGAAGGTGAACTCCACCGCCCCTTCCGTGTCGATGATGGAGGTGCCGACGGCGTAGTTTTCGCCCATCAGATAGGCGTACTGGTCGTTGATCTCCACCGATTTCCCCCGGAGCAGGGCGATGGGGGTGTCGGTGCCGAAGAGGATCCGTTCCGCGGGGAAGCGGTCGCAGAGGTATTTCAATATCTCCGCGCTGTTGACCATGGCGGTGTCGAAAAAGGCGTTGGGGTACTGGACGAACTCTTCGAGGTTGCTTTCCCGGATGTTCCGCATGAAGTACGCCCGGCCGATGTGGGCGAAGATGAACTTGATATGGGGATACTTTTCGCAGAGTTCCCGCATCTGGCGCTGGTTGAGGGGATCGGCGAAGCGGCCCGCCCGCGGGATGTGGAGCGTCACCGCGAGGGCTTTTTCATCGAGATAGGCCAGCTGTTCCGGGGTGAGCATGTCGAAGATCTCCACCTCGCCGCTTTTTTTGCCGTAAAGTTCTGCGGCGTAGTTGAGATAGGGTTTGACGCCCACGGCGCGAGCGGACTCGATCCGCTGTTTCACCTTTTCCACCGGGTCCGCGGGGGAAACGAGGGCCATGACGAATTCACGGGGACCTTTCACCTCCGGCATCCGGTCCCGGTCGATCTCCCGTCTCGGCGTGGAAAAGCAGTTGAGCCACACCTCCTGCTCGGGGAGCAGCTCCTTCATCGCCTCCCGCCAGAGGGGAAGAGGAAAAGCGCCTCCGAACTTGTGGTAGCAGGTCCGGGGCGGGAAGGTGAAGCCCGGCGGGAAGAAATCCCGGTCGAAGACGTGGACATGGGCGTCGAAGATCCTTGCGGGCAGACGGGGCGCCAGCTCTTCGCGGTAGATGCGCCGGTCTCTTTCGTTCAGCAGTTTCATTTTATGACGGCTCCTGCGATCATGGCGGCGCCGACGGCGCCGGTGTAACTGTGGTAAGGGGAAACTTCGATGTCGGCGTCGAGCTGTTCCCGGAGAAACTTGAGCCAGCCCGCCCCCTCCGAAGGGCCGCCGCAGACCACCAGCCGGTCCACCTTGGGATGCCGGTCGAAGCGTTCCTTGAAGCGGCCGATGACTTCGAGCATCAGTTCTCTTGCCGGGCCGTCCCCCGCCAAAGCCTCTTCGTTGAAGCGTTCGTAGCGGTCCGGCGTGTTCCCGTAACGGCCGCAGATGAATTCCTCGGTCTTCACCCCTGCTTTGGCGATGGAGAACATGGCCCCCCAGCAGCCGCCGGAAGCGGAGCGGAAGGCGTCGCAAAGTTCGTTTTCGGGCACGTCGTCCCTCGCGGCGCAGGGGTAGAATCCCACCCAGCTGGTGCCGCAGCTGAGGAGCATGCTCCCCGGTTCCAGGATCCCCGCCGCCCGTGCCGCCGCCGGGTGGTCGAAGCTCCCGAGGCGGATCTTCGTGTTTCCCGTGAGGTTCCCGCGATGGAATTCCCGTTTCAAATTTCCCGCGACGCTCCCCACGGGGAGGATCCGGGGCAGCTGCGAGGGGGCGAGGCCGTAGTATCCGAGGTAGGGCGCATATGTGTTTGCGGCCTGATCCCAGAGGTAGAAGGGGGCGGCGTTGGAGCTGTCCAGCAGGTGTTCTCCGCAGAGCCGCCAAACGAGGCAGTCGTTGTTCATGGCGACGACGGAAGTTTTCAGCAGCTCAGGCGACGTGCGGCGGAAATACTCCAGGTGCATCAAAGGGAAGGTCCTGATGGCGGGCCAGCCCGTGGTTTTGCGCACCTGCCACCCTTCGGGTGGCAGCCAGTCTTCGAGGCGTTTGTCCAGCCAGCTGATGACGGGGGTGCGGGGCGTGCCGTCGGGAGCGCACAGGAGCGTGTTGCCCGAGGCGGCGGCGAAGGAGATGCCGGTGATCTCCTCTTCGGCGGCCTCCGCGAGGGTGCGGATGATGTCGAGCACGAGTTCCGTATAGGCGGCGGGGTCCAGTTCCACCCGGCCGGGGGCGGGATGATCGAAAGTCACCCGGCGGCTGATCGACTTCAGGACGCCTTGCCGCATACTCCAGCAGACGCCCTTGACGGCGCCCGTGCCCAGATCGAGACCGATGGAGGTCATGCTCTTTCTCCTTCCATCCGCGTCAGGACCGACTCCATGGCGTCGGCGACGAAGTCCAGCAGTTTTTCCGAAGCGATCAGGGGCAGTTTCGTCAGCGCGGCGGGGGGACAGTCGGCCTTGTAGGTCTGGGCGCTCACGTCGATATGGTGCTCCCTGTTGAGTTTTTCGCAGAAACGGGCGGCCCGCCCGGCGTCGCGGAAGAGGAGCGTTCCGAGCAGCCCGTCCCCTTCGGCCTTCTCCACGAGGTCCGGGTGGTGCGCCGCGAGGAGCTGCAATTTCTTCTGCCAGAGTTCGCCCAGGACGCGGGTGTGTTCCCGGTTGTGTTCCGCGAAGCGGAGCGTCAGCAGACAGCCGAGGCTCGCCAGCTCCTCCTGCCCGTTGGTGACGAGAGCTCCGAACTGGTCGAGATCGTCCATCGCCGCCGTGGTCAGGATCTTGGATGCGGGGTAGAGCCCTCCCGGCACCCCCTTGCCGACGGAAACGAGATCCGGGCGGCAGCCGTACTTCCGGAAGAGGAAGATCTCATCGGACCACACGCCGGTCTGGATCTCGTCCACGAAGACGGGGATGTCGCGTTCGGCGCAGAGCTTGTGGCAGAAGCTCACGTAGTCGTCGTCCAGACGGAGCCCGCCGTAGTTCATCAGCACGAGTTCGTGGAGGAATCCCGCGATCTTGAACTTCCCCGTGTCGTATCGTTCCACGGCACGGGCGAAGGAGCCCTTGTCGTTGATGGCGACGGCGACGCATTTGCAGGCTCCGGCCTGTTCGAGGAGTTCGCAGAATCCGGGCCACATGCCCCGGAGCAGCTGAGTCATCACCGTCGTCCCGTGGTAGTTGGCCTCCTTCCCCTGCCGGTGGTCCGCCATGACCGGGAACACGGGCGTTTTCCCCGCATACGCAGGGGCGGGAGAGTGGGCATGGAGCCGGTAGAACCGGGCCAGCATCATCTTGAAGGCCGCTTCGCAGGCAAGGCTCCCCGTTTCCAGATTGATGACCCGGTTGAGCACGTGGGGCTCGGTGCTGCGGATGACCGCCCCGAGGGCTTCTTCGTCGCCGGGGGCGAGGCCGTTGGCGATGCGGATCAGTTCCCGCTCCAGGAGCCGCGTGATGTGGCCGCGGGTGTTGTTGTGGGTGATGTTGGTGATGCCGACGGTCATGGCGTTGACGAGCAGCTTCGCCCCCGGGAAGTTGTGCCCGCAGCTGGCCTGATAGTGTTCGCTCTTGCCGATGACGGCAAGTTTCCCGTCCTCCCCGACCCGGAAAAAGCCCAGTCCCGTCAGGGGGGCATTTCCCCGGTGGAACGCGGCGTCGAAGGCAGCCGTCCCCGCGCCGGGAGAGCTCGATTTCAACGGCTCGGAAAAGGTTTTGCCTGCCATGGGGAGCAACGAATCGAGTCTTGCCGCGAAATGTTCCGGGAAGAATCCGACTTTTTCGTCCGCGATCTCCCGCAGTTCCGCAAAACTCCTGCCCGTCAGACGGGCGGAGGCACGGCAAACCTTGTCTATGTATCCCTCTCCGGCGAGTTCCGTCAGGGAAAGTTCGAGATTGCTTATCATGATCTCTCCTGCTGTGATATATCTTTTTGCGGGGAGTGGACGAGAACGATCCCGGCTCCCGCCCCGCGCAGATTTTCGATGATCGTCATATCTTCGGGGGTGTTCGTTATCAATGTGACCTTTTTCGCCTGAAGCGTCCCGTAGGAGACGAAGGACTTTTTGCCCAGCTTGGAACTGTCGGCGAGGATGAACGCCTCGTCGCTGTGCTCCAGCACCGTCGCCGCCAGTTCCGCCGTCTCCTCGTCGGAAGAGCTCAGGATCCCCTCGGGAGAAATGGCGTCGGTCCCCAGAAAACTTTTGGTGAAGTTGCACCTCCGGAGATTTTCCAGCGTCACGCTCCCGCAGAGGTCCATCCGCGACAGGCGCATGGTGCCTCCCGTGAGGCCCACGGGGCAGAAGGCCGTCAACTCCGCCCCGAAGGCGAGGGAGTTGGTGACGATGCGCAAGTCGCTGCATTCGGCGTTGCCCAGCCGCTCCGCCAGGGCGTTGCCGCATTCGAGAACGGTGGTTCCCGAGTCGAAGAAAAGCCGGTCATGACTGCAGATCAGCTTCGCCGCCGCCGCGCCGATGAGGTGCTTTTCGGCCGCGAAGGAGGAAAACGCCTCGTCGAACCGGTATCCGGGATTGCCCTTGTCGACGATGAGCCGGATCCCGCCGTGGTAGCGGAACACCTGACCGGAACGCTCCAGATCGGCGAAGTAGCGCCGGACGGAAGCTTCGGAAAGACGCAGGGATCTCATCACGGTCCCCACGCTCAGGGAACCGTGACAGCGGAGCATCCGCAGGATCTTTTCCTGATTTTTCTCTCTGATCCCCACAATTTCCGTCCTTTCGTCGATATTGCCATAAGATAACCTCCGGGCACGGAGAAATCAAGCGCTTCTTCCATTTTTTACGGAATTTGAGCGTTTCGGTCAAAATGCGGACACTCCGGAAAACGGAACGTCGTTTTTTCAAGAGGATTTCCGGAAGAAAGATTTGCATTTTCCCGCCTTGAATGGTACATTATGTGAACGACAGTCATCACCGGATCACACAAGGAGTTCGAGGAATCATGCCTGACATCATGACGTTTGAAGAGATCTTTTCCCGTCTGGAAAGCAGGAAACGGGAGCCAGATTTTCCGGCAGCCTGCCAACGGGAGTTCTGGGAAAAGATCCCCGGCGGAACGAAAAAGAACTTCATCGCCGAGGCGGAAAAGGCGGCGCGGGAGCCCGTCCCCTTTCTCAGCGCTTTGGACTACATGAAATTCGTCCGCACGGGCAACCGCATCGACTACGAGAACCCCTATTTCAAGCGGCGCAGGCTTATGGCTTCTCTGGCGCTGGGCGAAGCGGCGGAGTATAAGGGCCGTTTCCTCGATCCCCTCGTCGAGATGGTCTGGCAGATTTTGTCGGAGCCCGTCTGGTGCCTGCCCGCCCACCAGCATCTGGGGGAGGAGCTTCTTCCCGGTCCGGAAGAGTGGGTGGTGGACCTCTTCGCCGCCCAGACGGCAAAAGTGCTGGCCGACCTGCTCCGTCTGTTGGGGCCGGAGCTGGAAAAAACGTACGCTCCCCTCGTCGCCCGGATCCGTTACGAGATCTGTCACCGGGCGCTGGAGCCCGCGGAAAAGCTCACCGACGAGACCTGCTGGTGGTATGCGGGCACCAACAACTGGAGCGTCTGGTGCTGCTGTTCCCTCTGTTCCGCCGCCATCGAGGTGTGGGAAAACGACCACGAAAGGCTGGCCCGTTTTCTGCACAAGCACATGATCCCCTGCAAACGCTTTTTCGACAACTATCCGCCCGACGGCGGCTGCAACGAAGGGCCCTGCTACTGGGAAGTTTCCGTGGGGATGCTGATGGACGCACTCGACATGTTCCAGCGCCGTCTGGGGGGCTTCGAGGCGTGGTTTCGGGATCCGAAGCTCAAGGCCATGGTGGAGTATCTCCCCCGGATGAATCTCTGCGGCGCGTGGTTCCTGAATTTTTCCGATGCCGAAGCCAAACTTTCCAATCCGCCCCTCGGGAGATTCCTTTCCTACGGCAGGCGGACGGGGTGTCCCGCCATGGTCGCGCTGGCCGCGGATTTTCCCGCGGCGGGGCCCGACCGTACGGGGCAGGGCAACCGGACCGCCAATGCCGTCGATGCCGCTATGGCCGCGCTGACGGCGGATTTTTCCGGCGCGCCCCCGCGGAAATTCAACGCGGCGGACTTCTGGCCCGATCTGCAGGTCTGGATCGCCCGCCAGTTCCCCGAAGCCCCGGAAATGGGCCTTGTCTGCGCCCTCAAGGGCGGCCACAACAGGCAGAGCCACAACCACCTGGACTTGGGACACTTCACCTTGTTCGACCGGAACCGGCCCGTCATCATCGACGTGGGCCGGGGAACCTATGACCGGACCTGCTTTTCCGGAGCCCGCTACACCTTGTGGAACCTCAACTCCGAAGGCCACAACGCCCCCCGTTTCGACGGAGTGGATCAGGGGCTCGGCATCGAGTTCGATACGAAGATGACCGGTGATGAGGCGAACGCCGTCTGCGACCTGACCCGTGCATACAAGGAAGAAAACGGCGTCAGCTCCTGCGTGAGAAAGGTCTTCCTCGACCGGGAAAAGGGCCGCGTGACCTTGCAGGACTCCGCCGCCTTCGCCGGGAAGAAGCACATCACGATCAACTTCTACACGCCGGAAGAGCCGAAGGACGTCGGTGCGGAAACACTTCTTCTCGGGCCCGTGCGCATGACGTGCCGGGGAATCGCCGTGCAGTCGGCCGCTCCCGAGGAGCGGGCCGATGCCAAGCTCAGGACCCTGTGGGGCTCCCTGCGGCGGATCACCTTGAGTCTCGAGGCGGAAAACGCCGCCTCGTGGGAAATCGTCTTCGAGGAAGTGTGACGTGGAAAAATGGAACAGCTTGCCGATACCGACTGCCACTGGAAGTGGAACCTTTTCCTCATGTGGAGTTCCCAGCTGCTGATCCTGGGCGGCTTCGCGGCGGTGATGCCATTCATCCCCCTCTTCATGAAGAACGAGCTGGGGCTGACCGATGAACACATCCTCGGCGTGTGGGTCTCGACGTTCAACTTTTTCGGCTCCTGCGCCTACGCCATCTTCTGCCCCATCTGGGGGGCTCTGTCGGACCGCTTCGGGGTGAAGCCCATGCTGCTGCGGGGGACCTTCGGCACGGCGCTGATCTTTCCCCTGATGGGCTATGTGCACCACGCGTGGCTGCTGGTGCTGCTGCGGTTCATTTCCGCCGCCTGCGCGGGGACGACCGCGGCCTCGCAGACGCTTCTGGTGAAGAACACCCCCGAAAACAAGCAGGGCTTTGCCCTCGGAGTGCTGAGCACGGCCATCTGGGGCGGCACCATGCTGGGGAACGTGGTGGGGGGACTGGTGGTCCACTATTACGGCTACAAGTTCGCCTTCACCGCCTGCGGCATCATGTATTTTCTGGCGGGCTTCATCGTGCTGCTGGCCCACGAGGATTTCAAGCCCGTGGTCAGGGCCGCGTCTCAGGGACACGGCGGGAACCGGCGGCATTTCACCGGCTTCCGGGGACTGCCGCAGTTCACCACCGCGGTGTGGATGCTCCTCGGGACCATGTTCTTCACAGGATTCGTCCGCTACTTCGAGATCCCCTATCTCGCCATGCTGGTGGAAAAGATCGTCGGCGAAAACGAAGCCGCCTATTGGACAGGCATCATCTGCGGCGCGGTGGCCGTGGGCGCGCTCCTTTCGGGAATGCTCACGGGCTACCTTTCGGACCGGATCAAGCCCCTTTACATCCTCGTGCCCTCCATGGGCATTTCGGTGGCGACCATGCTCATTCAGGCGGCGACGAGCAACCTCTGGGTCTTCGGCATCAGCCGGACCATCATGTATCTGGCGGCGGGGGGGACGGTCTCAGTGATCCAGAAGCTCCTCTCGGCGGCGACGCCCAAGCGCAAGCGGGGCAAGGTCTTCGGCTTCTGCACCACGGCCAACGGCGTGGGAATCATGCTCTCGACCGTGGCGGCGGGGGGCGTGATCTACGTGACGGGCGTCCGGGGCGTCTTCAACACGGCGGCCTTTCTGCTGCTGCTGCTGATCCCCTGTCACATAGCGGTGTTCCGCCGCATCATGCGCCAGAGGTACTTCGCCGCCCACTACAAGGCGGTCATGGCCAGAAAGTGACCGCCTGCCGCTCCCGCGGACGACCGTGATCGATGCCGTCCGGCAGGTCCGACATGTCCGACGGGTCCGACATGTCCGACGAATACCCGCAAAGGTTTTTTCTTTCGATTCCCCCCGCTTCCGGGCTTTTTTTGCATTTTTTTCTCAAAATCTTCCAAAAAGCGCATAAGAAAATGCCGTTTTTCGGGAATAATAGAAAACGAGCGAATGGTTCGCGAGGAAGAGCAGCAAAAAAAAGCGTTGAAAGGAAAAATGAAACACTCACCGGCTTTTGGGGCCGTTGCGGCATGTGCGGTCTTTTTGAGCATATCGCCTGTCGCGGCGGCGGATTTTACCTCGAATTCGGGGAAACTCTACAAAAATTACCGCGTGATCGAAACAACGGCGCAGGGGGTGAAGATAGCCCACAGTGAAGGTCTGGCCTATCTTCTCTACTCCGATTTGCCGTATGAAGTGGCGGGGCCTTATTCCGCCGACCTGCAGACCCGTTCAGGGCGGGTGCTGAAAAAGTATTCGGTTACGAAAGTTTCCCATAAGAGTCTCAAGATACTCCACGATTCCGGCTCATCCTGGATCCCGCATGGAGAGCTGCCCGAGTTTCTCCTGAAGAAGTACGAAAAGGAGATTCGGGAGGAAAAGGCACGGCACGAGGAGAAGATGAAAAAAATGCAGGCAGAGGCGGCTAAAAAGGCTCCGGCGGCACCGGTCCGCACAATCGACTTCGCTGCACAAACCAAGGCATTTCTCGCCGAAGCCGGACTGACGGAAAAAGAAATCAAGGAGTTGAACGATTGGATGGCAGGAGCATCCGCGATTATCAGGAAATTTGAGCAAGAACAGCGATCACGCAATTCAGCAAGACGTACGGAAAAAGAAATCAAGGAGTTGCACGATTGGATGGCAAGTGCACTCGGAATTAACAGGGAAATTGAGCAAGAACGGCGATCACGCAATTCCCGAGAGCTCCCGCACGTGCAATATGATCCACAAGAGTACGCCCGCTGGAAAGAAAAACCCAGAAGGCAGCTGCCTTCAAAAAATGATGTTCTGCACCTCGCCATCCAATTTAAGAATCGAGCCAGAGTCGCTCAGATGCTTGAGGCGGGCGCCAATCCCAATATCATAAGCAGTACGGGCGACACGCCTTTGTGGTACGCCATGAAAAACCATCAATTAGAGATGATTTTTCTGCTGCTTAAATACGGAGCGGACCCTAACATCCAAAACAAACAGGGCGACACGCCTTTGTGGTACGCCATGAAAAACCATCAATTAGAGATGATTTTTCTGCTGCTTCAAGGCGGGGTTGACATCAACGGTAAAAACAAACAGGGGAAAACACCGCTGTGCGTGTGTATTCAAGAACGCAATATTGGACTCACTAAAGTGTTTGTCGCCAAGGGAGCCGATCCCGCTGACGTCTGGGATAAGGTTATAAGAGAGGATGAGGAATCTTTCAAGACCGCTGAAGTGCTGGTTTCCAAGGGCGCGGATTGTGACACGAGGAACCTGATAGACCTTTCCGGAGAGTGGCTTACCCGCTACTGCAAAATCCTGTACAAAGAAGACTGGCAGACAAAAGAAGCGGAAGTGAAACGAATGCAGGCGGAAAGGGAACGCCGGAGACGGGAAGCCGCTGCGGCTGCGGCAAGGGCGCGTCAAAATCGCAGTTATGGTTCCGGATCTGGATCTGGCGGCGGCCGTACATGTCCGGCCTGCCACGGATCTGGCAGGTCTTTCAGTAGTTACAGAACAAGACGCGGAGGAATCTTTGATACCCATACATCCATCAGCAGTTGCTCCACCTGTGGAGGCTCGGGCCGATATTGAGAAATGCGGGACGAAATGCACAGAGAACGTTGATAATTTTGACGTGGTAAAAATCCGGACGGTACGCAAAATGGTTTTTACCATGCTCCTTGGAATCTGGTACAAAATCCGACAGAAAAAATGAAAAACATCTGTAAAAAAACGATCCTTCCGAGCCTTTCCGTATTGTTCTGCTTCGCCTGCGGATTGAACGGAGAAGGCTTCACGGCAGACTCAAACAAGGTCTGCGAAAACCGTCGCGCGGCGAAAGCGGCTTCGGATGATTCCTCTCTGCGTCGTCGGCAGGAAACCTCGCCGGGGCGTTTGTCCCTGCCGGACAGGGCGGAATTCACAGACTTCGACGGGAAAAAACTTACAATCCCCTGGAGCCTCACGCCGCAGCGGGCATACGCTCAGGGTTTCCGCCGTCTTCACCGGGATTTCGAAAAAGGGAATTATAACGTTTATACCGCCGGAGCGGAAGGTCATTTTCATCTCTACTTCACCCGGAGCGGCGGCAAACTTGCTTTCTGCGTCATCAATGATACGGCAAAGAGCAAGTCGGTAAAACAGGAACGGTACATAGCCGTCTTGAAAGCCAATGCCGCCTCATTGAACAATGTTCGCATGATCGCTCTGCCGGAGCAGGTGACCCGAGTTTCGAAATTTATGTACATATCACTGGTGCAGCCGAACAAAATGACGCTCATCCTCAGTTTCGGCGTGATAGGCAATTATCTCATAAGCCAGATACGCGTCTACAATCCGGCGCTCTTTCCCGCGGACGAAGAGTATGTCAGAAAAAACTACACGACCCTCTGCAGCATGAAATAAAGCTTCGCAACATTCGGAGACAGGCAAATGTGCGCACGGTCCCGCGCCGCGGCTGTGGGGGGGCGGTAATGCTGCTTGTGCGGCGGGACGTTTTCCCCCCTTGCTTTTTCGGGTTTGCGTGGTATATTATGTGAGCTCACCGGGACGGGAGGTTGCAGGTGTCGGTTTTTTTCAGAAGCGGAGAAGTCTTTTTCGGGTGCGAGATCCTCGCCGTCTGCGGACGGGGGGCTTTCGGCGTGACCTATCTGGCGAAGGATCCCGTCGGCCGGAAGATCGCCGTCAAGATCGTCGGATCCACGGGCCGCTGCGACCGGGAACTGCAGGGGATCCGGAACTACATGCGGATCTCCGGGCTCCATCCCAATCTGCTGCGGGTCCACCACATCGGCGAGACCGAAGAGGGATTCTTCTACACCATGGAGGCCGCCGACGACTGCGGCGACACCTCCGGTTACGTTCCCGCCACGCTGGGCAATCTTCTGCGCCGCAGCCGGAAATTCACCCCCGAAGAGGCGGTGAAGATCACCCGTGAACTGCTGGCGGGAATCGAAGTCATGCACGACGCCGATCTGATCCACCGGGACATCAAGCCCGACAACATCATCTTCGTCGGCGGCGTCGCCAAGCTCAGCGACCCCGGACTCGTCATCAACGAAGGAGAAACCGCCTCTCTGGCCGGGACCCCCGGCTTCATCCCGCCGGAAATGATCGAATCCGCCCGACCCTCCGACCGGCAGAGCGACCTCTACGCCATCGGCAAGGTCTTCTACTGCATGATCACGGGCTGGCCGCCGACCCGCTATCCGGAACTGCCGAAGGAGATGCGCATCGAGGTCTGCCGGCAGATCTTTCCCGCCCTTTCCCGCATGTGCAGCAAATCGCCCGCCAAACGGTTCCGCACCGCGGCGGAATTCCTCGAGGGGCTCCCCGAAAAGATCGAAAGCCCCACCCGCTGGGAACGATTCCGCACCGACTTCCGGGATTGGCGGATCCTCAATCCGGGGCGGGCCCGTGCCCTTTTCGGCGGCATCGCCGCCGCCGTTCTGCTTCTCATTGCCGCGGCGGCGGGGGCCGTCGGCTGGCACATCCGGAATCTCCGGCTGGAAGCGGAACAAAAACACCGGATCGCCGCCTTTCTCGCCCTCAATAAGGACCGTCCGGAAGTGCTGGAGCTCCAGATGGAAGCCTTTGTTCCGGGATCCCTGGCCCGCTTCCGTGAACTCCGCCGGGCGGTTGACTCAAGCCGGAAGGCGAACGACTCGAAACTCACCGCCTCTCTGTGCGGCGAACTGCAAAAACTTCTTCGCGCCGCCGCCGAAAAGCTTCTGCCGGAACTTCCCGCAAAGCCCGGCGAATTAAGTTCCGGCCTCGCCGCCGTCGCCGCGCTCCGGGGATTCCTTTCTTCGCCTCTCGCCGAGTATCTTCCTCCTGAACGCAAAACACTTCGCCACAAGGAGCTTGTCCGGTTCGAAAAGATCCTCTACTCCGGCTGGCGGGGCCCCCGGTGCGACCGCATGTGGGAGGTTTTTCAACGCGCCATGCTGATGCCCATGGTCTTCGTTCCCCCCGGCGCGGTCCGGATGCGTCACAGCGGAAAGATCGTCAGGATCCCCTATCACTTCTGGATCTGCCGGGACGAAACGCGTCAGGAACACGTGCGGGCGACTCTTGATATCTCGCCCCAGCAGTCGCCCTTTCCCAATACGCCCGTCGAACGCATCTCGTGGAACGATGTCCTCTTCCACTGTTTTGTCGTCACCGCACAGCTGAAGGAGGCCGGAGAACTGCCTCCCGGTTATATCGTTCGTCCGCCTGCCGAGGCGGAGTGGGAATACGCCGCCAACAACGCATGGCTGGGACCGGACACCACGCCCCTGGAAGCCCGGGCCGTCATCAAAAGCAACTCCGGGAACCGCACCCAGGTGCCGGGCACGAAATTGCCGAACAAACTGGGTGTCTGCGACATCTACGGAAACGTCTCCGAGTTCGTTCTGCCTTTCGAAAAGCCCGCATGGCAGAATTCGGTGGTGTTCCGGGGCGGCTCTTTTCTGAGCACTCCGGAACAGTGTTATGCCCGAAGGCCTAATCTGAAGTACCAGTCCATTCCCAACACCATCGGGTTCCGCATGGTCATCGCCCCCGGCAACATGGACTATTTCGACCGCCATTTCTTTCTCAACGGTCCCGTTCAGGCCAACCCGCCGGGGCGGGTATGGGAACTCATCGGCGGCAATTTGAACATCTTCGATTGGCAAAGGGCCGATGAACTCTGCGGGCTCCTCGGCGGACACCTGGCCGAGATCCGGGATCAGACTGAACTGGAATTCCTTGCCCGGGAGCTCCCCCTCGCCGTCCAGGACTGGGGATGTTTCCTCGGCGGCCGGAAGGTCAACGGCAAATGGAAATGGCTCCGCAGCGGCCGGGAGATTGATTTCGGCAAATGGCGCCGCTCCCCGCGGGCGCAGAAAGAAGAAGGCGATCTGCTCATGCTCCGGGACAGGTCTTGGGCAGCGGGAAAAAAGGAGCGCGCGTGCCTGTTCCTGTGCGAATGGGACGAAAAGGAGTACCCCCGCCGCAACGATCAGCAGCTTACCGGGAAAAAGCTCCCCCGCGAACTGGCGCGCTTTACCGTTGCGGACCGGACCTTCATGCTCATCGACTCTCCCATGCACTGGAATGCCGCCTGCCGGATCTGCGAACTTCTGGGGGGCCGTCTCGCCTGCCTCGACACGCCAGAAGTTCGTACCGGGGTCATAGAGCGTCTCGCTCCCTGGCGGGATAGGCGGATTATGCTCGGCGGCTACGCAAAACGGGAAAAATGGTTCTGGCTTTCCGGCAAGCCCTGCGAACTGAAACTGAAAATGGACTGGAACTACCAGATCCCCAGCCGGAACCTGAACCACATCACTCTGAGGAACGGGGAGTTTTACGACAGCTGGAACGGTCAGCTGTTTCTGTGTGAATGGCCGAATTCAAAGCCGCATCCTCGAATCTCCGGTACTCCGCGATGATCTTCTTCAATTTCTGAAGACAGCGGTGACGGATTCCGTAGAGGGTGTTGGGCGATTTGCGGGTGACGGCGGCCACGTCGCCGACGGACCGCTCCTGGATGCAGAGCATGTAAAAGGCTTCGTAGGTGACGGTGTCCACGCTCTCTTTCAGCTCCTCGACGGCTTTCCCCAGCAGATAATCGTGCCACTTTTCCATTTCGGCAACATCCACCTCGGCGGGATAATCCTCCGGGAGCGGGACCGTCTGCGGCCGGTTTTTCCCGAGGATCTTCAACGCGGCGAAATTGGCGATGGCCCCCAGATAACTGCGGAACCGGCCGTGTTCGGGGGCGTAGACGAAACTTTCCGCCTTTTTCCAGAAGATCACCATGACGTCGATCATCAGGTCGTCGCACTCGGTGGGGGTGAGTCCCCGCAGGGTCCCGATATGACGGATCATCCGGACGTATCTCTCATGGAACTCGAACCAGGCGGTCTCGTCCCCGGACTTGATCCGGTTCAGAAAGGAACTGTGCGTACTGAAGTTGCTGAAGTGCGTACTGTTCAGAAAATCTTCTCTGCGCATGGGGAAGGAACTCCGCAATTACGGCTGCTCAGGCATTTTTGCGGCGGGAGACGAAGAGCCGGGCACGGAGCTCGGCGAGCTCCTTTTCCATGGCCTTATCCGCTTCGGAGGCAGGGCCGTGCCCCACTTCCCGGATCCGCATGATGCGGTACTTTTCGGGGATCGAATTGGCTATGGCGAACTGCCCCGGCGGCGGCACCACCTTGTCGCTCAGGGCCGGGGTCACGATGGTCGGCACCCGGATGAACCGCGCGGCGGCCGCGGCGTTGCAGAAGTCGATGATGCGCAAGTTTTCCGGACTTTCGAGGGCCTTCAGCCGCCGGGCCTCGCCCGGAGAGCCGGGGGCCACCGGGTGCTCCAGCAGGATCCGCCCGCCCAGGGTGGGGATGTTCACGTCGCCATAGTGGATCCGGTCGTCCCACGGGATGCTCATGGTGCTCATCCCGCCGCCGCAGACGATGTTTTCCGCCGTGTCGGGGAACATGTCGATCATGATGGTCAACGCGATCCAGAGGTCCCGGACGCCCCCCGTTATCACGTAATGCTCCGGCGAATCGAAGCCGTACACGGCATGGGCGTCCTTCTGCCACGGGATCTCCTTGCACTGGGAAAGGCCCAGCCCCCGGACGCAGGGCACGGCCACCGTCCGCCCCGGACTGGCGGCCACGGGCGGTATCGTCGGGTGTCCGTAGCCGTGGGCCGACAGCAGTCCCCCCGTCGACTCCCGCGGCCGGGCCAGCCACATGCCGATGGGAATGCCGTCGATGGAGTTGAAGCGGATCCTGTAAATGCGGCAGTCGGGGGAGGGCGACCAGAGTTCGCCTTCGACGGTGTATGAACATTTCCAAGCTCGGGCGGCGGCGTACTGCGCCCGCCAGAATTCCTCGAAGCCCGCGACGGGGGTGTCCCCCTTTATCTGAAGCAGTTCTTCCTTCGAAAAAGATGTCGTTTCCATCATATGCCATTCTCCTGTACCGGATCGCTTTTTCCGGAATGAGCGGTTCGACGCGCTCCGTGGTTAATATACCCGTGTTCCCTCCGAATTGCAAGCTTGGAAAGGGCATCCCGCTTGAATTTATGCCCGGTTGGGTGTATATTAGGACAAAAGAGTTCTGCCTGCGAAACGGAAGTCCGGTGAAAGTCCGGCGCAGTCGCGCTGCTGTAACCGATGCGGAACCCGGCGGGATCCACTGCGAAAGCGGGAAGAATCCCGCACATGACGGGATCGGAAGCCAGAAGACGCCGCGGCAGGATAGAGCATGGCTGTCTCGCGATTGGACGGGTATGCGGAAAGTGTTCGGACGATGCGCATTGCCGCGCATGGTCCTTTTCCGTTTGGCCGGTTTCGGGCTGTCGTGCTCCGTTTCATTCCCGATATGAAAGGAGCGGCGGAATGGAGAAAAAAATTTTCGGCCTTCCGGAAATGAAGGACGCACGGGAGTCTTCCGGAAGATATGTTTCCTTTTCGGCGGTCCGGGAGGCGTGAAATGGATCGCCGTGCAGACGCCCTTTCGGATCAGTGCCGCAGAAAGTACCGGTCCTACGCCTACGCTTCCACATGGTTCGGCTGTTTCGCCGACGTCCTGCCGGAAAGTTCCGCCGTCATCATCCTCTACCTCGCCATGCTCGGCGCGAGCAACACGCTGATCATGCTTTCGACCGGCTTCTCGGGGCTGGTCTCGATGTTTCTTCTGATCCCGGCCTCCTGCATCGTGGACCGGCTGGGGCCCAGGAAGGTGGTCAACATTTCCTGCACTCTGGCCTGCGCGTCCTATCTTCTCATGTCGGCGGCGCCCCTTTTCGGAACGGCGGCGCGGTATGTGGTCCTCGCCGGGTGCGTCAGCTTCTGCATCTCCAAGCCGCTCTGGACGGCCGCATGGTATCCTATCCTCGGCGATATCCTGAGGCCGTCCGAACGGGGAGATTTTCTCGGTTTCATGCGCTTCAGCTACTACATCCTCTCCGGAAGCGTCTTCTTTCTGCTGGGGCTGGCGATGGGGAAAAAGCCCCCCGTGTGGCTGCTGCAGCTGACCGTCGGCGTCACCGGGATCCTCGTGCTGGGCAGGAGTTTCTTCATCTCCAAGATAAGGCTCTCTGCCCGCGAATTGGGGAAATACGACCTCAAAAAGGCGTTCTTCACCTCCGTCCGCAACGCGCCGCTGGTGGGGTTCGCCGTCTACACGGCCTTCCTTTCGCTTTCCTTTGCGGCGGTCCTGCCCCTCACGCTGCTCTACCTGAAGAACGGCCTCGGCTGCGGCGACAATGTCGTTCAGGTCCTGTCGTCCGCAGGCATCGGCGGCAGCATCTGCGGCTTCTTCTGCTACGGGAAGCTGGTCCGTTCCCTCGGCATACGGAATCTGGAGATCGGCATCCACGCCGCCTATATCCTGATCCCACTCGGGCTGTTCCTGTGCGGGGAAAATCTTTCCTCTCCCGTCATCCCCGTCGGCGGACTGCTCTTCGCCGGGAATTTCGCCTTCGCGTGTTTCAGCTGCTCGGTCTCGCAGGAGATCCTCGCCCTGGCCCGTCCGGGGAACATCACCATGGCCAGCGCCTTCACGCAGACCTACCAGATGATGGGGACCGCCTGCGGACGGACCTCCGCCTCGCTCCTGCTTGGGAACGGGGTCCTCGCCGCGACCTGGAAATTCTGGGATTTTTCCGTATCCCGGTTCCAGACGATCTTCCTGCTCTGCGCCGGGCTGGCCCTCTTCTGCGTGACCTTGTTTTTCTGTCTCCCCAGCGTCGTGCCGAAGCACGAGGACTATTACAACCCGTAGATTCCGGCGTCAGATGGGGAAGCCCGCGGCGGCGAATTTGCGGAAGGTCTCCTTGATGTCCGCCATGGCGGGGCCCTTTCCGGCTTCGCTCTGGACCGACATCAGCCGGGGCGCCCGGCGCATCCGCTCCGCGATGCGCGCCCAGTCCGCCACCCCGTCGCCGGGGAGCAGGTGTTCGTCTCCCGTCCCGTGGTTGTCGTGGAAGTGGGTCGTCACCACGTCCGGCAGCATGATGTCCAGCTGGTCGGTCTGGAAATC
>JAFSYV010000033.1 GCA_017443585.1 Lentisphaeria bacterium | reverse complement strand
GGATCAGGTCGCGGATGAGCTGTTTGCCCCCTTCGTCCGCGGGGTGGGCCTTGCCCGCGAAGATGAACTGGATCGGGTGCCGGGTGTCCCGGAGCAGCGCGAGAAGACGCTCCCGGTCCCGGAGCAGCAGCGTGCCCCGCTTGTAGGTGGCGAAGCGGCGGGCGAAGCCGACGGTCAACACGTCGGGCTGGAGGATCTGGGAAAGCTTGTCGCCCCGGCTGTCCATGCCCCGGAGACTGTACTGCATCCACCGTCTGGAACGGCGGATCAGAGACTGGCGGCAGAGTTCGTGGGCCATCCAGAGCTCTTCGTCGGGGATCCCCTGGACCATTTCGGAAAAGTTGGCCGCGCTGGGATTTTCCGCCCAGCGGGGAGGCAGATACTGGTCGAAGAGGACGCCGAGACGGGCCGACACCCAGGAGCGGATGTGGACGCCGTTGGTGATGTGCCGGATGGGGATCTCGGCCACGGAACGCTGAGGCCAGAGGTGCTTCCACATGGAGCGGGCCACTTCGCCGTGGAGTTTGCTCACGCCGTTGCAGTAGTTGGCCGCCAGACGGAGACCGAAGATGGTCATGGAAATCTCCTGGGAACGGTCCCGTTCGCCGATGGCGATGCCCCAGTTGATGATGCGGTTCGCATCGAGCCCCGCCTCGGCGGCCAGGGTGTTGATGTAGGGCCGGATCAGATCGATGGGGAAGACCTCGTTCCCGGCGGGAACGGGGGTGTGGGTGGTGAAGACGTTGGAGCGCCAGACCGTTTCCAGCGCCACGTTGGGCTCGTATCCCCGGTCCCTGACCAGATGGGCGATGCGGGCCAGCGACAGGAAGCCCGCGTGGCCCTCGTTCATGTGGCAGACCTGGGGTTCGCACCCCAGAGCCAGCAGGGCCTTGATGCCGCCGATGCCGAGGAGCAGCTCCTGCCGGAGCCGCATGGTCTTGTCGCCGCCGTAGAGCCGCCAGGTGATGGAGCGGAGCTCGGGGGGATTCTCGGGGATCTCGGCGTCGAGCAGCACCAGCGGCACGTTGCCGATGGGCAGGATCCACACGGCGGCATAGAGCTGCCGGTCGATGAGGGGCACCGAAATGGTGATCTCCTTGCCAGAAGCGTCCTTGGCCCGGCGGATGGGCAGGTCGTGGATCTCGGAAACGGGATAGTGCTCGGTCTGGTAGCCGGAACGGTCCAGCACCTGACGGAAATAGCCCTGCCGGTAGAGCAGTCCCACGCCGGCGAGGGGCAGTTTCAGGTCGCTTGCGGCCTTGAG
Source organism: Lentisphaeria bacterium (assembly GCA_017443585.1). GTDB lineage: Bacteria > Verrucomicrobiota > Lentisphaeria > Victivallales > Victivallaceae > UBA1784. The sequence continues at coordinate 8,394 of JAFSYV010000033.1, read as the reverse complement.
GTGGTCGCCGGCCAGCACGCCCAGACCGCCGGAAAAGATGGGAATACTCTCATGGATCCCGAATTCCAGCGAAAAGTAGGCGATGCTCCGGGCGGGGAAGTTGTCTTCCGCCGGGACCTGTTTCTCGAATTCGCTGCGCACGGCGTGGAGCAGCCGCAGATACCCGTGGTCATGCGAAAGCTCCTCGAGTCTCTGCTGGGAGACCCGGCGCAGATAGGTCTTGGCGTTGCCCGAAAGTTCCCGCCAGAGGTAGGAGTTGATCCGGGTGAAAAGGTCCACCGCCTGAGGATGCCAGCACCACCAGATGTTGTTGGCCAGAGTTTCGAGAAACTGCAGTTCCTCGGGGATCCGGGGCGCCACGTTGTAAAGCTGAAGATTCATGAAAGATCACCTTTTTTCGATATTGCCGTTCCCTGCCCCGTACCCGCGGGAGCAGGAATTACTTGTCTTCCACCGTGATCTCGCTGTTGAGTTCCCCGAAGCCGTTGGGAACGAAACAGGAGTTGGCGCCGTCGAGACGCCACTCGCCGTCCACGACGAATTTGTACTGATATTTTCCGGGCTCCAGCAGCAGACGGCGGGAGTAGACCCCGGTTTTGGGCTTGTAGGTCATCTGGTCGGTCATCTGCCAGTTGTTGAAGCTGCCGGCCAGAAAAACGACCTTTCCGGGGGCATCTTCCAGTTCGAAGACGACGGCCCGGAGTCCGGGAGCCTTCTTCTCGGTTGCGGCAGAGGTCCGCTTGCTTCCGTTACTTTTTTTCGCAGTAGCCATTTTCTGAACACTCCTTTCTGTAAGACGATAGCTCCTCTTTATATAATATACACCCGAAACGGCTTTTTTACAAATTTTTCTTGCCGAAAGAGCCATTTCGCAAAGAAAAAAATCCCGGCCCCTGCGGAAGGAGCCGGGAGACCGGGAGCGCGGAGCCTCACTTGGCCTGTTCGGCGAAGCGGGCGGTCCGGAGTTCCGTGAGATAGGGGATCTCCTTCTTCAGAGCCTCGATCTTCTTGAGTTCGGTGAGGATGAAGATGTTGCGGGAAAGCTCGCAGTGGGACTGGCAGGTGAGCATGTGCCGGATGGGCGGGAACTTCTTGAGGGCTTCCGGATCCTCGGCATTGGCGAGAAGCGCCTCGGCGGGGGCGTTCTGGACCCACCAGAAGGGCATCGAGAACCTGTAGGCGCACCAGATGTCGTAGAGGTGGTCCCCTTCGGCGTCGATGAGGCCGCTGATCTTGTCGATGTAGTCCAGATACCACTGGCGCTGGGCCCCCGTGAGGGCTTCGATCTTCCAGGGATCGGGGGAGAACATATAGGGCGTGATCTCGATTTCCGCCACGCCGCGGCCGTCGCAGGTGAACTTGGGCAGATAGCCGCTCCACCAGAAGCTGGCGGGGTCGAACTTGTCCATGTCGGAAAAGAAGAAGTTGCCGGGGCAGTAGACGATGGGCACACCGTCCACCACTTCCACGCCCTGAGGGCAGTGGGTGTGGATGTTCATGACCAGCTTGGCCCCCGCGGCGGCGAAAGAGCGGTAGAGATTCTTCATCCGGGGGCTGGGCACGGGGTTGTACTCGTTGCCGCCGTGGATGACCACGATGACGAAGTCGCTGACCTGATTCTCGGCGGCGATCTGCTTCGGGACCTCGAATTCCCGCATGGCGTTGGCGCCGGGATAGTCGGCCCGGGCGGTGCCGAACTCCATTTCGCAGACGTTGATCAAGCTGAACTTGATGCCGTTCTTCTCGAAACGCAGGGCTTTCGCCGCTTCCTCGGCATTGGCGCCCGCGCCCACGGTCTTGATCCCCTTGTCATGCAGGATCTTCATGGTGGAAAGGACGCCCGCGCCCGCGTGGTCGCCGGTGTGGTTGTTGGCCATGAGGGCGATCTCGAAACCGCCTTCGGTGAGGAAACATTCGCAGCCGGGCTTCACCAGCAGATTGGGGCCGCACTTGCAGATGGGGTCGGGGGTGTCCGAAACGACCGTTTCCCACTGGACGATGCGCAGATCGGCGTCCGCGAGGGCGGGTTTGATCCCGGCCAAGATGCGGGCCGCGTTACCTTCGAGCAGGTCGGCTTCAGCGCTTTTGTGGGGGCAGACGTCGCCCGCGATGGCGATCTTGACCTGACTGCCCATGACCGGACGGATCCGGTATTTGCCATTTTCCGAAAACATCTTTTTCATTCCTTTGTTGTTTCAGGCGGAAGATTTCCGCGTTTCAAGCAAAAAACTTATCCTTACCAGGAGCGGTAGGGCTTGGGTCCCGGCGCGGGGGCGGGCGCAGGACCGGGACCGGGAGCCGGGGCGGGCCGGATCGGAGCCGGAGCGGGACGGGGAGCCGGAACGGGGGCGGGCCGGGGCGGGACCGGACGGACCGCGGGGGCGGGTTTCGGCGGCGGAGGCGGCAGGGGGTTGTCGATGCGCGCGGCGGCCTGTTCGAGCCGGGCCCACACCGGATGTCCGGGCTCCCGGGATTCGCGCTTGAGATAGCGGATGACGCCCACGCAGTTCCGGGTATACCGGGCGTCGATCCTTTTCACATGACCGTTGGCGAGCAGGACGTCGATCGTCGTGACGCCGGGAGCGGGCTTGGTGAAGAGGACGGGGCAACCGGGGCCGACGGTCTTGGGAAGCATGCGGAGAGCCCCCAGTTCATTGCCCACGTAGGCCACGGGGCAGTGTCTTTCGTCCATGCGGGGGAGGTCCCGGAGCCGGAGCAGCGCGGGATCGACCCGGCCGGGGCCGCAGAGGACCTTCAACCCGGCCACGCCGCCGGGGCCGGGAAGAGCGCCCCGGTGGGCGTGCATGACGCCGCCCATCTGGATCCACGCCTGACGCATGGCCTGATCGCCGCCGGGTCCGGCGACATGACGGGCCTTCTGCAGCGCCCGGTCATAGGGACCGGCGCACAGCGCGGCAACGCCGGAAAGAACGAGAGTGAAAACGATCTTTTTCATACCTTTCTCCTTGTTGTGGTGGGTCATTTCAGTGTCAGGACCGCCGCGACGGGATTGTGATCCGACGCGGTGCGGTCGGGCAGGACCCGGAAACTTTCGACGGTGAACTTTTCCTTCGGGTAAGCGCAGATGAAGTCGATCTGGCGGGGCCCGGAAAAGGTGCAGTCCGCCGTGGGGGTCCGGGGGCCTGAGTCATTGGCCACGAGCCAGTGACGGTGGATGTAATTCAAGGTGTCGCTCCCCTCGAAGGTGTTGAAATCCCCCGCCCAGACGCAGGGGAAGAAACGGTTGTCGATGACGGTGTCGGTGATGAGCTTCGCCCCGATCTGCCGGTAAAGTTCGCTCTTTTCGTACTCCCCCTGATAGGAGAAGTGGCAGACGGCGAAGTAGAAGGGCTCGGGGGCATTGACCTTGGCGATGAGGGCCGACCGGGGCTCCGCCCCTTCGGGGGTGGGGAGCAGGAGCCGGGCCTTGAGTTCCAACGTCCACACCGAAAAGGCCCCCACGCCGTATTCGCCCCCCTGGGGCATGGTGACGAGGGAGCGGGAAAAGAGGTAGTTCATAAGCGTGTACCGGGCGATCTCGAGGGGCGCGTCCACCTCGGGAACGCGGCGGGTGTGGACGCCCAGCTCCTCCACTCCGGCCACGTCGGGAGCGGCCTGCCGGATCACTTCGGCGCTCCGGCGGAAATCGGCGACGCCGTCCATGCCGACGGTGGAACACACGTTGTAAGAGAGAACCTTTATTCTGCTCATAAACTCCTTTTGCACCTCGAATTGGCTGTCCGCTTCATACCATAGCACGAAAAGGCGTTTTTTTCAAGGGGAAACGGCCCCGTTCCCGCAAAAAACTCAACGCTTCACGATCCCTTCGCCCTTCTCCTTCTCCGCCGGGATGGGCTCCGGAGCGCGCCACGTCCGGAATTTCCGGCATCCCTCGATGAGGAACCAGATGCCGGGGAGCATCGCCAGCGCCGGACCGATGCAGACCCGGAGCAGGGAGGGAGAGAGGTCGGGAAGGATGGAGGCGCGGCGCGAAGCGAAGTCTCCGACCCGGAGCCCGGTCAGCTGGAGGGGCGAAACGAAGATATCGTCCAGCTTCAGCCGCGTCCCGTCGGCGAGCAGCGGGCACATGGCGCCGAAAAATGCGCCGACGATGAGCAGCCAGACCCAGCCGGAGACCTTGGGGGTGAGACGGCTGAGGAGAACGGCGCATTCGCCGTAGAAGACGAGGTAGCCGCAGACCCCTGCGGCCGCCATGATGGCCCAAAGAGTATGCGCGTCCCAAGCCCTCATCGCCGCCGCGCCGACGACGAAAAGGGCCAGAGCCAGAAGCAGGCAGAGCACGCCCCCGGTCCGGTTGCTGGAAAGGAGGAAGTGGCAGAGCCGTCCGGGGAAGTGCCGGGGCGTTTGGGAAAGCACCCGGGCGCCGGGCTCATCCCGGTCGCAGACGGCCAGCAGCACCAGAAACACGGTCAACAGCACGGGACAGCAGAAAAGGAACATTTCCCGGAATGCCTGGCCGCTGCCTCCGGACAGCCCGCGAAGCACTCCGGGGATGAAGGCGATGCAGCAGAAGAGGACGACGCAGACCATCCCCAGCAGCCGGGGCAGGAACATCCGGTTGGCGAAACGCGGCGTGATGAGAGCGGTGGTGGAAACGAAAAGAAGCGAGAAGACGAGCACTCCCCCCAACTGCATTCCCCAGAAAAGGAACTGCTCCGAGGAGCCTTTCAGCACTGCCGTGTTGAAGAGCACGGGAGCGCCGATGAACATGGGCCCCGCCCCTTGGAGAAAAATGACCAGAAAGAGGGCCTGTCCCCACTTTTTCCCCAATGCGCCGCAGAAAAGGGCCAGTTGGGCCGTCAGCAATACGGGGACGATCTCCGAGATGAAGATCCCTGCGATCTCCAGAAGCGTCACGTTCCGGAAGAAGTAGGCCACCGTCATGAAGGGCAGGCACAGCGAGGCGATGAGGAGCGCCGTCACCAGCGCGCAAACCAGTTTCCCGAAGATGATCTGAAAGGGGGTGAGCAGCGTGATGGCGGCGAAGTCCAGTTCCGACGACGAGCGCTCCGCCGTGAAGCGCTGCAATGGACCGTAGGCGCAGACGATGAGGATGCACAAATTCATCAGCACGGCGTCGATACCGACGAAGAGGGATCCACCGCCGGAAGAGGAGTTGATCCACTCGCTCTTGAGCAGATTGAAGATGACCAGCACCGCGAACTGGAGCACCAGCAATATGCCGGAAAGCGAGAGCATCAGGCGGTTGTGGAAGGCCTGCCGCAGTTCCTTGATCAGCACCGGATTGACCCGGTCGTCCCCAAAACGTATATCCATTTCGTCACTGTACCTTTCCGGTGGTTATGCGCATGAAAAGTTCCTCCAGGCTCAGCTCTTCCTTGCGGAATCCCGTGATCGGGAACCCGGCGCCGAAGAGCCCGGCCATGAGGGGCGAGAGCGTGTTTTCCCAATCTCTCAAGGCGAAGTGGAGCCTTCCGCCCGCGTCCTCCCGGACTTCCGCCACGGCGGGGTTTTCCAGCAGTTTCAGACGCAGTTCCCCGTTCCTTGCGGCGCATTCGAGGATGATGGTGACGGTCTTTTCCTCTTCTGCGGGGGCGTTTTTCTCTTCCACCGCCGCGGACATTTCGCGGAGCGATCCCGCGGAAAGCACCTTGCCCCGCTCGATGATCACCGCCCCGTTGCAGATGTCCTGAAGCTCCGACAGGATGTGACTGCTCAGGAGGATGGCCTTTTTCTGAGAGGCGAGGATCTTCAGCAGATTCCGCAGTTCCAGCCGGGCGCGGGGGTCCAGTCCGGCGGCGGGTTCGTCCATGATGAGCACCGCGGGGTCGTGGACGAGAGCACGGGCCAGACTGACCCGCTGCTTCATGCCCTTGGAAAGGGCGGCGAGAGGTTTTTCCCGCATGTCGCCCAGTTCGGTGAACTCCTCCACCTCCCGGAGCCGCTTCTGCCGGAGTTTCCCCTTCAACCCGAAGCTCCGGGCGCAGAAGTCCAGATACTCCCAGACCATGATGTCCTTGAAGCCGGGCAGGCTGTCCGGCATGAAGCCCACCACTTTCCGGGCCTCCTCGGGGTAGAGCACGGCGGAAACGCCGTCGTAGAGGACGTCCCCCCCGTCGGGCAGGTCCAGCGTGGCCATGATGCGGATCGTGGTGGTCTTGCCCGCCCCGTTGGGGCCGATGAACCCGAAGATGCTGCCGGATCCGAAGGAAAAACTCACGTGGTCCGCCGCCGTGACCGGCCCGAAGATCCGGGTCACATTTTCAACTTTCACTTCCATTTTTCACTCCTGAACCCATTGTCCCAGAACGAGCTGGCGGTGGTCGTACCGGTCCGGCACGAGGCCGGGGCGGATGAAGAGAGGCTTCTTCACCCCGGCGAGATAGGTGTATTGTTCCAGCCGGACGGGCTTCCCCGTCATTCCCTCGGGAAGCGTTCCGTCCTTCGCGGGAGACGCGGGGACCAGCTCCGCCCGGGCGCCGGGGGCGAGGGGCGCGCCGAGCTTGAAGTACTTCGCGCCCGAACTTCTGACGCAGAGGCTCGCCACCGGAACGCCCAGACCGTTGACGACCTCGAGTTTCCCGTTCTTTTCCGAAAACTTCAGCTTCTCGCTGCGGAACTCCGCGCGTTCGATGCCGCCGATGAAGCGCATCCGCGAGGGCAGCAGGCGGCTGGAAAAGCGGTAATCGTCGGTGACTTCACCCAGAATCTCGCCGTATTCCCGGAAATAGAGCAGATCCTGCCGGTCGAAACGGAACTCCTTCATGGAAAGGGGGGAATAGATGGAAAAAAGTCCCCGGCTGGAAACAAGTCCCCGCTTCTGGTCCAGTACGGTCAGGACCCGGCCCTTCCCCTTGGAATCGAACCCTTCGCGGAAGACCACGGTGAGGACGACGGCCCCCGAAAAGAGCAGGGAAAGGATCGGGATGGTGACGAGACACCACATTTCTTGGCGGCGTTTCTTCAGGAAGAGATAGTTGCAGGGACCGATGACGACGACGAAGCAGAACATGAGCAGCGTGAGTCCCCCCAGGGGAATGGGCGCGAGAGGGATGTCCACATTCAGATTGTCCAGCAGCTCTTCCCGGGGGACTCCCGGCTTCACCCCGGTCGGAGACATGGCGTTGTTGAGGATCCTTCTGCCGAAGGGAGCATCGGCCCCCGCATACCAGAAAGCCTCGTGCCAGGGCACCCCCCGGAAGGCCTTGCTCCCCGGGCCGAAGCGCGAACTCGTGCCCCGCTTCGGGGCAAGGGAGCGCTTCTTTGCGATGAACCGCTTCCACGCGGGATTGGAGTCCACCGCCTGAGAACGCAAAACTTTCCAGCAGCCGAAACCGATCCTTTCCTCAAAGGGCTGTCCCTTGCGCTCCATTCCGGCGTAAGCGGGCCAGGGGGCGTCCCCCATGACCATGACCCGGATCTCCGTTCCCCGCGCGGCGGCGAGGCGCAATGCCCGCTCCAGTTCCGGCGACAGCACATCGCCGGAGTCGAGGATGACGGCGGCGATCCCGGCATAGGCGGCCGTGTCCGTCGGCCAGTCCCGCACGAGGGTGTTGGCCCGCTCCGTCTCGGAAGAAAGCAGAAATTCATAAATTTCCGGACGGAAGGCGGGGGAAACCAGCGTCTTGGGGTCTCTCATCCATCCGTGATGAAAGGAATGGGCGGAAAAATCCACATTCACGCCGACGGGGGCTTCCGCTTCGAAAGAGAGGGAAGCGGAATAATTGACTCCGGGAAATAGCATGGAAAACTCCCGGGTGGAACCGGCGGGGACCACCACGGAGCGGGTCATTTCGTACCTCGCATGCCCGTAAGACCGGAAACTGCCCTTCAGGAGCAGCGGCATGGGGGCCGCGGTGCGGTTGGTGCAGCGGAGAAAATACAGATACGGCCTGAAACACTCCGCGTACACCGCGGGCGTGCTCCGGGATACCCGGACGGAGACGGGGGCCGAGGGACGGACGGGCCCGGGCCCCATGCTCCGCGGGAGCGACTTTCCGTAAGCGGACAGCAGAGCTGCGGCGCAGAGCAGGAAAATGAGAAAACGCTTCATTTCGATCCCTCCCCGGTTTCGATGTTCCCCCCCGTATCCAGTCCGGCGGCGGGGACGCGTTTCAGCAGTTCCGCCACGAGGTCGAAGGGGTTTTTCTTTTCCAGCTTGGCCCGGTAGTTGAGGATGATCCGGTGGTTGAGGACGGCGGGGGCCACGCGCCGCACGTCCTCGAAGCCCACGGCGGGACGGCCGTTCATCAGCGCCGAGGCACGGGCGGATTCCGCCATGGCGATGGCCGCCCGGGGCGAGGGGCCGAAGGCGGCGCACTCCGTCACCTCCTTCACCGCTTCCGGGGTGCCCGCAAGGGCCGCCGCCGTGAGGCGGGCGATGGAGGAGGCCACGGGGCGGCTCAAGTGGAT
>JAFSYV010000351.1 GCA_017443585.1 Lentisphaeria bacterium | reverse complement strand
GCGGATATATTTGAAAGGCGCCAGCGCCGGGCAGACGACGATGTTGGTGTTGAGATATTTGTTATGAGTCAGCGGTTCGTGCCAGAAGGTCGCCGACATGTTTCCCTGATACCAGTTTTTCCCTCCGCCGTAGCAGAAGATCCGGCCCTCGCTGGCGTCGGCGTACATCGCCTGTGCGGCGCCCATCTGCCGGGTGTTGGAGAGGCACGAGGTCGAACGCGCCCGCTCCCGCGCCTGCTGGAGCGCTGGCATCAGCATCGCCGCAAGGATCGCGATGATGGCGATCACGACCAAGAGTTCGATCAGGGTGAAACGTGAATTTTTTCTCTCGGGATCCATTTTCTCTTTTCTCCTTCTGTTGGGTGGAAAATGTCTTTCGGGTGAAGTCGTCATAAACTTTTCTCGATCTTTCCGGAAATCGTCGTGCTCTGTCCCTTCTTGAGCGTGACGGGGATCTTTTCCCCGCCCCTCAGGGAGACGAGCGTCCGGACGTCCTCCTTTTCGGCGGTCAGCGTCACGGACATGCGGCCGTTTCCCATCCGCCCCGAGGCCCGCAGTCCGTAGGGCAGGCGGATGTCCCTGAAGGCGGCCCTTTGCCGGGCGGGGATGCCGCGGAAGAAAAAGATGACCTCCCTCTCGTGGTACGCGAAGAGATCGAACAGGGCGGAAAGACAGCCGCACTCGGCGTCCATCTGCATGACTTCGCGGATGTCGAAGGGCATGGTGATCATTTTCGAGCGGGGGAAATACAAAGAGAGGCCCGTTGCGGTGGTGTAGGTCCGTTCCCAGAGGTCGAGCATGAGCAGCGCCGCGTCGGCGTTGCCGAGCCGCGTCTTGATCTGCGACGCCCACGGGAAACTCCAGCCCGCCCAGCGGCCCATGCCCAGGTGGGTGAGGGTCGTGTCCGCGTTGTCGATCAGGGCGCGATCCTGCTCCGAAGCGGGATCGAGGGTGCCGAAGGGGGTGATCCCGGCCAGATGCGAGAGATGCCGGTGGCTCTCCTCCAGCGGCTGATTTTCCCACAGGGCGATCTCTCTTCCGGACTCGCCTTTTGTGACCGTGACCCGGGGCAGGGCCTTGGCCATCCGCTCCCACGCGGGATCGGGCTTCTTCCCGAGGAGGACCGCGCCTTCGCGCAGATCCATCAAAAGCGCGTGGACCGCCGCCAGCTGGAAGGAGGCGTTGCACCCCCAGGCGTCCATCTGGCAGGCGTTGTACTCGGGGGAAACGCTGACGGGCAGGGAGAGATGTCCCTGCGCGTCCTCGTCCATCATCGACCGGAACACCCGGAGCACCCGGACCATGAAATCCATGACTTCATCGGCGAGGAACTTCCAGTCGCAGGTGTAGAGACAGTAGCGGTACATCAGATGGGCCATCCACGCGGAGGAGGCGTGGTCGATGCACCCGGTCCAGAAGCCGCCCATGCACGTGCACCGGTCGTCCACGGCGTGGGGCAGCATGAAGCCGTCCCTGACGCCCGAAAAGAGGGCCGCGTTCCGGGCGAGTTTGTCTTTCCACCCGAGGACGAGATCCAGTCCCGGTCTCACGTGATCGAATTTGCCCGCGGGCAGGCCCGGCGAGACGCACATCTGGAAATTGATGTTGAAGTGGTAATCCCCCTGCCACGGCGGCAGGGCGTGATCCTCGAGCCACGGCCCCTGCAGTCCGGGCGGCGGTCCGGCGGGGTCGGTCATGGCGCCGTATTTGAAGAGCGCCCGGCAGAAGAGCCGTTCAAGTTTCATGTCGCCCAGTTCGATCCCCGGCGCATCCTGCCAGAAGGCCCGCCACCAGTTCCGGGAAGCCCGCCGCAGGACGGGGAAGGGGGGGACGACTGTCGCGCGGAGCCGTTTTTCGTCATCGACGCCCCGGAGACAGACGGCGGAAAAACCGCCCGGGGTCTTTCGCAGCACCAGGGCCGCCGAGGAATCCGCCGGCAGCGCCTGACGGAAACAGCGGAAGTCCTTGTCCTCATATTCCTCCGGCGGGACAAAGCCCCGCCCGGCGAGGTCCCGACTCAGGCGGAAGGCGGGGACGATTTCCACGTGCGCGCCTCGGGGCAGACCGGAGCAGCCGAAGCGGCGGCCCTCCGCCGCGGCGACGGTGACCCGTCCCCGGCGGGAGCCGTTCACGAAGGGCAGATGGACGAGCCCCGTGGCCCGGTCGAGGAGCCCCTTTTCGAAGCGGCACCCGGCGGGCAGATGGAGAATCACCCGGGCAAAGGGCAGCAGAGAGGGACGGCGGACGTTCCCCGTCACCTTCTCGGCGAAGAGTTCCCGGATCTTCTTTTC
>JAFSYV010000350.1 GCA_017443585.1 Lentisphaeria bacterium | reverse complement strand
CCTGCCCGCGACGCTCTCCATTTCCGAAGCTGAAGCGGCCCGTCTCACCGAATTCGTCGCCCGGGGCGGCGTCCTCATCGCCGACTTCGCGCCGGGACGGTTCGACGGCCACGGGAAGAAGTGGAACTCAGCCGTCCTCGCGAAGCTCTTCGCTCCCGGCAAGGGGCGGATCGACGTGGCCTACCGGGACTTCCCCGCCGCGGGGGGCCGCATCAAGGTGGCCGAGCCCGAGATCCCCTTCGAAGCGAAAAAGAGCTTCGGCAAGGGGTGGACGGTGAACTTCAACATCTCGCTGAGCGACTATCACTTCATCCAGCTGGGCGGCGCGGGAGGCGAAACGGCCTCGGCCACATCCGGCGACGCGAAGGTGCAGGCCTATATGCGCAAACTCGTGAAGAAATACCTCGACGCCGCGGGAGTGAAACCCGTCATGAGCGTCACCGACGCCGCGGGCAAGGACTTCCCCTGCATGGCGCTGCTGCGCAAGGACGGCGACACCTATACGGCGGCCCTGTACAAGGAGATCCAGGCGCGGACCAAGTCCGTGGCCATCCCGCCCCACAGCCGCTTCGACCTGAAGAAGGGGAGCAAGCTCACGGTGAAGCTCCCCGTCAAAGGCCACATCTACGAGGTCCGGAGCGGGAAGTATCTGGGATACGGAGACACCTTCGCAAGTTTCCTCGTGCCGGGCATCGCCAACTTCTACGCCGTCGAAAAGAGCAAGGTGACGGGATTGCGGCTTTCCGCTCCCCCGAAGGCCGCTCCGGGCGCAACGGTGAAAGTGGACTTCACCGCCGCCGGGGCGCAGGGGCCGCAGGTCTTCAACGTGCGCGTCACCGACCCCAAGGGCGTGACGCTGAAGCTCTACCGCAAAAATTACCGCACGCCGGGGAACTCGGGGCAGTACACGTTCCAGATCCCCTTCAACGGCGCACCCGGCGAGTGGAAGGTCCAGGTCATCCACGTCAACACGGGGATGAAGCAGACCGCTTCCGTTGCGGTGCCGGCCGCTTCCCGACAGGAGAAATGATGATGAAACCCCAAAAAGTTCTGGTTCTGGGCGCCACCGGCGCCATGGCCCGCTACATGATCCCGTATCTGGCGGAACGGGGCTGTCAGGTGGACGGCATCGCGCTGGATGCCTGCGAAAGCAAGTTCCCCAACGTGAAATACGTTCAGGGCAACGCCAAGGATCCCGCGTTGAGGAAGGAATATCTGGCGCGCAACTACGATGCGATCGTCGATTACCTGACCTACGTTTCGGGGGAGATCCCCTTCGTCCTGCCGGAATTCCTGGACCATACGGGGCAGTACGTCTACCTTTCCACCGGCCGGGTGTACGACAATCTGGAAAAGCCCGTCCGGGAAACTTCCCCGCGCCTCATCGACACGTCGAAGGATCCGTTCCTGCTCAATTCGGACGACTACTGCATCTACAAGGCCCGCGGCGAAAATCTGCTCTTCTCCATGCCGCGCAAGAACTGGACCATCGTCCGGCCCGCCACCACCTACAGCTATCTCCGGTATCAGCTGGTCACGCTGGAGGCGGCGGACACCGTGGGCCGGGCCTTCGCGGGGAAAAAGGTGGTCGTGCCGGAACAGGCGCGGAACAAACCCGCCACGCTGAGCTGGGGCGGCGACGCCGGGCGGATGATCGGCGCGCTGCTCTTCTGCGGCTGCGCCCTCGGCGAGGTCTACAACATCAACAGCGCGGAACACCACACCTGGCAGGAGATCGCCGATTACTACAAAGACATCTGCGGTCTCGACGCCCTCTGGGTGGACAAGGAAGATTATTTGCGGATCCTGTCGCCGAATCCCTACAACCGGGCCAAGCGCTGGCAGCTCGAATACGCCCGGCTCTTCGACCGCGAGGTGGACAACAGCAAAGTTCTGGCGGCCACCGGCATGAAGCAGAGCGACATGATGCCGCTCTACGAAGGGCTGAAAAGGGAGATCTCGCGGACGCCGAAAGACTATCCCTGGCCGAACAACCAGCGCATGGATGATTTTCTGGCCGGAACTTTGCGCTGAGGATACGAAGCGTTTGCCGCCTTACTGGCGGTTCCAGTAGCGGATGCCCCGGTTCGGGCGGAAGAAGGTCTTGGGGGTGCCGTCTTTGGTCGTGACGCCGAAGTAATTGCTCTTCTGATGGTAATAGAGCCGGTCGCCGTTCTTGCGGAATTTCTTCAACGTGCCCTCGGGGGGATCGGCGAAGAAGCGCAGGGCGGCGCTGCCGTACTCCTCGGCGGTCTTGATTTCGGGGAACTCCCGGCGGTGCTTGTTCCAGTGGGTTTCCAGATTGCGGGGATCCCACGAGGCGGTGACGACCGCCTCTTTCGCGGGCGTCTGGGGCTTGTCGGGAACCGCCGCTCCGCCCGCGAGGGAAGCCGGGACCAGGATCCCCGCCAGCAGCAGCCACAACGAGAGGGCCCAGGCCCCCTTTTCACGGAAAAAACCGAACTTTCTCATCTTTCTCCTTTCATTGAAAGTGATCGGGGTGTCATCCCCGGTATCTGCGTAGTG
>JAFSYV010000349.1 GCA_017443585.1 Lentisphaeria bacterium | reverse complement strand
GCCTTCCTTGTCCATGCCGAAGGCGTTCCAGGCCGAGGGCCGGAAGATCTTCTCTTCGGGCACGTTGTGCATGCAGACCGGGATCCGGAGCATGGAGGCCAGCGTGATGAGGTCCGCGCCGATGTGGCCGTAGCTGAAGGCGCCGTGGTTGGCGCCCCAGTTGGCCATGACGCTGTACACGTCCTTGAAGGCGCCCTGCCCCGTCAGTCTGGGCACGAACCAGGTGGTGGGCCAGGTGGGATCGGTGCGCTTGTTCAGGATGTCGTGGACCTTGGCCGGGGGCTCGTAGGTGTAGCCTTCGGCGATCTGGATGACGGGCCCCAGACCCTTGACCCGGTTCATGCGGCTCATGGTGATGGGCATACCGCCCTTGCTGATGAAGTTGGAGGAGAAACCGCCGCCTCGGAAATACTCCACGCCCGCGGGCCGCCACTGGGTGGCCTTCAGGCACTTCCGAGCCTCGGCGGGGGTGATTTCCCAGAAGGGCTTCATGGCGGGCTTGCCGCCCTTGGAGCACTGACCGGTGGCGTCGAGGGTGGTGGCGCCGGAGTTGAGCAGGTGGATGAGGCCGGGAACTTCGAGGTCGTACCCGGTGATGCGCTTGACCGATTCCTTGCTCCAGAAGGTGCGCACATCGGAAAATCCCGAAGCCGTCCCCGTGAGCAGATGCCCGAAAAGCATCATGACGCCGTTGAGGGAGTCGTTCTCGGTGGCCAGCACCAGCGGCTCACGGATCCCGTTCCAGTCGAAGGAGGTGCAGAGCATGGCCTCGGTGAAGTCGCCGTTGGGGAAGTGGTCGGTCCACTGCCGCTGGCCCTGGAAGCCGCCCGCGATGGCGTTGTGGCCGCCGCCTTCCTCTTGGTAGCCCATTTCGGAGAGGCGGGGATTGCCCTGCATCAGGTCACGGACGATGATGGCCATCTTGACCACGAATTCCCATTCGGAATCCAGCTGCTTGCGGGTGTGACGGAGCCGCTTGGGATTGTTGTCCGCGCCTTCCTTGCAGTTGGCCTTGACCCAGGCGAGGGCTTTCTTGTATTCTTCCTTGTCGTAGATGCCCTCTTCCATGCGGCGCAGGATCTCGGAACTGTCCACGGACTCGCAGCGCATGTTGAAGTACTCCTCGAAGAGTTCGGGCGAAACGATGGAGCCGGCGATCCCCATGGCCACGCTGCCGATGGAAAGATAGGACTTGCCCCGCATCCAGCCCGCGGCCACGGCGGCCCGGCCGAAGGCCAGGAGTTTTTCCTTCACGTCTTCGGGGATCGTGGTGTCGGAAGCGTCCTGCACTTCGCGTCCGTAGATTCCGAAGGCGGGGAGCCCCTTCTGGGCGTGGGCGGCCAGCACGGCGGCCAGATAGACCGCGCCGGGACGTTCCGTGCCGTTGAAGCCCCAGACCGCCTTCTGGGTCAGGGGATCCATGTCCATGGTCTCGGAGCCGTAGCACCAGCAGGGGGTGACGGTCAAGGTGGCGGTGACGCCCGCCGCGGCGAATTTGGCCTGGCAGGCGGCGGCTTCGGCGACGCCGCCGATGGTGGTGTCGGCGATGACGCACTCGACCGGGCGGCCGTCGGGATAGCGGAGATTGGCGCTGAGCAGTTCAGCGGCGGCCTTGGCCATGTTCATAGTCTGGACTTCGAGAGATTCCCGAACGCCTCTGCGACGTCCGTCGATGGTGGGACGGATACCGATGCGGGGAGTGGTGATTACCATGATCTTTACCTCCTGTTGATGTTGTTATGTTGAAGAAAACGTTCTTTCCGAAAAACCATGCCGCACTTCAATTCCGCAGGTCGCCGTAGGGAGACATTTCCCACGACGCGGGAGTGTTCTGGGGGATGGAGCTGTATCCGCTGCGTTCGCTTTCCGTACAGCCGGCGAGAAACAAAAAAACGAGTGCCGCCGCCCAGATCAGGGGGAAACGCTCGTTGATTTGACTCAGTCCGGCCATTCTTGCGCCGCCGCTCTTACTTCGATGGGAAAAACCTCTGCTGAAGCGTGTTGAAAAGGTTGTACTCCTTCATCTCGAGGCACTGAAAGGCGACAGCGGCTCCCAAAGCGCCGATGGTCAAAACGGCCATGACCGCGAAAAACTTGGACTTCAGCATCGTCTGTTCCTCCTTATGCGAAAGCGCTCAGCGTTTGGCCGTATTCTTGGACTTGGCGGGAGCCTTCTTCGGGGCGGCGGGGGCCGCCGGCTTCGGAAGATCCTCCACCGACACCGTGACCACATCGCCCACCTTGATGGGTTTCGCATCCGAGGGGATATCGGCGATCGAAGTGGTTTCGCCGACCTTGGCGATGGTCACCTTGGAGATGAAATCGCTCTTCGAAGCCTCCTTGCGGGTGATGATCAGGGCCATGCCGGGCTCCACGTTGGGATTGACCTCGAGGACCCGGTTGCCGATGGCCTGCTGGACCACGGAGTACTTGCCGATGTCGATGGCGACATAGCCGTATTTGGGGTTGACGGCGATTACGCTGCCGACCAGCTGGGCACGGGCCTCGGACGAACCGGGAGCCCAAGGTTTGACGCCCGCATTCGCCTCGGGGAGCGCGAGGGCGCGCTGGAAGCTGGCGATCTGAGCGTCACGGTCGGCGATGATGATCTTCTGGTTGGCGATATTCTTCTGGAGCCCGGCGATCTGCCGGTCGCGGTTCACGACGATCTGTTTGGTCTTGCTCAGTTCGGCCTTGGTGGAGTTGTACTCGGACTGGTACTTGCCCACGGCATCGGTGATCTTCTTGAGTTCCGCGTTGTAGTTCTTTTCGTTGAGGCCGGCGATGCTGACCCGGAAGCGCCGGGCGATGTCGCGGAAACGGTCCTCATAGAAACGCTTCTGGCTCTCGATCTGCCGGAGTTTCCCCTTGAATTCGTTGAAGGCGGCGGGGTCGCCGCTGAGGAGCTTGCCCCGATCCACCGAGACTCTGATGGTGGAACGAGCGGTATCGATCAGGTTGTTGAAAGTGCGGTCCCGGTTCGAAACCACATCCTGCACCCCCCGGACCACGGTGTTCCGGGAGCTGCCGTAGGAGTTGATGTTGCTCAGCTTGGCGGCGGGGACGGGATCCTTCATGCCCGAAGCGGAACTGACCCGGGCCAAGGTGTCGGCCAGGTTGTTGCGCTGGACGATGATCTGCTTGCTCTGCTTGGGCAGTTCACCGAGCAGGGAGTCCATCTTGCCGTAATTCTCGTGGCTCAGGGCCTGCGGGGTCAGCTTCTTGGCCACCTCGGTGCCGGTGCCCTTGTCGAGCTCGGCCGCGCTGGCGCTGATGGTCTGGGCCAGCTTGGCCCACCCCGAAACGAACTGGCTGCGTTTCTCGAACAGAAAGTAGGAAAATACCGCCGTCGCCGCAGACAACAGGAGAATCAGGATGCTCAGGATGATGTTTACGATCTTCATTTGTCCTCTACCTAATTTATGTAAACCTTGCAATCAGAACATGTCGTTTACTAACTTTAGCACCGAAATGCCGAAAATGCAAATCGTTTTTCGAAAAAAATGCGTTTTTCAGAGTAAAAATTTCACTCCGGGCACTTTTTGCAGTTCCAGAGACAGGGTGTTCAAGTCTTCATGGGAGCGGACTTCCATGTGGATGACGATGGTCCCGTAGGTCCCCTTCCGGGAACTTTCGCCCGGCGAAACCGAAACGGCCCGGCCGGAAAGAAGTTTCGCGATGCCCTCTTCGGCCAGAGGCCGCGCCGCCTCGGCGATGATGACCCGGAACTCCCACTCCCGCGGGAACTCCAGCTTGGCGTCCTCAATCTTCGTCATTTTCCCTCCCTCCAGTAGGGGGAGATCTGCCGGAGCCGTTCGATGGCGGGGACCAGACACGCCGCGGTGAAGTCGATCTCCTCGAGCGTATTGGCCGCAGACAAGCTGAAACGGATCGTGCCGTGAGCGGCGGTGTAGGGCACGTTCATGGCCCGGAGCACGTGGGAAGGCTCCAGGCTCCCCGTGGTGCAGGCCGAACCGCTGGAGGCGCAGATGCCGTTCATATCCAGCAGCATGAGGATCGACTCGCCCTCGATGTATTCGAAACTGATGGAACTGGTGTTGCAGAGCCGGTGTTCCAGATCCCCGTTGATGCGGATCCGGGGGATCCTGGAACTCACCTCCTGCTCCAGATGATCCCGCAGAGCGGCGATGTGCTTCCGGGCCGTCTCCCGTTCCAGACGGGCCAGGCGGCAGGCCTCGCCCAGACCGATGACCGAAGCGACGTTTTCCGTGCCGCCCCGGCGCATCCGTTCCTGGTGGCCGCCCCAGATCAGGGGGGCGAAGGGGATGCCCCGGCGGGCGAAAAGGATCCCCACCCCCTTGGGCGCGTGGAGCTTGTGTCCCGAAACGCTCAGGAAATCGATGCCGATGCCGTCCGCGTCGATCAGCTCCTTGCCCGCGGCCTGGACGGCGTCCGAATGGCACAGGGCGCCTGCGGCGTGGGCGATCTTCACCGCCTCGGCGATGGGGAAGATGGTCCCCGTTTCGTTGTTGGCCCACATGAGGGAGACGACGGCGGTCTTCTCGTCGACGCTTCTTTTCAGCGCCTCCATGTCGAGCCGCCCCCGCTCATCCACGGGGATCTTCACCACTTCCACGCCCTCGCGGTTCAGCTTCTCGCAGTAGTGCAATATGGCGGGATGCTCCACGGCGCTGGTCACCACCTTGTTCCGTCCGGGGCGGGCCTTCAAAGCCGCGTGGAGCGCGGTGTTGTCGCTCTCGGTGCCGCAGCTGGTGAAGATGATCTCGCTGGCCTTGCCGTCCCGGTCCCGGAATCCCGCGCCCAGCAGTTCGGCGCAGCGGCACCGGGCCTCCTCGATCTCCGCGGCCACGCTGCCGCCGAAGGTGTGGATGCTCGACGGATTGCCGTAGCGCTCGCAGAAGAAGGGGAGCATCTTTTCCAGCACCTCGGGCCGGACGGCCGTGGTGGCGTTGTTATCCAGATATATGGTCTTCATCATTGCCTCCGTGTATCCGGCTGAATTCACAGCCGCAGTAATTCTGACGGTAAAAGCCCTTTTCGCGGGCGATCTGACAGCTCCGTTTGTAGCCGTCGCGTTTCTTGAAATCCATGGGGACGAAATTCGCCCACGCCGCGCCTGCCGCGAAGATGACCTTCGAGTTCTTGCGGGGACTCACGGTCAAGGTGGTGCAGAAGGGCCGCCCCGCGGCGAACTCGGCGCAGCGCCCCAGGGAAAAGGCGAAACAGCGCGCGCACCGGGCGCCGTGCTCCGGCTCCTTTTCCAGCCCCTTCACGGCCTGAAGCCAGGCGGCGTGGTCGTAGGGATCCACCACCAGTTCCGAAGCGGTCGACTCCGCCAGAAGCCGCACCGACTCCAGACGGCGCTCGAACTCCTCCTTCGTGTCGATGTTGGAGTTGGAGTAGAAGAGGATGGGCTTCAGGTGCTCTTCCCCGTTCAGACGCTCCACACAGCCTCCGCCGCAGGGGGCGCAGCAGATGTGCAGGATCATTTCGACTCCTTCCGCCCTCCGCAGAATTCGGTGAGTTTCTGGATCATGGCGTAAAACGCCGGGATCAGCAACGTTCCCACGACGGCCGCAATGAGCATGCCGCCGAAGACGGCGGTGCCGAGGCTGATGCGGCTGGCCGCGCCCGCTCCGGAAGCCGCGACCAGCGGCATGACGCCAAGAACGAAGGAGAAGGCCGTCATCAGCACCGCCCGGAACCGCAGATTGGCCGCATAGAGCGCCGCCTCGGTGATGGATTTGCCGTTCTCATGCTGGACCTTGGCGAACTCCACGATCAGAATGGCGGTCTTGCAGGCGATGCCGAAGAGCAGGATGAATCCCACCTGAGTGTAGAGGTTGTTTTCCACGTGGCCGATCCAGAGGAAGAGCAGCGACCCGAAAAAGGCCACCGGCACCGAAAGCAGCACCGCCGCCGGGATCATCCAGCTTTCGTACTGGGCCACGAGGAAGAGGTACATGAAAAGCAGGGCCAGTCCGATGATCACCGCCATGACCGGAATCTCAAACCCGGCAAACGGGATGGGCGCTCCGGCCACCTTTTCCTGATAGGACATGTCGGACCAGTCGTATTTCATGCCGGGAGGCAGATTTTCCTTCGCCACCTCTTCCATGGCTTTCATGGCTTCGCCGGAACTGTGTCCCGGAGCCGCCGCGCCGCTGATGGTGGCGCTGGAGTAGAGGTTGAAGCGGTTGAGGTACTGGGGCGCAAAACGGCGGCTCACGGCGGCGATGGAAGAAAGCGGCACCATTTCACCCTTGGAGTTGCGGACCCTGAAATTCAACAGCTGCTCGACGTTTTCCCGGTAGGGGGAATCACCCTGCAGCTGGACCTTGTAGACCTTGCCGAACTTGTTGATGTCGTTGACATAAGTGGTTCCGGTCAAAGCCTGAAGGAGCGGGTTGATGGAGGAGATGCTGACGCCCAGCTTCATGGCCTTTTCGCGGTCGATGTCGATGAAGACCTGGGGCGTGGCCGCCCGGAAGGGCGAAATGGCTCCGGCGATGGCCGGATGGGCCATGGCCGCCCGGCAGAGTTTTTCCACCGCCGCCTGCAGCCGGGCCGGATGGGTCCCGGTGGTGTCCTCGACCACGAAGGAGAAGCCGCCCGTGCTGCCGATGCCGGGGATGGAGGGTGTACCGAAGGCCATGATGATCGCGCCCGGCTCCGCCTGGGCCAGCTGCTGGAGCTTGGTCCGGATGGCGTTCTGGGCCAGTTCCGGAGTCTTCCGTTCGCTCCAGGGCGTCAGTTTGACCAGCAGAAGGGCATTGTTGGAAGCCTGGGATGCCGTGAGGATGCTGTAGCCCGGCACCGCCATGGTGTGTTCCACGCCGGGGATCTGCCTGATCGCCTTGTCCAGCCGGTCCACGATGGCCGTGGTCCGGCTCAGCGAGGCGGCATCGGGGAGCTGGACGTTGATGAAGAGCGCTCCCTGGTCCTCATCCGGAATGAACCCGGTGGGGAGGATGTCGTAAAGTCTCCAGCAGCCGAATACCAGGAGCCCGATGGAAATGATCACGGCGAGAAGAGGATTGATAAAGAAATTCGCGACCTTCCCGTAGCGCACGGTGCACCAGTCGAAAGCGACGTTGAACCAGCGGAAGAGGAAGAAATTGCTCCCCCCCGTGGCGCCCTTTCTCAGGATCATGGCGCAGAGGGCGGGACTCAGAGTCAGGGCGTTGACGGTCGAAAGACTCACCGCCACCGAAATGGTCACGCCGAACTGACGGAAGATCACCCCCGTGATGCCGGGCAGAAAGCAGATGGGCACGAACATGGCCAGCAGCACCGCCGTGGTGGCGATGACGGGACCGGTGACCTCTTCCATGGACTTCCACGCGGCGTCGCGGGGCGAAAGCCCCTCCTGTTCGATGAGACGGGTGACGTTTTCGGTGACCACGATGGCGTCGTCCACCACCACGCCGATGGCGAGGATCAGCCCGAAGAGGGTGATGAGGTTGATGGAGTAGCCGATGACAGACATGACAGCGAAGGTCCCCACCAGAGAAACGGGGATGGCGATGGTGGGCACCAGCGTGGCCCGCCAGTTCTGGAGGAAGAGCCAGGTGATGAGGATCACGCAGATCACCGCTTCGATGAGGGTCTCCTTGACTTCGTCGATGGAGGCCTCGATGAAGAGCGTGGTGTCGTAGGAAATGGCATAGTCCACCCCCTGCGGAAAGGTCGGTTTGAGCTCATTGAGCTTTTCCTTGCACTTGCGGGCGATGTCGATTCCGTTGGAGTTGGCGAGCTGATAGACCGCCAGCAGAGCGGCGGGCTTGCCGTCGTAAAGGCTCGACGAGTTGTAGCTTTCGGACCCGAGTTCGATCCGGGCGATGTCCTTGAGTTTGACCTGTTCGCCCTTGTCGGTGGAGCGGACGATGATCTGCCCGAACTGCTCGGGCGAAGAAAGCCGCCCCTGGGTCTGGAGCGAATAGCGGAACTTGCCTTCCGAAGCGCCGGGGGCGTCGCCCAGGGCTCCGGCGGAAACCTGAACGTTCTGCGCCTGAAGGGCGGAACTCACTTCATCGACCGTGATGTTCAGCGAAGCCATGCGGTCCGGATCCAGCCAGATACGGATCGCATAGGTGAGGCCGCCCAGCAGATCCACGGAGCCCACACCGCTGATGCGGGCCAGCTCGTCCTTGATGTTGATGGTGGCCAGATTGCTCAGGAAGAGCGAATCGTAACTGCCGCCGGGAGAATAGACGGCGATGACCATGAGCATGGAGGGCGACTGCTCCTTGACGGTGACGCCCTGACGGCGGACCTCCTCCGGGAGCTGGGCGTTGGCCCAGTTGACCCGGTTCTGGGTGTTCACCGTATTGGAGTCGCCGTCGGTGCCGATGTCGAAGACCGCATTGATGGAGGCCGTCCCCGTGTCGGTGGCGGTACTGGTGACGTAGAGCAGCCGTTTCACGCCGTTGACCTGGGCCTCGATGGGCTGGATGACGGTTTCCTGCACGGTCTGGGCGTCCGCGCCCGGATAGGCGGCCGTGACGGAAACCTGTCCCGGCGTCACGTTGGGATACTGGGTCACGGGCAGGGTGAAAAGCGCCACGACGCCCGCCAAGGTCATGACGATGGCGATGACGAAGGCGAAGCGGGGACGATCGATGAAAAAGCCGCTGATCATTTTACTTTTTTCTCCGCAGTTGCCGCAGGCTGGTTCGCAGGCTTCGCGGCGGGCTTGTCCGCAGGCTTCGCGGCTTTTTTGTCGGATCTGCCCACGAACTTGGCCACGGGTTTGGCGGCGGGAGCGGCGTTGGAACCGGGCTTCCAGCCGTGAAGTTTGGCCCTGGCCTTGGCGCCCGGCTTGACCTGCTGAGTCCCTTCGTCGATGACCACGTCACCCGCCTTCACGCCCGAGGAGACGGCGGCGAACCCCTTTTCCCGGTAGGAGACCTTGACATTCTTGCGGGAGACGGTGCCGTCGGCGCCGATGACATAGACATATTCGCCGGCCTGGTCCATCATCAGGGCCTCTTCCGGAACGAGGATGCCTTTCAGAGACTTCTTCACGCGGATCCGGATCCGGCAGAACATGCCCGCGGTGAGGAACCCTTCCGGATTGTCGAACTCAGCCTGGATCCGGAAGGTGCCGGTGGAGGTGTTGACCTTGTTGTCCCAGAAGGAGATCTTTCCCTCGCGGGGATATTCCCCGCCGTCCTGGGTGATGAGCTTGAACTCCAGAGGATCCTCGCTTTCGATCCGTTCCCGCAACAGGAAAAGGAGCTGAAGCTCGGAGATCACGAACTCCACCCGGACGGGGTTGTTCCGGACCACCGTGGCCAGAGTCCCGGAAGAGATGTTGACCAGATTGCCTTCGCTGTAGGCGCTCAACCCCACGTTGCCGTCGAAGGGCGCGTAGATTTTGGTGTACGAAAGGTTCTGTTTCGCCAGCTGGAGTTCGGCCTCGGCGTTCTTGACCTCGGCATCGGCTTCGAGCTTCGCCGCCTCGGCCTTGTCGTAGTTCTGTTCGCTCACCGCCTTGGTGGTAAGCAGCTTGCGCTGGCGGTTGTAGTCGGTATCGGCGTTTTTCTGCGCCGCCTGGGCCTTGGTCAGCTTCGCCTCGGCGGCCTTGACCTTGGCCTGATAAACTTCGGGTTCGATCTCGAAGAGGAGCTGGTCCTTTTTCACCCGGGCGCCCTCCTTGAAGTGGCGCTTGCGCAGATATCCTTCGACACGGGCCACCAGATTGACTTCGTCGAAGGCTTTGATCTCGGCAATGACCAACGTGGAGGGACGGTAGGGAAGCTCCTGCACCTTGACCGCCTTGACCTCCGGCGCGGGGCGGGGAGTTGCCTGAGCTTTGCGGTTGCAGCCCGTCCCGATCAGCAGGGCCGAGAGAGAAAGAAGTGTGAGGGAAAGAACCGTTTTACGCATTTTTTACCGCCTGTTCCGCCGCGAGTACGGCATTGTTCATAAGCATTGCTATGGTCATGGGGCCCACGCCGCCGGGAACCGGAGTGATGGCCCCGGCGACATCGGCCGCCGATCCGAAATCCACGTCGCCCGCAAGGACGCTCTTCCCGTTTTCGCCGGGGACCCGGTTGATCCCCACGTCGATGACGGCGGCGCCGGGTTTGATCATGCCGCCCGTGATGAAGCGGGGACGGCCCACGGCGGCGATGAGGATGTCCGCGTCGCGCGTATAGCGGGCGATGTCGGGCGTACCGGAGTGGACCACGGTGACGGTGGCGTTGGCCCCTTTGTTCTTCTGCATGAGGAGCGCCGCGAGAGGCTTGCCCACGATGTTGGAGCGGCCCACGATGACGGCGTGTTTGCCCGCGGGGTCGATGCCCGCGAACTTGAGCAGTTCGAGGACGCCCGCCGGGGTGCAGGGCAGAAAGCCGTCGGTCCGGCCTTCGAGGATCCGGCCCACGTTGCAGCTGCTGAAGCAGTCCACATCCTTGCTCGGGGAGATGGCGTCGATGATCTTTTCCTGGCTCAGCTGGGGCGGCGGGGGAAACTGGACGAGGATGCCGTGAACGGCGGGGTCCTCATTGAGCTTGCGGATGACCGAAAGCATCTCCTCCATGGTGACATCGCCGGGCAGATCGATCCTGCGGGAGTCGATGCCCAGTTCGGCGCACTTCCTGATCTTGTTGCGCACGTAGACCTGCGAGGCGGGATCTTCACCGGCCAGAATGACGGCCAGTCCCGGAACGACGCCACGGGCTTTGAGCGACTCCACCCTTTCCCTGACCCGCGAAATGACCGCGGCCGCAGCCGCCTTGCCGTCGATGACAGTTGCCGACATTCTCCCTGCTCCTTGCTCTTCCTGTGAAATCGTGATATGCAATAAGATAATATACACCGCCGGGGACGATATTGCAAGTGGAGAAGTTCGTTGCAAAGCAGGGAAAAAAGTCCGGTTCGGACTTGAAAAAAGAGCGCGGACGTGCTATGTTAAGAGAAATGAAACTTTTACGGAACATCGCTCCTGCCGCCGCCGCGCTGCTGCTGACCGCAGCGGGGTGCAACTCCACCCCGGTCCGGCAGGTGGAGCGGGCCATGGAGCCCCCGACTCCGGCGCAGAAGGCCACCGTCGAGCGCCGGGCCGCCGCATTGCGCCGGGCGCTTTCCCCGCTCAAGGTCCGGGGCGTGGGCGTTCCCCTGAGCTCCTACCGCCACCGCCTCCTTCCCGCAGCCGAGATCATGAAGATCGTCCGGCAGCTGGGATTCAACCGGCTGTACTGCTACATCTCCTCCGAAAAGGAACTCGACGACGAGCTCCGGGGGCTGGTCACGGCCGCCGCCGCCGAAAAGATCCCGGTGGAACTGATGATCCGTCAGGGGGATTTCAGGCACCGCTTCCGGGGCAACGCCCTGGTGCGCTCCTTCCTGCCCCAATACCGCAAGCTCCCCGATCTGGCCGCCGAGATCATCAAGTTCAACGAGACGCTGCCCCCTCAGGCCAAGCTGGCCGGAGTGACGGCCCGCTTCGAGCCCCACCTTTTCACCAGGGCCAACGGCGCCGACCAGATCCCCGGCATGATCTGGATCTGGAGCGACCTGACTTTCGGCAAGGGGCTGGACAACGACAAGCTCGCCGGGGCCTCCATCGAGGTGTTCAGGGAGATGAAGGCGAAACTCAACGGGATCCCCCTCACGGTGGAACTGCCCGATCTCTACCCCGCCTGGTGTGCGGCGGGCTCCCTTTCACGGGGCCGGGTCTCCGACTTCGCAGGCTTCGACGGCGTCATGGTCCAGTGTTCCGGCAACGTGCCCTCGGCGCTGGTCCGGGGCTACACCGCCGCCGCGGGGAACCGTTCCCTCGTCGCGATCATCCCCGTGGCGGATCACTCCTCGGTCAGCCGGGGCGCCCTGCGCCGCCGGGATTGGAACGATCTCGTCCGGGCGGTGGACTATTTCGTGCGCTCCACCCGGCTCAAGTGTCCGGGCGTGGTCCTCATGCCTCTGTTCGAAATAGGCTTCATGCTTCTGGAACAGGAGTGAAGAAAGTTTATGCGTTGTCCGAGATGCGGTGCCGACAACGACAAGGTCGTTGACTCACGGGGCAGCAAAGAAGAGCCCATCGTGCGCCGCCGCCGGGAGTGCCTCGCCTGCGGCGGCCGCTTCACCACCATCGAATCCATCGTGCCGGACGAACTCACCGTCATCAAGCGCACCGGGAACCGGGAGGAATTCGATCCCGCCAAGCTCCGGACGGGGCTCGCCCACGCCTGCTACCGCCGTCTTTCCCAGGAGCAGATCGAGGAGCTGGTCCGCAAGATCACCAACTCGCTGCTGCGGGACTTCGAAAAGGAGGTCTCCAGCGAGGAGATCGGCCGCCGGGTCATGGCGCGGCTCCGGGAGATCGATCAGGTGGCTTACGTCCGCTTCGCCTCGGTCTACCGGCAGTTCGCCGACGTGGACGCCTTCATCGACGAGATCAAGAAGCTCAAGTGAGCTTTCTCCCTTCCGTTCAGTCTCCCGCCGCCTCTCCGGCTGCGATGGGATAGATCCAGCGCAGCGATCCCGGATCCCCCGCGGGCTTTCCCGGCAGGCCGCCGAAGGGGGCCAGACGCCGGTTCGTCCGTTCCGGAGCGAAGGTCCCGATGGCCACGGTGCCGTCGGCCCAGGCGGCGATGGC
>JAFSYV010000348.1 GCA_017443585.1 Lentisphaeria bacterium | reverse complement strand
TTCGTCCACCAGCACCTCTCTCCCCACGATGACTCCGTTGTGGAGATAAGCGCCCCGTTCCAGACAGACGTTGTCCTGCAGGATGACCGGACGCTCCAGCTCGCAGTCGAGTTTGATGAGCACGTTCATGCCGATGCTGCACCCGTTGACGGTGGAGTATCCGGGCAGATTGTAGACGCCGGGACGGTCGAGGAGCCGGAAATTCAGATCGAAATAGCTCCTCAGGGAGTCCAGTCGGTACAGGGGACAGCAGCACTCGAAGAGCTCTCCGCCGCGGAGCAGATAGATGCCTTCGGGAAGCGCGCCGGAGGGCTTTCCCACGGGCCGGAGCTCGCTGAAGATCTCGTTCGGCTCCTGGATATCGGGCAGGACGAGCCCCCAGAAAAAGAGCAGTTCGTCGGATCCGTCGATGGCCCCGGCATGCCGGCGCAGCAGCTCTTCGGGAGTTGCGCAGGGAAAACTCCGCAGGCAGTGGATGTTCAGGGACCAGAGGGCGCCGCCGCCCAGCCGGGAGACCAGCGCCTCGCGGTAGAAGCAGTCGGCCACGTAGACTTCGGGCACTTCGAGGAGCGAACAGATATCCACGACGTGATTGACCCAGGTCTTCCCCGCCACCGGCAGTTCGGCAGGGCTCTTTTCGGGAAAGAACTGCCGGGACCACTCGTCCTTGGGGGTGCCGATGTAAAGACACACGTTCATGGCTCAATACGCTCCCTTCCCGCTCAGGATGGCGGGTATGGTCCGCAACAGGATCACCAGATCCCGGAAAAAGGATCTGGAGCTGATGTACTCCTTGTCCAGCCGGACCTGCTCCTTAAAGGGGATGTCGCTGCGGCCGGAAACCTGCCAGAGACAGGTCAGCCCCGGACGGACGTTCAGACGCTTGAGGGCTTCGAGGGGGTACTGGCGGACTTCGGAAGGCACCGGGGGCCGGGGCCCCACCAGGCTCATGTCTCCGAAGAGCACGTTCAGGAACTGGGGCAGTTCGTCCATGCTGGTCCGGCGGAGGAACTTGCCAACGGGAGTGATCCGGGGGTCGTCGGCCATCTTGAAGATGATGCCGTCGGCGGATTCGTTCCGCGCCATCAGCGCCGCCTTGCGCGCTTCGGCATCCTCGTACATGCTGCGGAACTTGTAGAAGGTGAAGGTCTTGCCGTAGCGCCCCACCCGGACCTGCACGAAGAACACCGGCCCCGGCGAGGTCAGCTTGATGGCGAGGGCAATGACGAGGAACAACGGAGCAAGCACCACCAGCGCCGCGATGGAAAACACGATGTCCACGAAGCGTTTGAGGGCATAAGCGAACCAGATGGAACTTTTCCACACGATCATCTTGAATCCGGCCTTCGCCCGATTGTTCCTCCGGTCGGACATCTCCTCGAGGACATTCTCGATCTCCCTGGACAGATGGGCTCTGTTCTTCGAACTCATGGCGCTCACCGTCCTTCCCCGGCCGCCCCGCCGGAACGCGGGATGATGAAGGTGGTCTCGTTCAGGCCGCAGAAGCGGTGACGCGAGATCCGCGAGGCGATCGTGCTGATAATGGGGATCCCCCGGCCGGAGTCCGCCATGGTCCGGTTCAGGTGGTCCATGGACTCCTCGGCATGGCGGCGGGTAAGCCAGAGCCCGTCCCACTCCTTGCCGCGGTCCCAGACGATGAGTTTCAGTTCACGGTCGTGGGCGACGATTTCGACGGCGATGTACTCGCTGAGTTTCTCGTAGGCGTCGAGCCCGTGCATGATGACATTGACCAGATACTCCTCGAGGAGCAGTTCCGTGCTCACCGAGAGGGACTCGTCCCCGTAGTATTTCTGAACGAACTCCCCGGCCCGCCGGCAGATGTCGTCCGCCGACTTGCTGTCCGCGGGGACCCGGCACGAAAAGACGTACTCCCGGCTGGTGAGCCGGGGCTTCCGGACCATGACCATGGTGAGATCGTCCTGGGGATAGATGTACCCCAGCTGTTCGAGATTGTGGAGACACCTGAAGGGCAGTGCGACGGTTTTTTCGACCCGGCGGGCGTCCTTGGCCAGCACGCAGCTGAAATGCCTGTACGTTTCCATGTCCATGTACTTCCGGCCCTCCCGGTCACGGGAAAGGTCCATGAGCCCGTCCGAGGAAAAGAGAAAAACCGAGGAGTCCTCGAAGTGGTACTCCACGGTGTCCGCCGCGGTGTACGCGGCATCCGGGACCAGGCCCAGCGGAATGCTGCCCTTCCCTTCCGGGTTGATGTCGATGACCTCTCCGGTTCTGCTGTCCACGCAGAGGACGTCCACGTAGCCCGCGTTCTGGTAGCGCAGGAGATTCTTCCCGAAGTCCATATAGGCCACCAGCGTCCCCATGTAGACGATGCTGCGCAGCCGCCGGGAGCAGAAATCGTTGATGTCGGCGACGATCAGCTCGGGGTGTTCGGCCCGTTCCCGGTCCTGCATGACGAGCTGGGAAAGGAAGGACTGAATGGCCGTCATGGCCAGAGCCGAATGGGTCCCGTGACCGGAAACGTCGCCGAAAATGAAGAGGGCGCGGTCCTCGTCCAGGGGCAGCCATTCGAAAAGGTCGCCGCTCACCTTGGTGAAGGGGTGGTAAAGGCAGCTGAACTCGTAGTTGGGACTGAAGTGCACCCAGGGGGGGAGCATGGCCTGCTGGACCCGGCCCGCGAGGAACCAGCTCTTCGCGACCCTGCCCTTGAGGACGCTCAGTGAGGTTTCCGCTTCATAGGTGTGGATGACCTGATGCAGTTTGGCCAGCATGAACTCCCGGTCTCCGTTTTCCGGGATGTAGTAGGAGTGGGGGTCCTCCGCGATCAGATCCATGAGGGAGCTGTCCGACCAGCGGGAGGGAGACGTGAGAAAGAGGACGGGGATCTTCGCATCCACCTGGTGTACCGCCTGCCGCAACCGGATCCCGTCGTCGGGCTCCAAGCCGAGGTCGGTGATCACCGCCTCGAACTGCTCCTGCTTGAAACGCCGGATGCCGTCGCAGCAGCTTCCAACGGAAACGAGGGAGATGTCCGAATCCCGGAAAAAATCGTTCAGCGAAAGCGTAAGCTGCCCGCTGCGGCTCACCAGCAGCACCGGGTGATGCCCCGCGACCGGCGCGGTCATCGTTAAATCGCTCTCTTCAAAAGTCAACATCGAAACCTCTTCCTCAAGAATCCGGTGATCGTTCTCACGAACTTCCTTCCCTGCCGGACTTCCGGGAAGACCGAACACGCACGCCGAAGCGACGTGAGACATACGTCTCACAAAGGCCTCCCCGGAAACCTACTTCATATAATATAGCCTCAGTTCACATTTTTTTCAAGCTGGATGACGGTGATTTTCTCCTGAAAAACGCAAAATTCCTTAAGTTCTCATGAAAATCGCCGATTTTCGAAGCTCCGGAAGCAAACGCCGGGCGGTTCTGCGCGGGAGCGGCCGGAAAAAAAAGGGGCAATAGAAGGTGTTTTCGGCCGTTCCGGACTTGAAAAAAAGGCGAAGCGAGGCTATTTTATATGCATGACGGAAACGAATATGAAAACAGGAAAGGAATGTGACGCATGGAGTATCATTTCGAAACGGTAAACGATGTCCTGAAAGTGACTCTTTCGGGACGTCTGGTCGCCTCGTGTTCCGAGGAGTTCAAGGACACCATGTTCGAACGTCTGAAAGACAGCCGCAAGGTGCTCTTCAATCTGGAAAAGATGGAGCACGTGGATTCTTCCGGCCTCGGCGCGCTGGTCGCCATTCTGCAGTGGATGAACACCAACAACCGCGCCCTGAAGCTGTGCTGTCTCCAGCCCCGCCCCAAGATCGTCTTCGACATCACCAAGGTCTGCCGGATCTTCGACATCTACGCCACCGAAGCCGAGGCCATGACGGCCTTCGCCGCCCAGCCGTAACCCCCGGCGTCATCCCCCGACATGTGCCGTCTCGTCAGCATCCTGATCCGTTCGTGCAACGATGAAGAATTCATCGGCCGGACCCTTCAGGCGGCGGCCGGCCAGAAGTGTCCGCTGCCCTTCGAGCTCGTCTGCTGCGACGACGGCTCCTCCGACCGTACGCCGGAGATTATCGACGCCTTTCCCGGCGCCCGCCGCCTGCCCCGGCCCGAAGGGCCCTACCTACCCGGGGCCCGGCTGAACTACATGATCCGCCACAGCCGCGGCGACGTGATCGTCTTCAACACCGCCGACGCCGTCCCCGTGAACGACCGCTGGCTGGCGGAGCTCATCGCGCCCCTGCTGGAAGGCCGGGCCGACGCGGTCTACGGCAATCAGCTGGCCCGGCCTGATGCGGCCTGGCTGGTCCGCAAGGACAATCTGCGGGCCTTCGGCGACGGCCGCGAGGCGGCGAAGTGGCGCTTCTTCTTTTCCCTCGCCACCTCGGCGGCATTCCGGGAAGACCTGGTGAAAAATCCCTTCGACGAGGATCTGCGCTTCTCGGAGGACGTGGAGTGGGCCCACCGGCGGCCCATGCGGATCGTCTACGCGCCCGAAGCGCAGGTGGAACACTCCCACAACTACACCGTCGCCCAGCTGAAGAAGCGTTTCTACGGCGAAGGCGCCGCCGACGCGGTCATTTTCGGCGACAAGCCGAACCTGCTGCGCGAGATGCTTTCGGCGGGGATGGAATCCCTGCGCGACGCGGCGTTCCTGCTGGCCCGCCCGGCGGGGTTGAAGGAGCTGCCCGGCGCGCCCGTGCGCCGCTTCGTTCAGCGTTTCTATCACTGGAAAGGAGTCCGGGACCATGTCCGGAGCACGTCCGCAACTTAAGATCGCCCACGTGGTCCGCCGCTTCGCCTTCGAAGAGTGGGGCGGCACCGAGACCGTGGTCTGGAACACCGCGAAGCACCTGAAGGAGCACGGCATCGAATCGGTCATCTGCGCCACGAAAGCCTGCTCCGCCGCGGGCGACGAAGTGCGGGAAAACATCCCCATCCGGCGCTTCGACTACTTCTACCCCTACTGGCCCCTGAGCCCCGAGGCCCGGAAGGCTCTCGACAAGAAAGGGGGCAACCCCATTTCCGCCCCATTGACCCAAGCCCTGCGCGAGGGCGGATGGGACCTGATCCACATCCACTGCGGCGGCCGGATCGCCCAGACGGCCATCCTCGAGGCGCACAAGCTCGGGATCCCCGCCGTCATCTCCTTTCACGGCGGGTGCATGGACATCCCCGAACAGGAGATGCGCGAAATGCTCCGCCCCACGCGGCGAACGGTGCGTTACGGCGCGCTGCTGGATCTTCTGGCCGGCCGGCGCTTCGACGTCGCCGCCGCGGCCGACGCGCTGATCTGCGTGGGCGCCAACGAGGAAAAATTGCTCCGCGAAAAGTATCCCGACCGCAAGATCCTCTATCTGCCCAACGGCATCGACGCCGAACGCTTCGATCGCAAGGTGGATCTCGACCTGCGGCAAAAATACGGCATTCCCCCCGAACGGCTGCTGCTGGTCTGCATCGCCCGGATCGACTACCAGAAGAATCAGCAGGCCCTGCTCCGCGCGGCGGCGCTGCTCCGGGACCGGGGCGAAGACGCGGGCGTGGTCCTCATCGGCCCCGTGAGCGCCGAGTGGTATGCGCAGGAAATGCGCGAAACGATCGAGACCCTCGATCTGGCCGACCGGGTGCTGTGGCTCCCCGGAGTTTCCGCCGACGACGACCTGCTCCCCGCCGCGCTCCATGCGGCGGACTTTTTCGTGCTGCCCTCGTGCCACGAGCCCTTCGGCATCGCCGTGCTGGAAGCCTGGGCCGCCGGAGTCCCGGTCATCGCCTCGCGCGTCGGAGGGCTGAAATACCTGGTCCGCGAGGGGGAAAACGGCCGCTTCTGCGACCCCGGAGCCCCCGGGACCATCGTCGCTGCCGTGGACGCCTGCCGCCGGGATCCGGAAGGTACGCGCCGCATGGTCCTGAACGCGAAACGCGAAGCCTGCGAAACCTACTCCTGGCGGAACATCACCGGGATCCTGGCGGATTTTTACCGGAAGGTCGAAGATGAAAGTTCCCGCTGAAATGCGCATCCTTTTCATTTCCGAACGGGCCGGGTTCGCCGGGGGGATCGAGCGTTTCATCTTCCAGACGGCGGGGCTGCTGCGGCAGGCCGGGGCGACGGTGTACGGCTGTTTCCAGCGGCCCGACCGGGACCGGGAACGTTTTGCGGAAAACTTCGACCGGATCTTCCCGCCCGACGCCCTGCCCGAGCCGGACTTCATCGTCGTCCACCGGATCACCGACACGGACTTTCTGGAGCGCCTCATCGAAAGCCGGGGCGACCGGCTGGCCCTCTACGTCCACGACCACGAATGTTACTGCCCGCGCACCTACCGCTACACACCCTTCGGCCGGAAGGAGTGTCACCGCCCCTACTCCCTGTTCCGCTGCGGGCTCTGCGCCATGGCGACTTCGCCGCGTCACTGGCGGGGAGGATTTTTCGCGGAGCTGGCCGCCCGGACCACGGGGGCGCGGGATCGGCTCCGGCTCCTGCGGCGGATCCCCCGCGTGGCGGTGCTGTCGGGATTCATGCGGCAGAACCTGATCCTCAACGGTTTCGCCCCGGAGCAGGTCGCGGTGATACCGCCCCCCATCCCCGTGCCGCCGGAAGCCCCCGTGCATGAAGAACACGACATTCCCCGGCTCCTTTTCACGGGCCAGCTGATCCGGGGCAAGGGGGTGAACCAGCTGCTCCGCGCGCTGGCGCTCCTCGAACACGATTACCGTCTGACCGTCGCCGGCGACGGGGGCCAGCGGCCCGAGCTGGAATGCCTCGCTTCCGAGCTGGGCGTGGCGAAAAAAGTCACCTTCGCCGGCTGGGTGGCCGACCCGGAAAAGCTCTACGCATCGAGCGATGTCGCCGTATTCCCCTTCTTCTGGCAGGAGCCCTTCGGCCTGGTGGGCCCCGAGGCTCTGGCCCGCGAACTTCCCGTCGCGGCATTCCGAACGGGCGGCATCGGCGAATGGCTCGAGGACGGCGTCACGGGACTGGCGGTGCCGCCCCGGGACATCCCCGGCTTCGCACGGGCCGTGGATAAACTCCTCGGCGACCGGGAACTGCGGCTCCGGCTGGGGCGGCGGGGCCGGGAACTGGTGCGGGAACGCTTTTCCGAGCAGGAATATCTCCGCAAGTTCCGTCTCTGGGTCAAGGGGGAACTCCGATGAGGATACTTTTCAGCGCGATCCCCTTCGATCACGGCCGCTCGGGGATCTCGGTCTACATGCGGAACGCCCTGAAGGCCCTGAAGGAGACCGGCCACGAGGTGACGGTCGCGGCGGAGCCCGAAGCAGTGCAGGATTTCGCCGGGTTCCCCCTGATCGTCGCCCCGAAGTGGACCCGCCGCCCCGTCCTGAGCATGCTGTGGCACCTCTTCATCCTGCCCTTCAAGATCAGAAAAGGGCGCTTCGACCTCTTCTACCTCGCCGCGGCCAACCGCCGGGCGGCGGCTTTCTGTTCCGTTCCCACGGCGGCGGTAGTCCACGACCTGGCCGCCCACCGCGTGCCCGGCAAATACGACGGGTTCCGCATGTTCTACCAGAAGAAGGTGCTCCCCTTCTTCATCTGCCGGGCGGAGTTCCCCGTGGCCATCAGCGAAGCCACGGCCGACGACATGACCGCCTTCCTCGGGATCCCCCGCGAAAAGATCATCGTCAGCTGGAACGGCCTGCCCGAACGCACGGCGAAGCCCGCGGGCACGGTCCTGAAACGATACGGTCTCGAAAAGGGGGGATATCTGCTCTACATTTCCCGGCTGGAACATCCCGCCAAAAATCAGTACACGCTCATCGAAGCCTACGAAAAACTCCCCGCCTCTTTCACGGAGCGTTACCGTCTGGTGCTGGGGGGCGCCGACTGGCACGGGGCGGAGATCATCCGCGCCAGAGCGGCGGCCTCGCCCCTCGCCGACCGGATCCTGCTGCCGGGCTTCGTCGCCGACGAAGACCTCGAAGACCTCTACCGGGGGCCGCGGCCTACGTCTTCCCCTCCCTCTTCGAGGGGTTCGGCCTCTCCCTCATCGAAGCGATGGATCTGGGGATCCCCTGCGCCTGTTCCGACTGCTCCTCGCTGGCGGAGCTGGGCCGGGGGGCCGCGCTGCTCTTCGATCCGAAGGACCCCGACGCCGTCGCCGACGCGTTGAAACGTCTGCTGGAGTCCCCGGAACTGCGGGCGGAACTCATCGAAGCGGGACACCGCCGCGCCGCGCAGTTCACCTGGAAGAACCATGTCGAAAGGATCATCCATGCCGTCACCGAAAACAAGTGAATCCCGTCCCGTCCTGCTGGGACTGCCCTTCGACGCCCTCACCGCCGAACAGGCTCTCGACCGCATCTTCCTGTTCGCAGCCCAGGGCCCCGGCGAAGAAGGATGCCGCTGCGTCGCCACGGTCAACGTGGACTTCATCGTCAACACCTGGTCGCCCTTCCGGGATCTCCCGCGGGATCCGGCCCTTGCCGCCATACTCCGCCGGGCCGATCTGACGGTCCCCGACGGCATGCCCCTCGTCTGGCTGAGCAAACTGCAGGGGACGCCCCTGCCCGAACGGGTCACGGGAGCCGACCTCGTTCCCCTCATCGCCGAACGTGCCGCCAGAGAGGGCCGCAAGCTCTTCTTCCTGGGGGGGGCCGAGGAGTACACCCGGCGGGCCGCCGAACTGCTCACAAGCCGCCATCCGGGCCTTGAGATCGAACTGGACTGCCCCTTCGTCCGCCTGGACGCCCCCGACGCCGAAGAAAAAGACCGGGAGCTCTGCGCAAAGATCAACGCTTCGGGAGCCGCCATCCTGCTGGTGGGCTTCGGCAACCCCAAGCAGGAGCTGTGGCTGGAGCGCAACCGCCGCCGCCTCGACTGCGGCGTCGCCATGGGGGTGGGCGGCACCTTCAACTTCATCGCCGGAGCCGTCAAACGGGCCCCCCGCTGGATGCAGCGCAGCGGCACGGAGTGGATCTACCGGGTCTTCCAGGAGCCCGGACGGCTCTGGAAACGCTACTGCGTCGGTCTTTTCCAGTTCAACATCATGGCGCTGCGGACGGTGTGCAACCGTCCCCTGCCCGGCGGAGCGGAACTTTCCCCCGACGGAACGGGCAAGGGATTGCAGGTGACGGGTAAGAAGCGGCTTTGCCCCGAAGCGCTGGAAACGCTCCTCGAGTACGGAAAAGTGCGCCCCGTTCCCGTCGCCGGGCTCACCAAACGTCAGCTGCGGCAGCTCCGGGCCGCCAAACTTGCGGACCTGCTCGAACGCTGAAAGCTGCTTCCCATGGGAACGAAAAAAGAAACGCTTGAGTTCATCAACGGCGCCCGGCTCTGCTTCGGG
The DNA here is from genome assembly GCA_017443585.1 of Lentisphaeria bacterium. Lineage (GTDB taxonomy): Bacteria > Verrucomicrobiota > Lentisphaeria > Victivallales > Victivallaceae > UBA1784. Next base: position 17,682 of record JAFSYV010000348.1, on the reverse strand, counting down.
TGCGGAGCCTGCGCCGCGGCCTGTCCCGCGCAGGCGCTGCGCGTGACGCCCGACGCGGACGGTTTTTCCTATCCTGAGATCGACTTCGCCAAATGCGTGAAATGCGGCAAGTGCCGCAAAGCCTGTCCGGTCAACGCCGATTTTCCGCCGCGGACGGACGACCCGGAGTTCTGCTCCGTTCGCCACAAGGAGCGGGCGGTCCGCGAAAAAAGCACCTCTGGCGGCGCTTTCACCGCTCTCTCCGACGCCGTGCTGGCGCGGGGCGGGGCCGTGGCGGGGGCGGTGTGGACGTCCGACCTCCAGGTCCGGCACACGATCGGCTCCGATCCGGCCGCAAGAGACGCCATGCGGGGGTCGAAGTACGTCCAGAGCGACACCGCCGGCATCTTTCCGGAAGTGAAGAAACTCCTCGATTCGGGGAAAGAGGTCCTCTTTTCGGGGACCCCCTGCCAGGTCGCGGCCCTTTACGCTTTTCTCGGGGAAAAGGGCGGAAGCGAAGGTCTCGTCACGGTGGATTTCATCTGCCACGGGTCCCCCTCCCCCAAGGTCTTCCAGGCCTATCTGCGGGAGTTGGCGGCCCAACGGGGTTCCGCGGTCCGCCAGGTCCGCTGCCGGGACGGAAAACTCGGCTGCGTCCCCATGCGGATGGGCGTCGATTTCGCAGACGGGAGCACCTATCTGGAGGACTGCGACCACGACCCCTATTTCCGGCTCTTCCTCTCGGGGATCATCAACCGCCGGGCCTGCGCGGCGTGTCCGTACACGCGGGTGCGGCGCAACTCCGATCTGACCATCGCGGACAACTGGCGCTTCGCCGCCTTCGCGCCCGAATGGGACGACAACACGGGCGTTTCCACGCTGCTCGTGAACACCCCCCGCGGGGCGGCGCTGCTCAAGGACGCGGCGGAAGCGCTCGAGATCAGGAAATGCACCCTCGCGGACATCGACCAGCACTACCTGCACCGCCCCGGCGGCCTGCACCCCGACCGGGATCTTTTCTTCCGGGCGCTGAGGAAACACGGGTTCGCCGCGGCCGCCGCGGACTTCACCCGGCCCCGGCCCCTGTGGCGCAGGATCCGCAGCCGTCTGCTGAAACTTCTGGGCTGCGGACCGGGAAATGAGGAAAAACTCTGAACTTTCCCCTTCGAAAACATTTGCTTTTCCCCTCGAAACGTGATATATTATGCGGAAGTATATCTTCCGGGTGCGAAGAACGCACGGGCGGAAGAAGGCAAGGATGGATCCATGAAACCTTTTTTTTCTCTGGTCGTTCCCTGCTGTGATGTAGCCCCCTACATCCGGGAATGTTTCGATTCGATCCTGAACCAGTCGTTTCAGGACTGGGAGCTTCTGGCGGGCGTGGAAGATTCGAAGGACGATACCGAAAAGATCGTCCGGGAGTACGCGGCGAAGGACAGCCGGTTCCGCGTCTTCAACTGCGAGCGCAGCGGCTCCTGCTCCGCCACGCGGAACATCGGCACCGACATGGCCCGCGGCGAATATGTGATCTATCTGGATGGCGACGACACCATCGCCGAAGAGTCCCTCGCCCGGATCGCGGAAAAGATCGGGAACCGGCCCGGCGCCGACCTCTACCCCTGCGCCATCGTCGCCCATACGGAGGGCACCGACAAACGGGAACTCCGGGAAAATTATCCCCCCGAGCACTCCCCCGCCGAACTGACCGGCCCCGAAGCGGTCCTCTTCATCGCCCGCTTCGACATCTACCCCTGCCCCATGCTTCAGATGACGGTTTTCCGGCGGGAGTTCCTGATCGAACACGATCTCAAGTGCATCTACGGGCTCCGGCGGCAGGACAGCGAGTTTTCTCCCCGCGCCCTCTATCTGGCGAGCCGGGTGGTCCCCCTGCACGAGCCCTTCTACCTCTACCGGATCCGGGCCAACTCGGTCTCCACGGCGGCCCGCGGAGCGGGATATTTTCACAAGGACTTCGCCATCATTCTGCACTCCCTTTTCGCCTTCCACGCGAAGGTGTCCAGGGAGCCGGGCTTCGACCCGCGGATAAGCGCCTGCTGGTCCACCCAGTGGATCTACATTCTGCTGAGCAAGTGGTTCAGCGGCCTTTTCGTCCGGCAGATACCCCGGAAGGAGCGGCTGGAGACGCTGAAGATCATCTTCGCCGGGGGCTTCGGCGACTTCGATCTGCTCCTCAAGGCGGCCAAGCGCAGCCGGAAGATCGCCGGGTGGTGGGTCAAATTCTTCTTCCGGCACCCCGGCGCGGGGGGACTGGCGGAAATGTTCTTCCTCTGGTTTTACTTCCCCTTGCTGAAACTCAAATCAGGCAAATGAGGCGGCAATGAAACGGATTCTCATCTACTTTTCGGAATTCAATCGCGCGCTGGGGGGCGGCGAAGTCACGCCCTTGTCCTTCATTGCGGAACTCCAGAAAAGCTGCGAAGTCACTCTGGCGCTGAACTGGCGCTCCGACGTGGCCCACGCGGCGGAGACGTTGAACTTTCCCGTCGACCTCGAAAAACTCAGGATCGAATACGTCAAACCCGCAAATTCCCTTCTCCGAAAGCTGGATGCAATCCTGCCCTTTTACCGGACGCACCGGCTGAAACAGCTGGCGAAAAAGGCCGACATCTGCATTTCCACGGTCAACATGTTCGACTTCGGCAAGCCCGCCCACCACTTCGTCTTTCTTTTGCGGCAGTTCGGAGACAACGGTTTCATCGACTATCTGAACGGCCGGCCTCCGCTCAAGGGGCTCGCCCGGCTCCGCCGACAGCTCCGCACGTTCTTCGCGGAAACGCTGCTCCGGCCCCTTCTGGGCATGCGCTCCACCAGGAAGATCCTCGCCGATCCCCGGGAACGGATCTACCCCAATTCGCACTATGTGGAAAAACTCATGCGCTCCTTTTACGGGGAGTTCAACGGCTGCGTCTTCTATCCTCCCACGGTCTTCGAGTTTCCGGAAAAAACGCAGGAGCGGGACGAACTCAAGGTCGTCGTTCTGGGCCACCTCTTCCCGGAAAAACGGATCCTGGACATCATCACCATGACGGACCGCGCGCGGGCGCTTTCGGGGAAGGACCTGAAACTCGAACTGGCGGGCCCGCTGAACCACTCCGCTTACGTGATGCTGATCAGGGCCATCGCCGCGCGGAGAGACTGGCTCCGTCTCGTCGGCCCCCGCTACGGGAAAGAGAAGGCGGCCTTTCTCCTTTCGGGCACCTTCGCCCTCCACGCCGAGCGGGACGAATCCTTCGGCATCGCCGTGACGGAATATCTGAAAGCCGGGATCATCCCCGTGGTCCCCGATGAGGGGGGGCCCTGCGAGATCGTGGACGATCCGGAGCTCGCCTGGCACACGGTGGAAGAGGGCGCGCGGATCCTCGCCCGTCTGGTTTCGGACGAGAGCTTCCGCCGCGCAAAGCGCGAACACTGCGCGGAACGGGCCCGGCTCTTCACCCGGCAGGCCTATCTCGAAAGCCAGCACGAACTTCTGACCGGGATCCTGAACGACGAGGAGAGGAAGACCGCCCCATGAGTTCCCGTCCCCTCTTCACCGTCATCCTCTCGGGCTACCAGACGGAGCCCTACCTGCCCCGAGCACTCGAATCCGTTGCAACTCAGACCTTCCGGGAGTTCGAGGCGATCTGCTATGTGGAGGAGTCCACCGACAACTCGTTGGCCCTCTGTCGGGAACAGGCGCGCAAGGATCCGAGATTCGAGGTGGTTTCCGCCCCGAAAAGCGGCGCCGTCGCCTCCACCCGCAACTACGCCATCGACCACGCGAAAGGCGAATATCTGGTGGTCCTCGACGGGGACGACTGGCTCATGGAACGGCAGCTGGAGCGCCTCGCGCAGAAACTGCGGGAGACGGGCCGGGTGGACATCCTCGCCTTCGCCGGGGTGAGCACCCCCGACGAGACGGCGGATCTGACCAAGGCTCCCCGCCTCACCAATTTCCGCCCCGAAGATGCCGCGGGCGTCTTTTCGGGGGTCGAAGCGCTCCGCCGGGCCGGTCGGCCCGGCGGCCAATTCCGCAGTTACACCTGGTTGTGCGCCTACCGGACGGCCTTCCTGCGGGAACGCCGCTTCTACCAGACGGCGGGGAAACTGATGGAGGATTTCGAGTGGGCTCCGCGGGTCTGGTTCGCCGCCGAAAAATTCGCCTATGTGGACGAAGTCTTCTACGTCTACCGCCGCCGGGCCAACTCGCTCACCACGGAGCACTCCCCCCGGCTGGTGTTCGACCTGATGAGCCAAGTCCGCTCCCTGCTGGCCTTCGCCGCCGACACCGCACTCCCCGGAGATCTGCTGGACATCTGGAGCAATCAGTGGCTGGCGATCCTCTGCTGGTTTCTCTTTCACCCGGTCACGTCCCGGAAGATATCGAACGGCGACCGCCGGAAGGCGCTGGCGGAACTCTTCGCTCCGCCGGGGGCGGAACAGCTCCGGGCCCTCGCCCGGCGGGCCTCCGCGCCCAAAAGGGCCGCGCTGCCCCTGCTCCGTCTGGCGGCGAAAGGGATCGTCTGGCCGGCGAAACTGTACTTCCAGCTGCTCTATTTCCCCCTGAGCGAACGCAAGGGGCGGAAGAAGAACGGTTAGACTCCCGTTCCTTACATTTTGTGCGGGATCTCCCTGCCCCCGAGTAAGCCGGGAAAGACCTTCTTCAAGACATCGAGCATATCCTGCCTGAAATAGGCCGCAAGCAGGCCTCCGGCGAAGACGGCGGCCGCGACGGCCTTGATGATCACGCCCGTGAAGCCGCTTTTGGGGATCAGCGCGGCCACGCCCCAGGTGGAGGCGCACAGGAGCACCGCGAGCCCGAAGAGTTCAGCCTCGGAACGCAAGTAGATCCGGGCCTGCTTCCGGTCGAAGAGGTTGGTGAAAACCACATAGGCTTCCCATGGGAACTGGATGGCGCCCATCGTGAGGACGGAGGAAAAGATCACGCCGTCGAGTTTGTAGGGCTCCGGCAGATGGATGATGAAGAGAGAGCTCAAGAGGAGATTGGCCGCCCCGGCCACGATGGGTTTCCAGCAGTCCGGGCGCCAAAGCCGCGCCGACGACTTGATGGAAAGCAGGACCTGCCGGGACTGCAGCAAGTAGAAGTAAAGCACCATGAGAATGGCCGTGAGAAAGTGACGCTCCATGCCGCCGCGGACGCACCGGGTCCACTCATGAAGGAAAGGCTGGTAGAGGGCCGCCATCATCGCCGCGCACCAGAGGATGACGATACCCACCAGGCGGTTGAATTTTATGAAAATCTCGAAACTTTTTTCCCGGCTCTCGGTATTGATGCAGTTGCCGAAACCGGAATTCATGGAGTGATAGGCGACCCAGACGACGCCGCCCGCGGCGGTGACCACGTAGTAGTAGTTGCCGTAGGCCGCAACGGCCACCAGCCCGAGAAAGGCCGAGATCAGCAGATTGCCCATGGAACCGGTGATGGCGCCGCCTACCCGGTGCATGAAAATGAAGGTAACGTCCTCCTTGATCTTGCTGCGCAGGGAGTCCGACAGATCGCCTTCGGGCAGGATCTCGGGAAAAAGACGCTGCGAGTGACGCAGGATCAGCAGATTCTGCACCACGGTGAAGAACACCGTGCAGAGCACGTAGCCGTAGTAGTTGCGCGTGAGCCACAGAATGGCGAACCCCGCCAGATACTGGGCGGCGGAGACCCCGGTGCGGATATTGTTTTCCACATCGTTGCGGTGATAGGCCTTGAGCACCGCCCCCCGGTAGGAGAAGAGGAAGTAACTCACGGCGGTGTTGGTCAGGTGGATGACGTAGAGCACATGCAGATTTACGTCAGCCGGAACGCTGCCGTGGACCAGGTAGCGGAGGAAGGGGAGCAGGCACAGTCCCACGACGAAGATCGCGGCCCCGACCCAGCGGTAGAGGGTCCGGTAGAAGCACAAGTAAGCGCAGAGAAGTTTCCGGTTGTCGTCGGCCACGGGTTTGTACATGGCGGAAACGACCGCGGTGCCGAAGCCCAGTTCGGCCAGCGAGAGCACCCCCAGGATCGACCAGAAGAGGCCGTTGAGTCCCAGGTAGGCGGGGCCCATGACCCAAAGAAAGAGCGTTCTGTTCAGAAAGGGGAAGAACAGCTTCATGAGGCTGTTCAAGGCGGCGGCCGCCATATTCCGCTTCAAATGTTCGACAAGACCAAGCTTCATCCGTTCGTTCCCTAAAAATCACCCCGGAGCCTTCTCCCGATGCCCGGGAGACCGCTCCAAAAAACAAAGCCGCCGATCATGTAGTCAACACTCCGGCGACTGCTCCTCTTCACGGGATCTTCTCTCGTGTATCTGCATAATATACACCGCGAACCTGAAAAATACAAACCTTTGCGCCCGAAAATTCCATCATTTCCGGCCTTTTTTCCCTTTTTTCGATTGGGAACGGCGGTCGGCTTCATGCGAAAAAGATGTCCGGGAATCACTTTTGCCGCGTTCTCAGGATCGGAAACAACGCTCCTGTTGTGACTGCAGCGGCGCAGCAGGAAGAGAGCAAAGCGGCACGGAGCATCTTGGCCGCACGGTCACTTCACGGCTCCTCGACGGTTTCGAGAAGAAAACTCACCGGGCGGAACCCGTCGTTGCAGGAGATCATGGCGGACTTCGGATTCTTCATCCAGCCGTCGTAGAAATTTTCCCCGCCGTGTGCCAGCGCCATCACGAAGGCGGACATGCTTTCCCACGCGCTGTCGCAGAGCCCTTCCGGCTTCCGCCACCCGTCGGCGATGAAGACCTGACCTTCATGCAGATCGCAGGCATGTTCGATGGGATTCTCATACTTTTCCATCAAATCCCTGTAACACGCCATGCGCACGACCGTAATCCTGACCTTTTTCATTTACGGACATCCTCCTGTCGCCTTTTGCAGTAATATATCACACCAGGGAAGATATTTCAAGCGGACGGAAAGTATTCGGGCCGTGCGGTGCAAGGGGGAAAGCAAAACGCCACGTTTTTCTTTCCCCTCGCGCCCCTATTTTTTCGGGAGGGCGCCCCGTCCCGAGGGTGAAACGGCCGCCGATTTTTTGGAACGTTTGGGGCTCCGACCGGCGTTGAGTGAGAAGCCTCATTTCTTTGATTACGGCTCTGCCATCGGCCCGCCTGCGGCGGATCCGATGCCGTCGTGTGCTCGTCGCCACTTCGCCCGCGGCCTCCGGCCGCGTCCGCCGCCCGAAGCGGCGGCGGTGCGCTTTGTTCGGCTCCTGCGCGCTCGGCGCTAAGCGCCTTCGCCGTGCAGCTCCGACCGAGGTTTCCAGACGCCCCAGCCAGCGGGATCTGCAGCCTCCGCCTGATACAAGCGGCGTGTGACACTCAGCGTTTCGTCCGCAGACTGGCAACCGGCTCGGCGGCAATGCACAGCGCCCGCGGCGCCTTCCCGGCGTTTTGTATTGTTCCGGTCTGTTCCTCATCCACTATCGCAAGATTGCGTCTGCAACCAACCCGCAAGGAAACCAGAGCCTTTGTTTTAACGTGTGCATTATGCGACACAAGAAAAAAACATGCTGGATGCACATTTTGCCTTGACTTTTTATGGTTTCAGGTGTATAATATCAGAATAGCGGTGGAACTTGTTCGCAGAGAGTGTCGCAGAGCCCTCTGACGACCTGCATGACAAGGTTCGACCGGCAAAACAAGGAGGACAGGAAGAACAAAATTTTTATGAGATAATTATTTGCGCATCAAATTTTGGGCATACCCTACAAACTAGCACTTTGAACGTAGCCCTACACTGCAAGGCACAGGATTTTCATGCCGTGATAATACCACGGTGTGTTTCTGGTTTGTATTTGCAGTGTGCGTTGTGATAGACGCGTAGGGTAATGCAGAGCAGGAATACACCTTTTCTTTGGGTGTATTCCTGACACGCAGCCGAGAATATCAACCGAAGGAATACTCTGATGTCGAAAATTCATTTTTCCTGTCCGCAATGCGGTCATCCAGTGAAAGCCGAAGATGGATGGATCGGAATGCAGGCCGAATGTCCCTACTGCAAACAAACGATCATCATTGAAAAGACGCAGACTGTGTCTGACAGCGTTTTGGAAGCCGCCGCACCGGATGAAAAATCATGTCCGTTTTGCGGTCAGATCATAAAAAAAGAAGCAATTTTTTGCAAACATTGCAAAAAAAATCTTGGAGAACCGAAAAAAAACAAGGTAACTTGTCAATATTGCGCGGAAGAAATAGAAATTCAAGAACATCAGCAAGGAGATGTAATTTGTCCCAGTTGCGGAAAATCTCTTTCCAGACCGGAAGATAATCCTGATCCACAACCAGTATCGGAAACAGTCAACCCGGTCGAAGGAGAAAAACAGGTATCAAAAATCATAAAAATATTTTACAATATATTTTTTTGGAAAACATTTCTTGCAATTTGGATCACTATATTGATCCCGGTCTTCACTTTTTTTGCATTTGAAAACTGGATCCTCTATTTAATCATTATCTGCCTTTCTGTGTTTGGAAGTTGGATTGTCTATTCAATCATTGTCTTCTCGCAAAAACAGAAGAAGTACGCTGGATTTGTAATTTGTAATGCGTTGTTGGCAATTCTTCTTGCCGGCATAATCTATGGAGCGGCTGAAGAGAAAAATTCAGGAAACCAGCAGATTGGAGGTTCAGCAGAGAAGAAAGATTCAAGTGATTCAAAAAATGAATTTGTAGAAGTCTTGTGCTACTTGATCAACAACCGCAATGAAGAAAAAATACCATTTTGTGATCTTATACTATTTGACTCAAACCCGCAGATGGAAAAATGCTTTCAAGATGCATTAGTTGCTAAAAAATCATCCGAAAAAGCCCTCGAATATTCAAAACGAGGTCACCACGCAACCGCCGAAATGTCCATTCAAGCGGCCTCAGATAGTTTAAACGCCGCGCTGGCTTCTACTAAAGCATGGGTAGAATTTTGTAATTCACTTAAAAATGCAAACGCAAAATATGATGTAACTTTCAGAACCGGGCGGCTTCAGTGGAATAATATTCCGGCGGGAGAATATACTGCTTATGCCTCTGCCCGTTATGGGAACCAAAAATTTCAGTGGGTTAAACATTTGACGGTAGTAAAAGGAAAAGCAGAACTTGCGTTTACCAATGACGCAACATGTTATATATCAGAGGAGTAAAATAAATAAAACTTGCCATTCATCCTGCCGCTGCAACAGGAACGGAATAGGATGTCCGATCGTTGAAGGAAGTTTTTTTCTTCACTTCCTTTTTCGGTAATCCAATCGCACCCGCAGCCATTTGCCATTTCCGCTTCCCCCCATAAACCGCTATCGGAAATGAAGAAGTTTTACTCGCGGAGAAAACTTAATCAGCCTTCGCACAAGGCTACGGCTGACAAGCAGGTGAGCGGAGCGAACGTCTTAATCCGCCTCCGCCAAGGCCGCGGCGGACAGGGCGGGATTCGACAAGGAGCGAAGCGACGCAGTGCGCAACACAAGTGTTGCGTCAACCCTCGGCAGGGTGATGCGGGCAAGTTTGCACAAACTTGACCGTTGAGCCCTCCAGAGAGGGTTCGGGGCGATTTTCATTCCGAGGATCTTTCAACTAATCTGGCTCGTTTTTGCCGTATTGATAGATTTGATGAGCATGACCCGGATCTGCGAGCAGGCATCATTCACGGCGCGATACCGGGCCGCGTCGATGTAATTTGTTTTCAGCAGAAGTTCCAGCCAGTAACTCGTCTCGTTGGCTTCCTTCAAAGCGATTTGCAGCTTTGCAATGAAATCGGACTTCCCGTGAGCGTATTGGGCCTCGTGAATATTGGCGCCGATGCTGGTCCCGGCACGGCCGATCTGGTTCGAAACGATGGTTTCGTGCTGACTTTTCAAGTCTTTTACCAAATCAAGGATCTTTACTGCAAATTCGATCGATAACGTGCGCAAGCGGCTCTCCGACATGGTAAACTCTCCTTTTGTAGTAATATAGCACGTCAGAGGGGATATTTCAAGCGACCGAAGGGAGCAACTTACGCGGCGCAGCTGCGCTGTAAACTCAACACCAACCATACTCGCGAAGCGAGAAAACTTCACAAGTGAAGCGTCAGCGAAACGTCTTCACAAGCGACCACAGGGAGCGACTTCACAAGCAAGGCTTCCGAGCATCGGTGAAGATGTGAAGAAAAGCCTCTGGCTTTTGAGTGAAGTGCTTTTGCAAGCAAAAGCGTGAAGAGAAGCCTTGCGGCTTCGTTCGCCATTTTTTAAGCATAAAAAATGGCGGAGAGAGAGGGATTCGAACCCTCGGTGACTTGCGCCACGGCGGTTTTCAAGACCGCTGCCTTAAACCACTCGACCATCTCTCCGCTGTTGATTTACAACGACTTGACCAGAAGCTCCGTGACCGATTTCGCGAAGCCCGCGGGGTCGTCCAGAGGACTGCCCTCGGTGATGAGGGCCTGGGCGAACATGACCTTCGCCGCGGAAGCCGCTTCGTCCTTTTTGCCCGCCTGCAATGCCGCGTTCAGCTTTTCGATGAGCGGATGCTTCGGGTTGAGTTCGAGGATCCGCTTGGTCTCGGGGATCTGCTGGTGCATGGCCTTGAAGAGCCGCTCGATGTGGGGACTCAGGGCGTTGCCCTCCACGATGAGGCAGCAGGGACTGTCGGTCATCCGGGCGGAAAAACGCACTTCCGCCAGCTGGCCCGAGAGAGTCTCCTTGATGAATTCGGTCAGCTCCTTGTAGGTTTCCCCGGCCTTCTTCATGGCCTCTTCGCTCTCCTTGTCCTCGAAGTCGCCCTTGGCGATGGACTTGAAGTTGTGCTTGCGGTACTGCATCATGGACTGCATGATCCAGTCGTCCACGGGGTCGGTCATGAAGAGGACGTCCCAGCCCTTGGCCTTGAAGTACTCCAGCCCGGGGTAGGAATCCAGCGCGGCCCGCTTCTCGCCCGTGATGTAGAAGATCTCGTTCTGCCCCTCGGGCATGGCGTCCACGTACTCGCCCAGGGTGATGAATTTCCCCGGCTCGTGGTTCATGGACTGGTACATCACCACGTCCTTGAGCTTTTCGCCGTTGGTGAAGTCGGTGTGGAGCCCTTCCTTCAGGATCCGCCCGAACTCGGTGAAGAAAGCTTCGTAGTGCTCCCGGTCGTTTTCCAGCAACTTCTTGAGCTCGGTGATGATCCGGGCGGTGACCGCCTTTTCGATACGGCCGATGATGGGATTGTCCTGCAGGATCTCGCGGGAAACGTTCAGCGGCAAGTCGGAGGAATCCACCACGCCGCAGACGAACCGCAGATAATCCGGCAGCAGGTCCTTGCACTCGTCGGTGATGAAGACCCGCGTCACGTAAAGCTGCAGGCCCTTCTTCTGGATGTCAGGCATGAGCAGGTTGAAAGGCGCCTGTTTCGGCAGGAAAAGCAGCGCCTTGAACTCGCTGGTCCCTTCCGCCGACATATGGATGGCTTTCAGATACTCCGTGCCGCCGTAGTTGGAAAGGCCGGAGTAGAAGCTCTTGTACTCGTCCTCGGTGACTTCGGAGGGCTTCCGGAGCCAGATGGCCTTTTGGGAATTGAGCACTTCGTCGGTGACGGTCTCGGTCTTGTCCTCGTTGACGGTGACCTTGGGCATGACGATGGGGTAGGAGATGAAGTCGGAGTATTTCCGGATGATGGAGCTCACCTTCCAGTGTTCCAGATAGATCTCCGCGTCCTCCTTGAGCTTCAGCGTGACGGTGGTGCCGGGCTCTTCACGTTCGGCGGTGTCGATCTCGAACTCGCCCTCGCCCTGACTGCGCCACAACACGGCGGGGGCGTCGGAGCCGGATTTCTTCGTCACGACGGTGACTTCGGAAGCCGCCATGAAGGCGGAGTAGAATCCCACGCCGAACTGGCCGATCAGCTCGGGCAGATCTTCGCCTTTGGTCCCCTTTTCCTCGAGCATCTTCATGAAGGCGCGGGTCCCGCTCTGGGCGATGGTGCCGATATTGTCCAGGACCTCCTGCTCGGTCATGCCGATGCCGTTGTCCGAAATACTCAAGGTCTTGAGGTTCTTGTCCGCTTCGATGCGGATCTTCCAATCTCTGGCCTGCGCGGGGTCGGTCAGGCTTTCGAGACGGGCCTTGTCGATGGCGTCGGCGGCGTTGGCCACCAGCTCGCGCAAAAAGATATCCCGGTTGGAATAGAGGGAGTTGATCATCAGCTGGAGCAGCTGACGCACTTCCGTTTTGAATTCGTGTCGCGTTGCCATAAAGTAAAAACTCCTTCCTCGACATTCTCCGCCGCGCTTCCCGCAAGAGGGGCGGCGCTTTTTCGACATCCTTACAATATAGCAATTTTTTCAAAAAATTCAAGCAATTTTTTCAAAAAAGGGGTTGCAAAAATCAAAAAAAAAGGTATTATATGGAAAGAACATGTTCATGTGGCAAAACCGCCGCGGAAGTTCCGCTTCCGCTCCGGCGGGCGCACTTCGGAGTGAAAAAGGAAATTATGGAAGAGAACAGCAGTCAGCCGCTGGCCGTGGGGGAACTTTCCCCCGAGATCAAGGAACAGTTGAAATGCCGGGAAGATCTGTGCAAAGCCATGCGCGAGATCCCCGTCATGGCTCCTGAGCCTTTCAGGGCTGAGATAGCCCGGATCCGGCGGGCGTATGAGGAAAGTCCCCAGGTGCCGCCCGAATTCGCGGAGCTGCTGGGCAGGAAATTCGCCGAAGCCGCCGCCGCCGCCGAAGCCCGTGCGCAGGAAATGGACGCCCGGCAGGCGGCCCTCTCCGGGCTTGAGGTCGAACTGAAGAAGATCCTCGACGCGGGCGAACTCGTCGTTAAGTCCGATCTGGAAAAATTCGACGCGGCCTGCATCGCCCGTCTGGGGGAGATCCCGGAGGAATTCGCTGCGAAGACCGCCCCGATCAAGGCCAAGCTCGCCGAAGAGGAGGCCCTCGCCGCCGCCGATGCGGCCAGGGCCGAAGCGTTCATCGAGGAGTTGAAGACCCTCACCGCCGGGGACGACGTCAACGCCCTGCGTCAGCGCAAGAGCGAGATAGATGCGGCGGTCCGTGAGCTTGCGCATCTGCCGCGCCCGGTCAAGAACCGCCTCGAGGAGGCGCGCCACAAGGCCTCCCAGAAAATCTCCCAGTTCTTCGAGGAACTGGACTTCGCCCGGTGGGAAAGCTACACGCTCAAACAGGACATCTGCGCCAAGATCGAAGAGATGAACAACGCGGAAACTCCCGATTTTCCCAAGTTCGCAAAGACCCTTCAGGAACTGCGGGAGCAGTGGAAGGCCCTGGGCCCCGTGCCGAAGGTGAAAAACGAGGAGATCAACAGCCGTTTTCTGGAAGCGAGCCGTCAGCTCCAGCGCAAGGTGGATGAATTTTTCTCCAACCGCCGGCAGGAGCAGAAACAGGCCGCCGCCGACAAGCAGGAATTGGTCGCCCAGGCGGAACACTTAAGCAGTTCCACCGAGTGGAACGTGACCGCCGCGGCCTTCAAGGAGCTCCAGGCCAAGTGGAAGGCCCTGCCCCGTGCGGGAGCCGCCGAAAAGGAACTTTTCGCGAAGTTCCGCGCGGCGGCGGACGCCTTCTTCAACGCCCGCAGCGCCTACTTCGCCGAGAGGGACAAGAAATTCGCCGCCGTCATCGAGCGCAAGGAGGCCCTCATCGCCGAAGCCGAAGCGCTCCAGCAGGGCGACTTCCGCCGGGCCCGCCAGCTCCGGGAGGATTTCCGCGCCGCCGGGAGCGCCGGCAAGGCCGAGCCCGCCCTCTACGAGCGGCTCAAGGCCGCTTTGGATAAATTCTTCGACGGCCGCCGGGCCGCCTTCGCCGAGAAGGAGAACGAAAGCCGCACCCTCATCGCCGAACTGGAACAGCTGAGCGCGGATCCGGTGAACAATCTTTCCCGTTCGCGGGAGATCCGGGAAAAGCTTCGGGAACTCGACTGCCGCAACACGGCGGAAGAAGCCCGCAAGGCGGCGGCCAAGTTCGACGCCGCGCTGGCCGAGACCCGCAAGCAGGAGAACCGGGCCAAAGGCGACATGGGACGCGAGGCCGCAAGGGCCGTGGCCGAAGCGCTGGACCGGGTCCTCGCCGGAGAGAAATTCGAGTTCACGCCCCCGGCGACGGCGGAAATGTTCCCCAAGCTGGCCGGTACGGCGAAGCTCATCGCGGCGGTCCTCGCCGACGAGCCCAAGGCTCTCGAAAAGCTGAACCGTCAGGTCGCTTCCGCCCGTCAGGAGCGGGAACGCATCTGCGCCGAACTGGAGAAACTCGCCGGGAAGCCCGCCGAAGAAGAGGAAAACTTGGCCGCGGCGCTCCAAGCCGCCATCATGGGCAACTTCGCCAGAGAAGAGGCCAGGGAAGCGGCCAAGGCCATCGACCCCGACAAACTCGCTTCGGAGTTCCTCAACGCGGGCGCCGTCCCCTCGGCCGAGCTGGAAGCCTCCTTCCTCCGCTTCGACGCCGCCATGAGCAAACTCTGATACCCCAAAAAATGCCCGTCGGCCCCGTTTGAGGGGCCTCCCCCGCTTCGCGGGCTGACGGGGCATTTTCCGGGGGCCCCGCTATTTCCCCAAAAAGTTGCCTTCGGCAGCGTTTGAGCTGCCTCACCCCGGCTGCGCCGGGGCGTTGGGTACTTTTTGGGGACCCCGCCGTGCGGCTTCGCCGTACTCCCTCCTGCGAGATAGGTACTTTTGTTTTTCATATGCCCGTCGGCCCCGTTTGAGGGGCCTCCCCCGCTTCGCGGGCTTCGCTTGCCTTGATCGACCGCTAACTTTTCTTTGCGGTACTGCCCGCAAATGGGCGCTGGGGATACTATGAATACTATGAATACTATGAATACTGCCCCGGCGGAATTCAGTGCCGGGTGCAACTTGCCGGGCCGGATGTACAGTACTCTTAGTATTCTTAGTATTCTTAGTCTGCGGGAGCCCGGCAGCGGTTGTCTTTTCCCCGCACTGCACACGCAAAAAACGCCCGCAGAGCGCCAAATCAAGCATAAAACGGCCAATTCGGGGCCGCCGGAGCCGGTATGGGGCAAGAAACACGGACCGACACGGACCGACACGGAGCAAAGCCCCCTGTCTTTGCGATCGGCGGCTGCCGCAATTTTGCGTCTGCGAAATGCGGCAGTCAAAGAGAGCCGATGAGAGTTGCGACGCAGAGCACGGCGCCCACGCAGAGGGGGATGGAAAAGTTGTCGTCCACTTTGAGCTGCTTCTGAAAGAGCTCCGCGACGGCGGCGAGGAGGACGCCGAGCAAGCCCCAAAGCCAGAAGGCGCGGAACAGCCCGACGAGGACGAGGACGGCGGCGAGGGCCGCGAAGCCGACGGCGACGAAGGCGGCGAAGCCCTCCCACGACTTGCCGTTGACGGTCCGGTGTTTCCCGAACCTGCGGCCGATAAGGGCCGCCGCCGCGTCCCCCGTCAGCATGACCGCCAGCGCCGAGGCGGCGATGAAGGGCGGAAACAGCACGTTGACCAGCAGCGCCGCGGCGAGGACCGGCGCACCGCCGGAAACGATCCACTGGCCCGGCTTCACCTCGTTCCGGAGCATCTTTCCGAAAATTTTGCCGTACAGACGCCCCAGATACCAGGGGCCGCCGTTGGCGTAGTCGTGCTCCGCAAGAAGCGTCAGCACGAGGAGCAGAAAAAAGAGGAGACAGGAGCCCCAGCGCGGCAGGAGCAGCGTAGCGGCCACCATCCACAGCGAGGACAGGTGGACCAGCTTCCGCTTGATCTCCTCTTTGTAACTTATCTCCATATCACTGCCGAAAAAAGCGCCGGAGAGGTTCCCCCGGCGCAACAGAGTTGAACCTTACTTGAAGACGGAGAAATCCGCCCCGATGTTCTTGCCGTCCTTGCCCTTCCCGAAGGCGGGAGAACCGGGTTTCAGGGTGAAGTCCGCCTTGTCCAGATCGGCGAAGAGGGGATCCGCGTCGAAGCCGTGCTTCTCGATGCCGTAGCGGGCGCGGGTGGCGGCCAGCGTCTCGGGCATATCCCGTTTCTTCACGTACCAGACGGCGCTGTAGGTGTGGCCTTCCTTATAGCGTCCGAAGCCGTAGTAGCACTGCTTGGGGGCCCGTTTGGTCTTCCAGTAGATGTTGTAGTCGCAGAAGACGTGGGGGCCGTGGACCGCCACCGAAACGGCGGGGCTGTTGTGGTTGGAGACGGTGTCCTGGAAGATGTTGTTGTAGATCTCGGTCTTCCAGTCCTTTTCGCAGCCCACGTGGACGGCGTTGACGCCGCAGCCGAAGAAGGTGCTGTTGCGGATCGTCACGTTCTTCGCTGGATAAAACCAGA
This sequence comes from Lentisphaeria bacterium, assembly GCA_017443585.1. Lineage (GTDB taxonomy): Bacteria > Verrucomicrobiota > Lentisphaeria > Victivallales > Victivallaceae > UBA1784. Next base: position 1,456 of record JAFSYV010000348.1, on the reverse strand, counting down.
TGCCGTGGAATCCCGAGTCGAAGACGCAGTTTTCCACGAGCAAGCCGTCAGGATCGTTGGCGAGGAACTGGATGTTGGAAACGCCCCGCCCGGAGTCCGGACGGTGGAAGAAGCAGTTCCGCACGGTGAGGTTGACGGTCCGGACGGCATGCAGGGTCTTGCTCGACGCGGAGTAAGGCAGCCCGACGAACTGGAACCCGTCGATGGTGACGTCCTTCGCGTTGGAAACCAGAATGGAGTAGTTCAGCAGATTGGCGAGATTCATGACGGCCTTGCCGGGGACTTTGCTCTTGAGGGTGATCCCGGAAAGGAAGATCGTCACGGGTTCGGTGTAGACGCCGGGCCCCACGAGGATGGTGTCTCCGGGGCCGGCCTTCTTCAACGCGTCGGAAATGGTCCGGAAAGCGCCTTTGGCCTGCTTGTCCACGTTCAAGGTGACGGGCTTGTGGGTGAACTCCTTCGGCATGGTGAAGTTAATGGTTTTGGAGACCCGGGGTTCGCCGGTGATGGGGTAGAAGTAGAAGTCGATCTTGTAGCTCTTTCCGGGGACGAGCTTCTGCAGCAGCGCCCAGGCGGAGGTCTCGCGCAAGGCCCCCTGGTTGAATCCCGCGGCGACGCCCTTGGAACGGACGCTCACGTTGCAGTAGTGCCGGGGGGTGCTCCAACTGGCGACGGCGCTGGTGGGGCTCACCTGCTTGACGAGAAGATCCTCGATGAGGAGTTCCTGCTGCTTTTCCGCTCCCGGACGGCCGCCGACGGCGCCGCAGTCAAGTCCGGCGCAGGCAAGTTCGCTGTAAGGAGGAAGCCTGAAATCCGCGTCGAGCTTCACCGCCCGGAAGAAGCTGGGCTGAAGCTCCTTCACCTGACCTTTGAAAGCCTTCAGCGCAGCGGCATCGTCGAAGCAGTTGTTCTCGCTGATCATGCCCTGCGCGGCGAAGCGGCACTTGTTCCCGCTCACGAAGGAGTCGCGCAGGACGATCTTTCCCGAAAGGGCGGTCGCGCGGAACGTGCAGTTTTCCAGCAGCGCCGCCTCGAAATCCATCTTGCAGCCGTCGAAGACGCTGCGGTGCGCCTTCAAGCCCCCTTTGATGGTGAAGGCGCACTTCTCGAAAATGGGCCCGTCGACGACTGCGGGGCCCTTGCCCGTGAAGGAGGCGTTCCGGATCTTCACTTTGCCGTTCCCTTCGGAATCGGCCAGTTTGACGGAACCTGCGACGGTGAATTTCCCGGTGTAGGTTCCGGGGAGCAGGTAGACGGTCGGATTCCCGCCCTTCCTCAGCGCGGCGGCGAGGTCGGCGGCCTTGGCCGGGGTGGAGCCGTCACCCGACGCGCCGGGCTTCACGTAGAGCACGTTCCCCGGCTTGGGGAAGGCTCCCTTGCCGAGGCAGGGGCTGTCGGGCCGCAGACGGAAGTCCCGGTGGAACACGTCGGCGAACCTGGGGTCGGTCTTGTCTTC
>JAFSYV010000347.1 GCA_017443585.1 Lentisphaeria bacterium | reverse complement strand
CTTTGCTTTTCTATATTATAAACCGGGTTCCACCCCGGTTCGCCACACATTCGGGAACCGCTCTCAGCGAAAAATGGAGCCTACATCCGGACTTGAACCGGAGACCTCATCCTTACCAAGGATGTGCTCTACCGACTGAGCTATGTAGGCTTGCATTCCACTGCAGAAAAATGGTACTCGAGGGGGGACTTGAACCCCCAAGGATTGCTCCATATGGACCTCAACCATACGCGTCTGCCAGTTCCGCCACCCGAGCACGTCGATGCAAGCTTCAGAAGCCGTCGGAAAACCGCTCCTGCAACAGCATCTCTGCCTCACATCACTGTGAAGCATAGACATAATATATCACACTCCGGCCCGTTTTCAAGTGCATTTCGCAACTTTTTTTCAAAAAAAACGCATTTTTTCCCCTGATGGGGAGACTTTTCCCCCGGAAAACGGGGGTTTCCGGGACCGGGACCTGCGTCGAGAAGGCCATTTTCCCGCCTCACAGCAGCTTTCTGTTGAGGGGGAATCCCTCGGGATGAGCCGGCGGCGGGGCGCCGTCGAAGACCCGGCACTTCCAGGTGCGCTTTTCCGCCGCACGGGCGGGACCGGACCGGCCGGAGTACCACAGCGAAAGATCCTGCGCGGCAAGTTTCGCCCCGGCGATTTCCAGATTGAGGAAGTCCTCGCCGCCCTGGGGGATGTCGAAAACGAAGAACCGGGCCGCGGGGAGCGCGGTCATGTCGGGATTCTTCCTCTCTCCGCAGCCGGGCGAGCCGGGGAAGACTTCCCGGGCCGGGAGCGTATAGGAGCTGACTTTGTGCCATCCGCCGTAGCGCGAAGTGCGCAGCGTCACGCAGCACTTTTCCCGTTCCGCGCCGCCGATTTTGAGACAGAGGGTGCTGGTGCGCATCCGGTAGGGGATCCGGAGCCCCAGTTCGATCTCGGTGTGATCCTCGCCGAAGCGGCACTCGTTCTTGAGGACGACCAGTTCGGGGAGCGTGTAGATCTCGGCCACTCCGGGCCGGGCCGCCGCCGAGAGGATGATGGAGGACTCTCCCTTTTCGGTGCCGCAGACCATGAAGGGCGATTCCGCCGGGAGCGGGATCCTCTTGCGGGTGCAGAGCACGAGTTTGACCTCGTGGGGAGCGAAGGTGAGCTTCTTTTTCGGGTCGAGACGCTGCCAGCAGGGATAGACCTGAAGCAGCTGCGGCAGGTCCCCGGTGATCCCGTATTCCGCACAGAAGGGGGCGGGGTTCCGCAGGGCGAGCCAGATGCCGTCGCCGTCGGGGGCGGGATGGGCGAACCCGTAGATCTCCCCCGCGTTGGGATTGCCGCCCACCATCCGGGAACGGCCGGAAATGAGGGCCGCGGCGTTGTGCCGGGCGAACTCCAGAGCCTGACCGAGGATCTCCGCCTGCCACGTTTCCAGGGATTCGGGCTGGAGCGTCATGGGCATGTAGGAGGCGCCCCGGAGAACGCACCACATGCAGGTGTCGCACCAGTCCCCCGGCAGCTCCACGAAGGGATTGCGGCGGGCGTGGGGGAATTCGTGGTTGTCGAAAGCGTCCGGCGGAACGAGGGAGCCGTCCCGGCGGAGCTCGATGTAATACATGAGGTCCCGGTGGTTGGCGGCGGAGGCCCGCTGGGTGAGGGCGGGGAAGGTGGCGTATTCCGAGTCCCCGGAGTCGGCCAGGAAGACGTGGTTCGCGCTCATGAGCCACCAAGGCGACGGCCACCAGCCGTTGCGGATCACCACGTGAGGGTTGACCTTGCGCATGGCGTCGCTGATGCGGATCATGGCGTCGATGCTCCCTTCGCGGACGTGGTCACGGGTGGGATAGACCGCGGCGAACTCAGGCGCGGTGGCGCAGTCGTTGTCCCAGTCGATCTTGAAGTGGACCGCGCCGTACTCGGGCGAGGCCAGTTCGCAGAAGCGTCTGGTCAGAGCCGCTTCGAGCTTGGGATCCAGCAGCACCCCGTAGTGGTCACCGCAGTAGGTGGAGCTTTCGCCGGAACCCACGGCGATCCCCTGACTTCCGAGGAAATCCCAGTCCATCCCCATGGGGCCGTTGTGGGAGACCCAGAGGGAAAGCTCGGCTCCGTGGCGGCGGAAGAGGGCGGCCACCCTTTTCAGTCCCTTGTTGCCGCCGAAGGCCTCCTTCGCGTCGAAGAAGGAGCGCCGGTCCTGCCAGCCCGCGTCGAGGGTGTAGACGTCGGGGCGGAGCCCCAGGGAGGAGAAAGCCTTGACCAGACTGGTGTAGTTGCCGGGGCGCACGTCGTATTCGTAGTTTCCCAGGTAGGGGTCGCTCCAGAAGGAGCAGAAGGAGACGAGAGGCTTTTTGAGGGGGGGCAGCCGGACCGTCCCCAGATAATCGTAGAAGAGCCCCTCGGGATCGTCGCCCAGACCGACGACGGCCCGGCGGCAGCGGATGACCTTCCCCTGCCACACAGGGTGCTGCCGGAGCGTCCAAGTCCCGTCGTCGTTGACGCAGTTGAAGGCGGCGGGGTGTTCGATGCCGGCGAAGATCCTCTTCCCCATGACGGGGTAGCCGCAGCCGGGCATGAGGCCGCCGCCTTCCTCATCGCTGCCCGGACGGCCCTTGATGGGCGCGGTCACCATGTAGCCCCGGCGGGTCATGCCCCCCGCGGGGATCTTCTGCCGGTCCAGCTCCACGTAATCGGGCGTGGGGAGAACTTCGTCGCTTCGGATGACGAGTTCCTTGAAGAACCACTCGCCCTTTCCGGGGCAGACCCGGATCTCGAAGGTCACGCCGCCGTCGCGGTAAGTGCACACGATTTTTTTGCCCGAAGTCTTCACCGGGCCCGCGAGGGTGCGGGCTTCGATGCGCCGTCCCTTCAGCGCAAGGGCGACGGCGGGAAAGTCGAAATCGGTCTTCTTGCCCGAAGCGGTGATCGCCCGGAGCTTATTTTTGAGTATTTGGAGCTGCATTTTTCCTGTTCTCCTTGACGGTTGATATCCCTCCCGGACGGATGAAGCACCAGCCGGGGATCAGCATGAAAGCAAGTATGAGGGCTCCGGCGAAAAAGATCGCCCGGACGCCCAGATTGTAGACGATGACGCCGCTTATCACCGAACCGACGATGCCGCCCGCCTGGTTGATGCTGGCCGACCAGCCGAAGAAGGTCCCCTTGTGCTCGGGGGGCGTCAGACGCGACAGCATCATGAGCAGGATGGGCTGCAGTCCGCCGCCCACGAAGTAGGCGAGGAAGCGGCCCGCGCCCAGCATCCAGACGTTGGGGGCGAATCCCTGGAGCGCAGCGGCGACGCCGGCCAGCAGGACCGAGGGCAGGAGCATCTTTTCCGGCGGATAGCGGTCGCACAACGTGCCGATGCAGAAGCCGGTGACGACGCCCCCCACGGCACTGACCGCGCTGATGATCCCGGTGCAGCAGGCGGCTCCCTGGGGGCCGTGGATCAGCTCCACCAGCATGGCCACGAAGGGCTGGTCGATGCGGCGTCCGCCGCCCATGAGAAGGAACATGACCAGCACGGCGATGACGCCGGGCGCGAGCAGCTCCTTGCGGAGCGAGGGTTTCGCCCCGCCTGCCTTGTTCTTCTGCGGCGGATGGAAGTCCTCCTGCACCGCGAACTGGATCAGGAGCCCGCTGATGAAGTAGAGGAAGGAACAGCTCAGGAAGGCGGCGGTGTAGCCCCAGATCTCCACCACGATGCCTCCCAGCAGATAGCCGGTCATGTTGCCGCTCCAGACGGCGGTGCTGAGGACGCCCAGCACGTAGCCGTGGCGTTCCGGCGGCGCGGTGCTGACCAGGAGGGTCTGGGCGGGGTTCACGGTCCCGGTGAAGAGGGCCGCCATGCCCCGGATGGCGATGAGCCAGTAGACGTTGGGCGAACAGGCCATGAGGGGATAGAAGAAAGCGGTGCCGAAGCTGGCCCGGAGCAGCATGAGCTTCCGGCCGTAACGGTCCGCCACCATGCCCCAGACGATGTTGGCGAGGCAGAGGCTGGTGAGGCCGACAAAGGTGAAGGCCGAAACGAAAACGCCCCGCACGGCATCATCGGTCACCCCGAGGGAGTCCTTGATGAAGAGGGGGATGAAGGGGCCGCACATGCCGAAGCCCGCCAGGGAAAGATATTGGGAAAGCCAGACGGCCCAGAGATTGCGTTTCCAGTTGACGCTTCCGTTCATGCCCGGACTTTCCTGAAGCGGCGCTGAGGAGCGGTCAGGCCGGCTCCGGAACCCTTCGTATCCACGACGAAACTTTCGATGGCGCCGCAATGGACCTTCTCGCGCAGAAACTCGTAGACGGTCATGTTGGCCGGAGCCAGCACTTCTGGGGGCCAGCATTTGGCCGCGGCCACGCAGAAATCGTTGACGCAGAAATCCTCCCCCGTATCGAGCATCGCTTCGAGGGTGCGGCGGATCTCCGTCACGGGATCGCAGGGAGCCATGAGGGGCAGATAGGTGCTCAGCGCCTCGAATTCGATCTTCTTCCGCCCCATGGTCATGACCGAGCAGGCGGGAACGGGATTGATCCACTGCAGCCGTTCGTTTTCGAGGGCGAAGGCCGACGTGGCCAGATAGAAGCCGTCGGGATCCCGGCCCCACATGAGGGGCTGGTTGATGCGGAGCGCGGAAACCGTGTCGGGCTCGTTCACCGCCAGCGCCAGGGCGGCCAGTTCGGACTTCAGCACGGAGACGGCGGCCCCCAGAGCCTTGCGGAGCGGGCCGTTTTCCCCCATGACCCGGCGGATGGTGTTGGCCACCACCTCGGAGGAGTGGACGCAGGCGCCGTCCTTCATCACGGGATAGGAATCGGCAGGTTCGGCGATGGCCGTCCGGTAGGCGAATCCTTCGGCCTTGTCCTGCATATAGGGGGTGTTGTAGTCGGTTTTCCCCTTGAAGCGCCCGGCGGCGCCGTTGGCGCAGTAGATCACTTTTTCGTCGTGGGAAAAGAAAGGCTGGGCCCAGGCGTCGGAGTCGATGCCCGGAGTCCGGCTGTGGGCGATGCCCACGGTGCCCGGCAGCTGCAGCACTTCAGGGTACCGCCGGAGCAGTTCCGAAGTGGACCCGACGACCTTGATCAGGTGGATCCTGCCCTCGTGGATGGTCGCGATCCCGTTGTAGTGGCCGCCGCCGAGGGCTTCCTGACTTTGAAGCATGCGGAAAAGAATGGGGGCGGCGGCGCGGTTGCCGGCGTAAGCTGCCATGTTGCACATTCGAACGATATCTCCAGTTTGCAGTCACTCGAAAAAGGAACTCGGGGAAAGGGGCCGACTGCCGCTGCGCATTTTCCCGGAAGAGCTTGAAAAAAGCCCCCGGCCGGTTCCGGCCGGGGGCAGCAGGGGACAAAGAGATCTTACTTGATCACCTTGGCGGTGCACTTGTCGTAGTCGGCCTTCTTGACGAAAGCGGTGAGGGGACGTTTGTCCTTGGTCTGGGCCTTGAAAGCATAGCGGGCGCGCTTGCCTTCGCCGTAAACTTTCTTTCCGGTGACTTCAGCTTGGACTTTGGCTTTGGCCTTCACGTCGTAGAAACTCCACTTCATCTTCCAAATCTCCTAGGTTTATTTGGCCGGGAACGGCGAATCCGTCCCTCATTGCAGTTAAAGTATACTCGGTTTTTCGATTTTTCAAGGGAAAAAAGCGATTTTTTTGCATTTTTTTTTAATTTTTTTTGAAAAAAGGGCTTTTTCGGCCCTTTTGGCGGCGCAACATGCGGTCCGGACGCTGGTTAACGTTTTCCTTCCGGATCCTTGAAAAAAACCTCTTCCCGATTCTTCGGATCGGCGGGGAAAAGTTCCCTGGCCCGACCGAGCAGAAGCCGGGCTTTTTCGCGGTCACCCTGTCTGAAGGCCACCGCCGCCAGCCGGCGCCAGGCGGCGGGGCGGCCGGGATCCAGCCGCCGGGCCTTTTCGAAGAGGATCGCGGCATTGTCCACATCCCCCAGGCGGAAGAGCAAATCGCCGGTCATCTCGGCGGCATAGGGCGAACGGGGCCGCAGGGATTCCACGCGCTCGAGGCGTCGGGCCACCTCCGCCGGGTCGGGCGGCGTCGCGTATCCCCCCGGAGTCCGGGGATGCAGGAGCTGGTCCAGCTCGTCGAAGGCCGCCTCGCTCCGGAGCCAGCTCCCGTTGGCGAGGAAGGCGCCCGCAAGGAGCGCCAGAACCCCGGCGCAGAGGGCCAGACGCCCCTTCAGGGGAGCGGGAGCGCTTTCCCCGGCGGACGGATCCGGCAGGACGGCCAGCGTCAGCAGAACGCAGGAGACCATGGAGGCGGGGATGGCGTCGTTGACCTCCATGCAGCTGTGAAGCAGGAAGGCCGTCACGCTCCATTTGACGGCGGTGAAGAGCGGCTCCTCCGTTTCCCCCTCTTTCCTGCGCCGGAAGAGCTCCCGGAGCAGCAGGATCATGGCCGCCGCCGCGATCAGCCCGGCGGGGATCCCCGCCTGAGCGGCGAAGCTCCCGGCGAGATTGTGAGGCGACCGGGCGGATTCATCGGAGTCCGTGAGCTTGATCTTCATGTGGCGGTGGAAAAATTCCCCCCAGCCGCCTCCGGCCCAGGGGTGTTCGGCGCACATCACCCCCACGGTGCGCAAGTAATCCAGCCGTTCCATGCCGGAGCTGAAGCCCCGGCCCGAGGCGCGGACCGCCGCGGCTCCCCCGAGGAGGAGCAGCAGCCCCAGGGCCGCCGCAGTCAGCTTCATCCACCGCCTGACGCCTTTCAGGGTGAAGAACCAGACCGCGCCCGTGAGGAAGGCGCAGAGCCACGCGCCCCGGCTCCGGGTCATGAGGAAGGGCCCGCCCAGAAGCGCAGCCCCCGCCAGAACGAACAGGGGAACGGAAACTTTTTCGGGTTCGAAGCAGCGGCCCCATTTCCGGAGCAGCATCAGGACCGGGAGCGCGGCGAGGAGCAGGAATCCCGCGAGGGTGTTGCTGGAGCCCAGGGTGCCGAAGATCCGCCCGTCGAGGATCCGGATCTCCATGATCTGCGAGATCTCCGCCCCGCCTTCGCGCTGTTTCCGGATCATTTCCGCCATTTCGTCGAAGCCCCAGAGGTATTGCCGCCAGGCGTCCGCTCCGGCGCAGCACGTCCCGGCGGCGAGCGCGCCGAGACAGCGTCTCTTCCAGACGCCGTCGGAGCTGAAGATCCACCAGTAGCCCAGGATCAGCGCCCCGATGCCCCACCAGTGGGCGAAGGTGCACCAGGCGTAGTCGAAGTTGACGTTGTTCAGGAATCCGGGCAGCACGGCCAGAGGCAGGCCGAAGCCCCAGAAAAACGCGGGCAGGCTCCCCGGAGCCCGGAGCCGGGGGACGGGGAAGAAACAGCACCCCGCCAGCAATAGAAGCGCTCCGGCGATCCCGGTGAAGTGAGGCGGCCACGAAATGACCAGCAGGGAAATGACGTCCACCGGGAACATGGGGGGCTGTTCCGGCATCAGGGAAAGGGAGCCGAATTTGATGGGCAGCAGAAAGGCGAGAAAGACCGCACACCACCCGGTGACGCGCTGCCCGAATTCCCTCATTTGGCGAACACCACGGTCCGGCGGCCGGAAACGATGACCCGGTGCTCCAGGTGGAACTGGACCGCGCGGGTCAGGACCCGGCGCTCGATGTCCCGCCCCAGATCCCGGAGGTCGTCGGGAGTGCTCTCATGGGTGATGCGCTCCACGGACTGTTCGATGATGGGGCCTTCGTCCAGATCGACGGTGGCGTAGTGAGCCGTGGCGCCGATCATCTTCACCCCCCGCTCCCACGCCTGCAGATAGGGGTTCCCCCCCTGAAAGGCGGGCAGGAAGGCGTGGTGGATGTTGATGATCCGGCCGGGATAGGCTGAAATCACCTTTTCGGAAAGGATCCGCATGTACCGGGCCAGCACCACCAGATCGATGTGGTGATGTCCGAGGAGCTCCAGCAGAGCCTGTTCCTGCTCGGGATCACCGCTCCGCCGGGTGGGCAGGCAGTAGAAGGGCACCCGAAACCGGTCGGCGACCTCCTCGAGGTCGGGGTGATTGCCCACGGCCAGGACCACCTTGCCGCCCAGCTTCCCCTCTTCGGAACGCATGAGCAGATCGTAGAAGCAGTGGGAGGTGCGGGAAACCAGCACCGCCACGTTCTGCTGATCTTCACTGTAGTAGACCGCCCAGGTGAGGTCGAGTTTTTCCGCCAGTTCCCGGAAGCGGCTCTCGAGGCCGCCGCGGGTCACGTCGGGCGAAAGATCCACGGCGATGCGCATGTAGTATACCCCTTCCCGGACGTCGGTGTACTGCCGGCACTCCAGAATGTTGAGGTCGTTCCGGTAGAAAAAGGTGGTCGTTTCCGCAAGGATCCCCTTGCGGTCGGCGGTCCGGATGAGAAAAATGGCCTGTCGCATAGTCGTTCCTCTTTCAGCCGATCTCCGCTCCGGGCGGGCAGTCGCCGTCCACGGTCACGAGCCGGAGCTCCTTGCCGAACTTGGCGGCCAGAAGCATCCCCCGGGACTCCGCGCCCCGGATCACCGCGGGCTGCAGGTTGGAAACGATCACGATGGTCTTGCCCAGGATCTCCTCGGGCGTGTAGTACTTGGCCACGCCCGCCACGAGGGGCCGGATGTCGCCTGCTCCTGCGTCGATCTTCAGCTTGAGGAGCTTGTCCGCGCCTTCGAGCCTGGCCGCCTCGATCACCCTGGCGGTCTTGAGCTTGATTTTCGCGAACTGGTCGATGGTCACCAGCTCCGCGGGAGCAGGCGGCGCTTCCGGCGCTTTGGCCGGGGCCTTGCCGGAGGGTTTGGCGCCGGGATTCCCGGCGGGCTCCTCCTCGTCCTGGATGCGGGGGAAGAGGATCCCTGCTTCCAGCACCTGCCGTCCGGCGGGATCGGCGAAGTTTCCGGAAGTGAGATCGCTGATGGTGAGTTTTTCGTCACCGCCCCCGAGGACCTTGAGCAGTTCCGCCATCTTTCCCGGCATGACGGGCGCCAGCAGCACCCCCAGTTTCCGCAGATTGGCGGCGGCGGTGTAAAGCACCGTGTTCAGGTGGGAAATGTCGTTGTTCCTGGCCATGGTCCAGGGGGCGCACCGCTCCACATAGCGGTTCCCCGCCCGCACGGCGGCGAGGACGGCGGCGAGGCCCTGATCGAGCTTCATCTCTTCGAGGCAGCTCCTCATGCCGCCCACGGCGGCGGCGACGGCATCGTCGAACTCCGCTTCCTTGCCCGTGCTCTCGCCGGGCGCGGGGATGACGCCCCCCGCCCGCAAGGTGAGCTTCACCACCCGCGACAGGAAGTTGCCCAGATCGTTGGCCAGATCGCTGTTGTAGCGCCGGAGCAGTCCCTCGCGGGTGAAGGAGGCGTCGTTGCCCAGCGTCATCTCGGCCATGAGGAAGTAGCGGAAGGCGTCCACGCCCACCAGGTCGATCATGTCCATGGGGTTGACCACGTTGCCCAGGGATTTGCTCATCTTGGTATTGCCGGTGAGCCACCAGCCGTGGGCGAAGATGGTCTTGGGCATTTCCACGCCCATGGCCTTGAGCATGGTGGGCCAGTAGACGGAGTGGGTGGTGAGGATGTCCTTGCCGATGAGCTGACAGCTGGCGGGCCAGCGGCGGGCGAACTCCTTGTCGTCCTTGAGATAGCCCACGGCGGAAATGTAGTTGATGAGGGCGTCGAACCACACGTAACAGACGTAATCCTTGTCGAAGGGCAGTTCGATCCCCCACGACAGCCGGGACTTCGGGCGGCTGATGCACAGGTCCGCCAACGGCTGTTTCAGGAACCCGAGGGTCTCGTTGGCCCGGAAGGCGGGCTGGATGAAGCCGGGATGACTCTTGATGTAGTCGATGAGCCACTGCTGGTATTTGGACATGCGGAAGAAGTAGTTGGACTCCTTCAGCGGGGTCACTTCGCGGCCGCATTCGGGACACTTGCCCTCCTTCAGATCCTTTTCGGTGAAGTAGCGTTCATCCCCCACGCAGTACCAGCCGGTGTAGTCGGCCTTGTAGATTTCGCCCCGGTCGAAAAGGTCCTGCAGGACCTGTTGGACGACCCGGATGTGCCGCTCCTGGGTGGTGCGGATGAAGTCGTCGTTGGTGATGCCGAGGCGCTTCCACAGCTCCTGGAACCGCACCACGGTCTCGTCGGCATGCTGAAGGGGCGGGATCCCCTTTTTGGCGGCGGCGTTCTCCACCTTCTGGCCGTGTTCGTCGGTCCCGGTGAGGAAATAGGTGTCGTCCCCGAGGGAACGGTGGAAACTCGCCAGCACATCCGCCAGGATGGTGGTGTAGGCGTGGCCGATATGGGGCCGGTCGTTGACGTAATAGATGGGCGTCGTCACGTAGTATTTGCCGCTCATGGGTCGGGTTCTCCTTTCGATATCGTGTATTCCTTTATAATATATCACCCTTTTCCGCTCTTGTCAAAAACGAAAAACGGTGATATATTATGTGAAACGCATTTTTTCAACAAAGGGGAGCGCAAAGACGCCGCAGTCTTGCGCTCCCGTAAAATCGAGAGGCGCAAAATGGTTCTTTTTCTCATCGGCCTTGCGATCCTGGTCGCAGGGTACTTCACTTACGGCAAGCTGGTCGAAAAGATCTTCGGCCCGGATGACCGGCCCACACCCGCGGTCCGCATGGCCGATGGGGTGGACTATGTGGCAATGCCCCACTGGAAGAACATGCTCATCCAGCTGCTGAACATCGCCGGTATCGGTCCCGTCATCGGGGTCATCATCGGCATCAAGTTCGGCGAGATCGTCTTTCTCATCATCCCCATCGGCAACATCATCGGCGGCGCGGTCCACGACATGGCCGCGGGCATGATGTCGCTCCGGAGCAACGGTGAAAATCTGCCCAAGCTCATCGAAGACACCTGCGGCAGGGCCTTCGGAAAGGTCTTTTCCGTTTTTATGCTTTTCTGCCTGTTGCTGGTGGTGGCGGTCTTCATCAACGTGCCCTCCCACCTCATCGACGAGCTGGTCTCCGGCATCACGGGACACGATCCTTCGGAAAACCTTTATTTCTGGTATGCCGTGGTGGCGGTCTTCGTCTACTACATCGCCGCCACAATGTTCCCCGTGGACAAGATCATCGGCAACTGCTACCCCATCTTCGGACTGCTGCTGCTGCTGGGAACGTTTGCCATTTTCGTGAAACTCATGATCAACGGGATCCAGACTCCCGCGATCCTGCAGGAAAGCGCCGCCTTCAAGGCCGGAATGATGAAACAGCCCATATTGCCCATGCTCTTCATCACCATCGCATGCGGCATCATTTCCGGCTTCCACGCCACGCAGTCCCCCATCATCGCCCGGACCATGCGGACGGAACGGCAGGCCCGGAGCAGCTTCTACGGCATGATGGTCGTCGAAGGCTTTATCGCCATGGTGTGGGCGGCGGCGGCTCTGGCCGCCTTCAACCGGTCGCCCGAACTCATGAAGCTCATTCCCGCCAAAGCTCTGGGCCGGATCGTCACCCATTTTCTCGGGACCTGGGGCGGCGGCGTCACCATCCTGAGCGTCATCATCCTCGCCGTCACCTCCGGCGACACGGCTCTGCGGAGTTGCCGTCTGAGTTTCGCCGAGATGACCCAAGTCGACCAGAAACCCCTCCTGAAGAGATTTCTCGTCTGCCTGCCCATGATCGTGGCGGTGGCTCTGCTCCTCTGGTGGTCCAACAAGAGCGCGAAGAGCTTCAACATGCTGTGGCACTACTTCGCCTGGGCCAATCAGGTCATTGCGGTCTGTACGCTCATCGCGGCGACGATTTACTTGAGTGCGCTCAAAAAGCCCAGCTTCATCACCCTGATCCCGGGGGTGTTCATGTTTTTCATCACCTGCTCCTATCTGCTTTCTTCCGAAAACCTCGGAGCGCCCGTCGGTCTTCCCGTGCCTCTGCTTTTTTCGCAGATCATTTCCGCTTTTCTCGCCTGCGGAGTCGGAGCGTGGGCCGTTTGGCACGGCCGTAAGATGGCTGAGCTTGCCTCCCCTCAGAACCGGCAGGATTGACCTTTATTCCTCGAACATCCCGAAACTTTCGAGGGCGAACCGCCCGATTTTGAAGAGCAGGGAAAGTCCCTCCCGGCGGACTTCCGCCGGGAGTTTTTTTACGGGCGGATTGCTGCTGAATCTGTTGAGGAACCCGTCGACCTCGAAGGTGAAGAATCCGGCGAACTTCATATCCCGGAGCGCCTCCACGATCCGGTCCAGCTGCAGTTTGCCGCAGTAGGGCGGCAGATGCTGGTCCGACTGGCCGCTGTTGTCGTGGATGTGGAGCGCCTTGAGATTTTCCCCCAGTTCCTGAAGGTCGGCGTACTGGTCGGCCTTGCCCTCCATGACGGCGTGGCCCGTGTCCCAGCAGCAGCCGAGGAGGGGATGCCCGACGAACTTCACCAGATCGTTCATCTCGGCCGGTGTGCGGGGGAAGTAGCAGACGCCCATGTTTCCCGTGGAGGTGTTTTCGATGCAGAGGGTCGTTCCGTACCGTTCCGCCACTTGAAGGACGGGGGCGAGGAACTTTTTGTTGTATTCGAAATAGGCTTCTTTGTCGTCGGGATAACGGTGCTGCTTGCTGTAGCTCGTGTGGATGACCATGGCGGGGATCCCGAGGATCCCGCAGGCTTCCGCCGTGCGGCACATGGCCCGCATGCAGCGGGGGTGGTCGGCTTCGCCCATGGGGTTGTATCCGGGCAGGTGGGCCTGCACGAAGGTGAATCCGCACCCATCGGCGGCTTCCCGGGTCTCCCGGACCTGTTTCCGCCAGCACGAATCGTCATCGAGCATGAAAGGGGAATCCCCCTCGTGGGCGTGGTAGAAATTGTAATCCAGATACCGGAACCCGGTCCCTTCATAGCAGCGTACGGCTTCCGCCGGAGCGGAACAATAGGGGTACATGTCTCCGATGGTGGTGGCGATCTTCATTTTTTCTTCTCCGTTCGAACTTTTCCGCCTCCGTTTCCGGAGGGCTGAAGGTGTGACCGCCTCTTACTATAGCACCGTTCGCCGACTTTTCAACCCCATTTGCGGGGGATCCGGCTTTCGTTCCCGCCGGGAAACCGCATATTTTCCGAGGAAAGAGGCAACGCCTCTTGAAGAAACCCGGTTGCGGATGTATATTATGGCGGAAGCGTTTTCACGAAAGAGACCACAAGGCGAAAGGCGGCACAATGACGGCTTATGAGAAGATCCGCATCCCCGCGGGGGAAAGGATCGTCATGGACAAGGCGGGGAAACTCCAGGTTTCCGATCAGCCCATCGTGGGCTTCATCGAAGGGGACGGCATCGGGCCCGATATCACGAGGGCCGCCATGCACATCTGGAACACGGCCGTGGCCAAAGCCTACGGCGGCCGGCGGAAAATCGCGTGGATGGAGCTTTTCGCCGGAGAGAAGGCCAACGCCGTCTACGGCAAGCCCGTCTGGCTCCCCGAAGAGACCGTCGAGGCGATCTCGCAGTACCTCATCGCCATCAAGGGGCCCCTCACCACGCCCATCGGCGGCGGGTTCCGCTCCCTCAACGTGGCGTTGCGCCAGCAGCTTGACCTTTACGCCTGCGTCCGGCCGGTGCGCTATTTCAAGGGAGTGCCCTCTCCCGTCAAGGCGCCGGAAAAGACCGATATGGTGGTCTTCCGCGAGAACACCGAGGACATCTACGCGGGCATCGAATGGGCCGCGGGCACACCCGAGGTGCGTAAGGTCATCGACTTCCTGCAAAACGAGATGAACGTGAAGAAGATCCGGTTCCCCGAAAGCTCCAGCATCGGCATCAAGCCCGTTTCCGTCGAAGGCAGCGAACGGCTCATCCGGGCCGCCATGGACTACGCCGTCAAGAACAGGCGCAAGAGCGTGACTTTCGTCCACAAAGGCAACATCATGAAGTTCACCGAAGGGGGCTTCAAGCTCTGGGGCTATGAGCTGGTCAAGCGCGAGTACGCCGACGTCGCCGTCGCCTTCGACGAGTGCGGCGGCAAGGCTCCGGAGGGGAAGATCCTGGTCAAGGACTGCATCTGCGACGCCTTTCTGCAGCAGATCCTGACCCGCCCGGCGGAGTACGACGTCATCGCCACCATGAACCTCAACGGCGATTACATTTCGGACGCTCTCGCCGCCTGCGTGGGCGGCATCGGCATCGCCCCCGGCGCCAACATCAACTATCTGACCGGCCACGCCATCTTCGAAGCCACCCACGGCACCGCTCCCAAGTATACGGGGCTCGACAAGGTCAATCCGGGCTCTCTGGCGCTGTCGGGGGAAATGCTGCTCCGGCATATCGGCTGGAACGAGGCCGCCGATCTGGTCATCAAAGGGTTGGAGCGGGCCATCGCCGACAAGATCATGACCTATGACCTGGCCCGACTGACGGACGGCGCGACGGAGGTTTCCTGTTCCGCTTTCGCCAAGGCCGCCGCGGACCGGATGTGAGAGAGAAAGAGACGGAAAGGGAAGTCGGGAATGGATAAGCAGGCGTTCGAGGTCCGGTTCATGGACAAGTTTCCGCCGGAGTTTCTCCGGGCGGCCCGGGAATTGTACCTTGAAAACGGCTGGATCGACGAAAATGCCTCTCCCGATTTTCCCCGCAGCGCCTTTGCCGGATCTTTTCTGGTGGCGGCGGCCTTCGCCCCCGGCGGGCAGCTGGCCGGAGTGGGCCGGAGCCTTTCGGACGGCGTTTCCGACGCCTACATCCAGGACGTGATGACGGCGAAGGAGTTCCGCCGCCGGGGCGTGGGAAAACTGGTGACCGCCGCGCTGGTGGAGGAGCTGAAGCGAAGAGGCGTCGACTGGATCGGCCTCGTGGGCGTTCCCGGCACCGAGAGATTTTACGCGGAATGCGGGCTCAAGTCCGCTCCGGGACACACATTGTGGCTGGCGGAGGAAGCGTGAGAATGAAGATCCTCTTCGTCTGCACCGGGAACAGCTGCCGGAGCCCCATGGCCGAGCTTTACTTCAACGCCCGCGCCGCGGAGCTGGGGATCCCCGTCACGGCGGAGTCCGCCGGGATCTATGCGGGAGACGGCGCGCCCGCCTCCTTCCCCGCCGCCGCGGTCATGGCGGAGCTGGGGATCGACGCCTCGCCCTTCCGTTCCAGAGCCTTCACGCCGGAGCGGGGGAAAGCTTGCGACCTGATCGTCGGCATGACCCGGAGCCATGCGGCGCTGCTCCGGACGGCGGCTCCCGGACTCCGGGAACGGATATGCACTCTCGTGCCCGGCGCGGATGTGCCGGACCCTTTCGGCGGCAGCGTGGAACACTACCGTCAGGTCTTCGGCTTCATGCGGGGGCATTTGGACGGACTTTTATCGCAACTGAACAACCAACTCAAGGAGAAACGTGACATCATGAGCATCAAAGAGATCACCGGCAGACCCCTGACCATCGGCGTCGGCACCGATCACTCGGGTTTTTCCGCCAAGGCGAAACTGGTCGCCCTGCTGGAAAGCCTCGGCCACAAAGTCGTGGATTTCGGCCCCTCCGCCGCCAACCCCGCCGACGATTATCCGGATTTCAGCGCTCCCGCCGCCCGGGCCCTCAGCTGCGGCGTCATCGATGCGATGGTGCTGATCTGCCGCACGGGCTTCGGCATGGCCATGGTGGCCAACCGTTTTCACGGCGTCCGCGCCGTCGTGGCCGGGACTCCCGAGCTGGCCGCAAAGGGCCGGGAACACAACGCGGCCAACTGTCTGGTCCTGCCCGGCGACGCCTGCGACGAAGACCGGATCGGGTGCATCCTCAAGGCTTTTCTTTCCACGCCCTTTTCCGGTGCGGAGCGCCATGCCCGCCGCCTCGGCAAACTGGAGCGCGCCACCTATGACGACATCGCCGCGCTCCGCTCCACCGACCCGGAGATCGCCGCCGCCATCGACCGCGAGAGCGCCCGGCAGAACGACGGCATCGAACTCATCGCCAGCGAGAACTTCGCCAGCTGCGCCGTCCGCGCGGCTCAGGGCTCGGTCCTGACCAACAAGTACGCCGAAGGCTATTCGGGCAAGCGCTACTACAACGGCTGCGAATTCATCGATCAGGTGGAAACGCTGGCCGTGGAGCGGGCCAAGGCCCTCTTCGGCGCCGAAGCCGCCAACGTGCAGCCCCACTCCGGGAGCGGCGCCAATCAGGCGGTCTACACCGCGCTGTGCCGGCCCGGCGACACGGTCCTCGCCATGAGTCTGGACCACGGCGGCCATCTGACCCACGGACATCCCCTGAACTTTTCGGGCAAACTCTACAAGATCGTCCCCTACGGCGTTTCCCGCGAGACGGAAATGATCGACTACGACGAAGTGGAACGTCTGGCCGTGGAGAACAAGCCCCGGATGATCCTCGCCGGCGCCAGCGCCTATCCCCGGATCCTCGATTTCCCCCGGCTCCGGGCCATCGCCGACAAGGTGGGGGCGCTCCTTTTCGTGGACATGGCCCACATCGCAGGCCTTGTGGCCGCGGGCGTCCATCCCAGCCCGGTCCCCTACTGCGACGTGGTGACCACCACCACCCACGAGACCCTGCGCGGTCCCCGGGGCGGCCTCATCCTCTGCCGCGAGCAGTATTTGAAAGCCATCAACTCCGCCGTCTT
>JAFSYV010000346.1 GCA_017443585.1 Lentisphaeria bacterium | reverse complement strand
CCGGAGCGACGTCAAGAGCGCCCCCGTCCGGAAGCCCTGCTTCTCTTCGCCCGAGATGCAGAAGAAATTCCACGACGACATCGTCCATCTGGTGAACCAGAGCGGCATGCGCTACTACGACGTGCAGAAACTGTGGGCCGGGGATGAAATGTACCTCGGACAGTCGGTGTGCACGTCGCCCTCGTGTCTCGCGGCGTTCCGCGCGGAGCTGAAAAAGATCTACGGAAGCGTGGAAAAACTCAACGCCCAGTGGGGGAGTTCGTTCCGGAGCTTCGACGAGGCCGTCCCCTGTCAGAAGGAGGAGCTGAAGGACCGGAACAACCTGTCGCCCTGGCTGGACCACAAGATGTTCATGACCCATGTTTTCGCCAGGTACTTCTTCGGGAAACTCCGGGATGAACTGGCGCTCCTCGTTCCCGGCGCGGCGACGGGGCCCACGGGCACCGCTCAGCCGGGCTACGGCTGCAACTGGTGGGAGATGTTGAAATACTGCCGCATGGCGGGGTACTATTCAGGCGTCCAGACCACCATGGTCAACGACTTCGGCAAGGGGCGGCTGCTGGCGGGCCAGTGCGGCGGCGGCTACACCCACGGCCATATCGACTACGAACCCTACAACTACGACACCATGTGGCTCACGCTGATCAACGGCGGGAATCTGGCTTACCACTACGTGGGCTGCGCCATCAGCGGCGACTGGAAGATTACCGACAACATGAAGTACTTTTCCAACTCCATGAAGGAATTGAAACGAGGCATCGGCAAGATGTGGCTGAGCGCGGCCGTCCGGCCCGAAGTGGCCGTGCTTTACTCGCAGAATTCTCTCTTCACCGCCATGGCGACCCTGGGAGAACAGACCTGGCAGGACGCCCAGACCTCGTGGGTGAAACTGCTGGGGGATCTGCGGATGGAAGCGCGCTTCATCTCTTACGAAGAGCTGGCCAAAGAGGGCGTACCGGGGAATTTCAAGGCCGTGGTGCTGCCCATGGCGCTTTCCATTTCGGAGGCGGAGGCCGAACAGCTGGTGCGCTTTGCGGAGCGGGGCGGACTGGTCATCGCCGATATGGCTCCGGGCCGGTACGACGGCCACGGCAGGCGCCGGACTCAAGCCTCGGCGCTCGACAAACTTTTCGCGCCGCAGACAGGCGAGATAAAACCCCGTTTCACGGATCTGCCCGAACTGGGAGGCCGCTTCGAAGTCGGCGAACCGGGAACGCCCCTCATGCAATTCAAAAAATGCGGGAAAGGCGGCGGGCTGAACGTCAATCTGCTCGTCAACCGCTACAGCATGGTCAAGGGGGACGGCACGGGGGGCGAAGTCGCCACCTCCTCTTCGGGTGAAAAGCCCCTGCTTGAGCTGTGGCGGAAACTGGTCGGGAAGGAACTGCGCAAGGTCGGGATCGCCCCCTACGCTCAGGTGACCGCCGCCGACGGAACGGCTTACCCCTGCGTTTCCCGGTTCCGGCAGGAAAAGGGAAGCCGTTTCTACGCCTTCCACCTGCCCGCGGGGCGGTGGGGCAAGGGCCGCTTCGCTCAGCTCAAGGGGGAAAAGGTCCGGGTGAAACTGCCCGCTCCCGGCCACGTCTACGAGGTCCGGGGCGGTCGGTATCTGGGATTTACGGCGGAGTTCGAGATGAAGATGATCCCCGGCTGGAGCCTCATCTACGCCGTCCTCGACCGGAAGGCCGGGGCAGTCACGCTCGACTGTGCGGGCGCTTTCGCCCGGGGCGGCAAGGTGAATTTGGCCTTCGGCGTCGCCGATGCGGCCGGGCCTCAGGTCTTCCGCCTCGCCCTCTTCGGGCCCGGCGGGAAGGAGCTGGAACATTGTGCGCGCAACATCAGGACGCCCGCGGGCCGGGGAAGTCACGAGCTCTTCATCCCCTTCAACGCAGCGCCGGGGAAGTACGAAGTGCGCCTGACCCACGTCGCTTCCGGGCAGCGGACCAGTCGGACTTTCGCACTTTGATTTTCCGGGAAAAGTTCCCGCTCCGGGGGAACAGGGTTTGAAAAAACCGCTCCGGCGTGATATAGTATGACGTTTCGTCTTTTCGTGCTTTTTTCTGTCCAACAGGGAGGATCGTGTCGTTATGAGAATTCGTCTCAAGGAAAGAGGGTTCACCCTCATCGAACTGCTGGTGGTCATCGCCATCATCGCCATACTTGCCAGCATGCTGCTGCCCGCTCTGCAGCAGGCGCGGGGACGGGCGCGGGCCATTACCTGCGCCAACAACTTTTCCCAGATCGGGAAACATGTCACGCTCTACATCAACGACTCCGACGGCTTTTTCCCGTGGACCAACAAGTCCGCGCTTCCCTATTGGCTGAGGTACAGTTATTCTCCCCTGACCAATTTCGTTCCCTGGCCCCGGGCCGACAAGCCGGGCAACCTCTTTTTCGGCGGCGTTTCCAAGCTGGGGAGCACCGTCTACCGGGGGCCTTTCGCCTGTCCTGAAGTCGGGGAGGGGGATCTCACCCGCCTCGGCTGCGGCATCGACGCCAACCGGATCTATCAGTACGGCGCCGCCGGACAATCGAATGCGGGCGTCTATGACGCGCTGCATTACACCTTGTCCTTCAACGACTCCTTCCTGAAGTGCAAAGCCGCGGAGACCAGTTGGGGAGTGGACAGGATCAAACTCAACCGGCTGAAACGCCCCTCCGCGCTGGTTTACATGTGCGACGGCTCCGGCGGCGGGCTCACCGATTACCGCACCCGCCGCCCGGACCCCACGGACTTCACCGAAAGGAACGTCCCCGGGCGGCATGTGGGCGGCGCCAACTTCCTCTATGCCGATTTCCATGTGACCTTCTACACCTGGCAGAGCATGCCCTCCATGCTCACCACCAAGTGGGACGGCATCACGTGGAATCCCAACGCCACCGGTGTTGGCGAGTATTGACGCAAAGAGAGGTTTTTGAAAAATGAAGAAATCCATCGTCTGCGCGGTTTTTGCCGCCCTTCTCGCCGCCGGAGCGGCGGACATCGACATCAGCTCCTACGGCGCGGGGCCCATGCTCAAGCCCGCGGGGACCTTTTACGTCTCCACTTCGGGGAATGACGCCAACGACGGAAAATCCCCCGAAAAGGCCTGGCGCACCATCAAACGGGGCGTCCGGGACCTGCGGGCGGGGGACACGCTTCTCATCAAGGGCGGCGTCTACGACGAAGGGGGGATTTCCCTCAACTACGTGGGCAACAAGCCGAATTACACCGTCCAGTGCGGCAAGCCCGGTTCGCCCATCCGGGTCATGGGGATCCCCGGCGAAAAAGTGGTGATCCGCGGCGGGACCTTCTTCCCCGCCAGGGGGCAGGGCCGGGTGGCGAAATACAGCTGCAAGGTCCCGCCCATGTACGGGATCGTGTGGGAGGTCCCTTCTCAGATCCTGCTTCAGAAGGTGGATTTCCCTCAGATCGTGGAGGAGTACCCCGGAACCTATTTTTATGACGCCGCCAAAAAGGAGATCATGGTCCACTTCGTCGAAAAAGCCCCCGAGGGGATCCGGACCGCCGTGGAGCGGGTGGGCATGCGGCTCAGGGGGAGCTGGCTGCACCTCGAAAACGTCTGCTTCACCAACCATCCCTCGGGCCTCTCGGTGCGGATAAACGCCCCCGTGAACCGGAACGAGGTCCGGAACGTGACGGTGAAGAAC
Organism: Lentisphaeria bacterium; assembly: GCA_017443585.1. Classification (GTDB taxonomy): domain Bacteria; phylum Verrucomicrobiota; class Lentisphaeria; order Victivallales; family Victivallaceae; genus UBA1784. Next base: position 17,884 of record JAFSYV010000346.1, on the reverse strand, counting down.
TGCGGCTTCTTCAACTCCGCCCAGAACGGGACGGATATCGAAGGAGGCCATCACGGGCTCTTCATCGGGAACTTCGGACGGAACAACGGCGACCGGGGGACGATCCTCGTCCAGCCGCCCGCCTTCGACAATCTTTTCATGGGCAACTGGTGCGGGCCGGGGCCGGTGACGGAACGCCACCTCAAGCCCTACGCCTACAACTACGCCTTCAACTTCTACAGCTTCAAGCCGGGGCCGCGGAACCACGTGATCGGCAACGTCATGGATGACTTTTTCGCCTTCCGGTGGAAGAGCGCGTCCCCCGACAGCATTTTCCGCAACAACATGGTCAACGGCAAGTTCGGCGTCGAAAGCCCGCATGTGAAAGTGCTGGTGGAAAACAACCTCATCGCGGGCAACCTTTCCTGGCCCGGCGTCAGCATGAACGCTTCGGACAAGGACTTCGAGGGCTTCCCCATGGTCTTCCGCAACAACGTCCGCAAGGCGGCGGAGTTCAAGAACGGCGACCCCATGCTGGCGGCCGCGAAGAAACTCGCTCAGCCGGGAAGGAAATACGACATGCCCGAGGTCACCTTCGCGGACCTGAAAGCCGATCACATCGGCACCACCAGCGCCGTCATCACCTGCCGGACGCCCGAATGCGACGGCGTCATCACCGTCTTCTATCGCCCGAAGGGGACCCAGAAATAGCTCAAGGCGGTCTGCCAGTGGCAGGGCGTCCGCCACGCCGTGGGCCTCACGGGTCTGAAGCCGGACACCTTGTACGAATACATGGTCCGTTTCGCGGGCCGCCGGGGCGACGCGGGCCGGGCGGGGACCCGGAAGTTCCGGACGCCCGCCGTGGACCGGGCTCCCAGGACCTTCGAGGTGGGCCCCGGCAAGATGACCCTCATGGAGGCCTCCTGCGCCGTGCTCCCCGGGGACACGGTGAAACTGCTTCCCGGCCGCCATACGGGATTTTTCGCCCCCATGCGGGGGGGCTTGCCGGGCAAGCCCATCACGCTTCAGGGGCAGGGGGCCACCATCGACGGGCTCAACTTCTACAATCCGCTGGTCCTGCTGGATGACCGCAGTCACATCGTCGTCGACAACGTACGTTTCGCCCATCCCGAATACGAATCCCGCAAAGGAGTGATCTCGGCTCAGAGGTCGTCTTTCATCACGGTCCGGAACTGCATCAGCATCCACAAGCTCTACGCGGGGCCCTTCTTCCGGGGCGCGGGGCATGATTTCGACCTCGAAAACAACGTGAGCTGCGGCGGCGACTACGCCCTGAGCTTCCACGGCGCCCGGAACGTCCGGATCCACCGGAATTCGGTCATCAACTCGGCCCTTTTCTGCGTGATCTTCTGGGGCGGGACGGGGAACTTTTCCATGACCGACAACATCTATTACCGCTTCAGCGTGCCGCAGAAGACCAATCCCGCCATGTACTTCATCGGCGTCAAGGGCAAGGTCCACTCCGAAGGCAACGTCTTCTGGTCGCCCGTGAAGCACCAGCACATCGGCGGGATCTTCGTCACCGAGAGCCGGAAGATACTGAAGAAGTCCACCACCCTCGAGGAGTGGCAGCGCGTTACGGGCATGGACAAGACCAGTCTCCACGCGGATCCCCAGTTCGTGGACATCGCGAAAGGCGACTTCCGCCTGAAGCCCGGCTCCCCCGCCGCGGGCAAGGGCGCACTGGTCAAATAGCCCGACCGCCCTTCGCCGCCCGTCTTTCCGCGAAAAGTTTTGCCACGCGCTCGCAGCGTTCGTGAGCGTCCTTCAGAAAGGCGCGGACATTTTCCGGGCTCTGCTCCGGAGCCTGCGGGTCGCAGAAGGGCGTATGGCCGATCAGGATCTCGAAACTCAAGGGGCGGTCCCGGTAGGAGGACTCCGCAATGATCTCCGCCATGCGTTCCCAGTCCACCGTGCCGTAAAAGGGCGGCTGGTGCCGGTCGCCGGAGCCGTCATTGTCGTTCAAATGGACGGCCTGCAGCCGGTTTTTGAAGGGCTCCAAACGCTCCATGCCCTTGCCTTCGGCCACATTGCCGTGGCCGGAATCGTAGGTGATGCCGAAACACTTTTCCGGATAATCCCGCATGATCCGGCCGATGAGTTCGAAGGTGTCGGAAAAGCCGTTTTCCACGGCGATCCGGGCGCCGTATTTTTCCAGCACGGGCGCGAGTTCATCCAGCGAACGCCGCAGGGCGTCGAACTGCCGGAGCGGGAGCGCGGGATCGAAGCCCTCCCGGTCCCGCAGAAGGGGCACGTGCATGATCAGCGACCCGGTCCCCTCCAGTTCGCGCAACATGATGATCCGGTTGACCACCAGCTCCACGCCCGCCTGCCGCTGATATTCCACCGGGGAGTACCAGCACTTCTCCTGCCCCGCCGAGCCGTGGACGTCCAGCAGGCGCAGTCCGAATGTCCGCAGCCATTGGGCGCACTGCTTCAGTTCCGCCGGGCCGTAGAGAAAATCCGTGCGCCAGTGGTGGCACCAGTGCAGATGGGTGAAGCCCGCCTCGGCGACGGCTTTCAAAGCTCCTTCCGGCGAACCGGAAGCCGACAGAAAACAGGTATTGACGGCCAGATCCATATCACGCTTCTCCTATTCCGCCGATGCTCCGTCTCTCTTGACGGACGGCGGTCTCTTCTCCTTATTTGCGGAATTTCAAAATGGCCGCGATGACCCGGTCCCGGTACGCTTCGAACCGTTCCGGAGCCCAGAAACTGTGCCGGTGGATGTCGGTTTCCTTCCCGAAACGTTTCTTGTATTCGTTCAGATCGACCACCGTGGCCTTACGGATCTCCGCCAGCAGGGCTTTCCCTTCCGCGGCGGCGGGGGAGCCGGGGTCGGCGGCGATGCACGCTTCCAGCTTGTAAAGATAGCGCAGGTCGTCCAGCCCTTCCCGGATCCCTTCCCACTGGAGCGTGGAGACGACTTTTCCGTCCATGATGTAGACGGCGTTGTGGTCGTGGGCGTTCCCGTCGCAGTCGTTCCACGCGTCGCCGCCCGCGTTGTCATAGGCCCAGTAGAGCTGTCCCGTACTGCCGCAGCGCCAGGCGAAGTACCCCGCCTTGAGACGGTTGGCGTCGGGATACTCCCGGGCGCCGTTGGAATACCAGAAGAAATGCGCCCTGTCCCACGCGCACTCCTTCACGATCCGGTCGGGTTCGAACTTGGCGATGCCCATGATCATGTAGCAGCGGAAGTCCAGATACTTGCCGAAAAGGTCCACGTCGCCCTGGGTGACGGTGCTGTAGGTACGGGTCCCCGGCACGGTTTTCACCATCGGATAGAGTTTTTCGGCCAGATGAAGTTTGCCGAAACGGGGTTCGTCCACGGGGTAGTAGACGATCTCCCGGAGCTTCGTCTCCTTCACCAGAAGCTGGATGAACTTCACCTCTTCCACGGTCATGTCCCGGTGCCCCCACATCATGGGGAAGCGGGGGAAGCCGCATTCGTCCAGCATTTTGTTCACGGCGAGATACTGTTTCCGGAAAGCCTCCTTCCCCGGAAATTTTCCGCAGGGAAAGAGGATGGAGTTCATGTTGTGCCGCCGCATGTCGAGGAGCCGCGCCCGGTCGAGTGCGGGATCGGAGCGGTCATTCAGGAAAGGCCGCTGGTGATCCGCCTCGTACATGGCCGCGTACTGCCGGCGGCCGCAGCGGGGCAGTTCGAAGGGCAGGACCTCGAACTCAACAGGAATGACCGAGGCGGGGATGCCCCGGCCCGTGACGGTGAGCTTCCCCCTGTACGTTCCGGGCCGGCTCCCTTTCGGGACCTCGAAAATGAGGTAATACTGCCGCGTCCGGCCCTTGAGGGCGTAAAATGAGCCGTTCTCCTCCAGCAGTTCGGGGACGAAGTCGAAGGTCTTGCTCCGGCCCTTGCCGCCCGTGCGCTGGAGCCAGTTCCGCACCGGATGGAGCGTTGCCTTCACGGGGCCCGACCAGCTTACCTCGAAGTCGGGGATGTCCTTCAGGACATGGAAGGCGGCGCTCACCGCCTTGAAGGTGTCGGCGGCGCCCCGGGCTTTGATGACCTCGACCGTCTGCCCCGGTTTCGGAGTGGTGTTCATGAAAACCCGCTGGTCGATGGGCGTGACGAAAGGGATGAATCCCTGTTTGTCCTGCGCGGGGGTCGGTTTCACCTCCGCCGTATGGGTGGGCTGGGGATCGGCTTTGAACTGTTCGAAGTTTTTGCCGATGACGACTTTTCTTACCGTCTCGCAGAAGGCCTTTTCCGCCGGAAGGGGGGCCGCGACCACGGCGTTGAGGAGCCAGGGGGCTTTCAAACCGATGTCGATCTCCGTCTTTGCCTCCACGGTGCAGACGATCCACGGGAAATTGAGTCCGGGTGCGCCGGGCAGACGGAATTTTCGGCCGTTGACGGTCAGATCCGTTCCGGGAAAGTCGGCGAACTGGTCGCCCCCCATGAGGAAGACTTTCCACACGCCGGGCTGTTTCACGGGGATGCGGAGCCTTGCGTCGGCGGTCCCCGCCGCAAGATGGCGGCGGATCGGGTCCGGCTCACTCCGGTCGACGAAGAAGATCCCGCCCCCGGACGCGGCGAGGGGAACGGGCAGGAAACCCGGTTCGAAAGAGGCGTTGCCTTGCGCGAAAGCGAAGCGGAACACCCCGTCATCGAGGGCCTTGGGGGGAATGACCTTCCCCGGGGCGGGGGCTTTCCAGTTTCGCATGACGGTCATTTCGTCCAGCCTCGCGATGGAGTCCCAGGTGGAAAAGCGCACCTTGGTCCCGGTCACGGGTTCGAAGGGGAAGACCGGATGGGCGTCGGGAAGGGAGACGCCGTACCGGACTTTGGGGTCGTTCGACTTCATGGCGGCGAAGAATTTCTGGATGTAGCCCCTGACGGTCACCAGATTTTTCCACTCTTTGCCGTCGAAGTAATCGACGGTGAAGGTGTTGCAGAGAACGGAAAAGTTGTAGCGCTCCATCATATCCAGCTTCACCGCATCGAACGTGACGGGCTTGCCGAAGTCGAAGATCACCCAGTGGGGCGGCTTCGCCTTGCTTTTGAAGTCGCTTGCCCAGTAAGACCAGAAGTTGCCGGTCTTTCCGTCCCCCGTCAGTTCCGGCGCATGACTCACGCCTTTGCGCGCGGCCTTGACGTAACTGCTGCCGGTGATCTTCACCGGGCGCAGGATCTCCACCGCTCCGGCGGTATTCAGCATCAGCGCCGCCGTCAGCAGCAAAAACATCTTCTGCATATTTTACCTCTCTTGTATTTCGAAGTTTCAGGATCTTACGGATTGGGAGCGCCCTTCCATCCGGTCCACATCCGGGAGTCCTTGCTGTGGGCCGCGATGTCGTTGGATTTCAGGGACTTCACGTTTCCGGCCAGAAACAGCATGTTGACACTTCCCGCGTGCCAGAAACCCAGCTGGACCGTCTGCATGAAGTTGCCGGGATTCATGCGGACGTCGCCCATGACCAGCAGCGCTCCCGGCAGGTCGATGGTGGAAAGTTTGTAGCTCACGTCGGCGGCCGGAGTCCTGCCCCGTGCTCCGTTGGGATAGTAGCCGTTGTAGACGTAAGTCCCCCAGCTGCGGGTGTATGCGTTGTTCGAATTCAACCCGTTGACATTGGGAACGGAAACATCGCAGAGCAGCAGCGGCGGTATGCACCCCTGACTTTTCAGGTGTCTGGCCTGAATGTATCCCTGCTGGAACAACTCCCGCCGGTAGTCCAGCCAGCTCAGCGACTTGAGTCCGTCCCCGGTATTGTACAGGTATTTGTGGATGAACATGTACTCCCGGTTGTCATTGGTGTAGGCGGCGAAGATCGTCCCCAGCTGTTTCAAATTGTTCTGACATCTGGCCCCCTGGCCCCGCATCCGGGCCTGCTGCAATGCGGGCAGCAGCATCGCGGCAAGAATGGCGATGATGGCGATCACCACCAGAAGCTCGATGAGGGTGAAGCCGTTTTTCCGTCCGGAAGCGGCGTTTCGATTCATTTTTCGAGATCGGCGTTCCATGCTCATGTCCTCCTTTGTATGACGATCTGTCGCGCTTTTTATTAAACATAGCACAGGCGGACCGCGGCGGCAAGGCATTTCGGTACACTATAATGTATCAAATCGTACATGGTGACCGCCGGGGGCTGAAAGAGGGCGGATTTCACCTTCACTCCGGAAAGAGTTCGGGGAGTTTCTTTTCCCAGAAGTCCCGGTTCCGGCGGACCTCCGCGGGAGTGGCCTGAAACCGTTCCCGGAATTTGCGGTGAAAAGAAGCGGTCCCCGGAAACTGGAACCGGGCCGCGATGTCCGCGATCGGCTGGCTGGACCGGAGCAGGGCAAGGGCCGCCGCGCGCAGTTTCAGTTCGTCGACATAACGGTGGGGCGAGACGCGGTGGGTTTGTCTCCAGTACTGGTAGAAAGAGGTGTGGGAAAACCCGAATTGTTTCGCCACGGCGTCCGGATCCATCTTTTCATCGTAATGATGCTGAAAATAGAGCTCCGCCTCCTTGATGCGGACCTCCGGCGTCCGGTTCCGGACCGGGCTGCCCAGCCGGGAGCGCATGATCTCGCGCAGGATGTCGAAACAGATGCCGTCGATCCGGTCGCCCGGAGCGTTCAGCGTCGGATAGATCCGGGTGAATTTCTGAAATTCTCCGATCAGCCGTTTCAGTTCCGCGTCGGCGGGCAGCGGCAGAAAGGGTTCCTCCGGGAACATGTTCCAGGCGCGGAGAAGCTCAATGACCTCGGGAGGATAGCTGAAACCGATGGCGCTTCTGGGCGAATCGTCGTCGATGCGGATCCTCATTCCGGGAAATTTGAAGACCACGTTGGGGAAGCGGATCCCCATGACCCGGCCGTCGATCTTGTCCATGCACAGACTGGAGTCGGAATCGTAACGCAGCGTGATCTCCTGATAAGTGCAGACGTAGTCCTGCTCCCGAACTTGAAAACGTCTCCAGCCGGCTGAATACAGCTTCGCCACCTTTATCGGAAAGGCGGTGCTCCGCTTCAGATTTCCCGCTCCCGAAAAGACGAATGTCATAGAGACGCTCCTTTCCCGCGACATCATTTTTCCGAACCTTTTCTAATATACCGCGGCCCCCGGCGCTTTGCAAGTCCGGGAAACGCCGAATGTACGTTTCGGTACGGAAGAATGTACGAAACGGCCTTGCATTGGCCGCCGTTTGTGCTATATTTCACGAAATGGGAATGAAACTTCACCGAAACAGGGACTCGATATCATGGAACAGCCTTTTCTTGAACTCGACAACGGCAAAATCAACCTGAAACTCGCTTCGGACGGCTCGCGCCTGGAGATCACTTCGGCCGGAGGACTCCGGTGGGAAAGGGAAAATTTGATCACCGTCATCTACGGCGACGCCGTCCGGCTGAATCTGCTGCCGTGGAGCAAGGTGAAAGCCACCCTCGCCGACGGGGAGATCCGGCTCGACGTCACCGACACCGTCTGGTACGCCCGTTTCCCGGGGCACGGATACTTGAAACCCGATCCCGAGCCGCCCCTCACCTTTTCCTTCCGGATCGGTTTGGACGGCGAAGACGTGCTCTTCACCACCGAGGTCCCGAAAAACCTCGACGGCGAGACGGTGGAGATCTACTTTCCCGATGCTGCGCTGAAATGGGACCCCGCCCGGCCGGGAGAACTGGCCGGGGCCGTCAACTCCCTCGGGGCGCTCTACAGTTATCCCTCGCCGGAAGTGCTCCGTCTGGATTACGCCGCCATTCTGCCCGTGGCGGGATTTTTCACTCCCGATGGCGGCGTGGGGATCCGGACCCGGGAGGTGTGGGACTACCGGCTCTGCCTCGAATCCAACTTCCGGGGACCGGTGGGGACCGGGACCATCATCCACGCATTCGACCGGGGCAAAAGCGAGTACGAGCGCACCGTGAGGATGCATTTCTTCCCCGCGGGGAGCAATTACGTGGATCTGGCCAAATGGCACCGGGAGTGCGTCAAGCGCGAAAACCGCTTCGTCACGCTCCGGGAAAAGATCGCCGCCGCCCCCGAAGTCGCGAAATTGGCGGGCTCCGTCATCTGGAAGCACAACGTCTACGCAAAACCCGTCCCCGCAGGGGTGGAAAAGGACTACTCCCTCTACGTCCGGAGCCTTGAGGCGGGGGAAGCCGAAGGCCGCCCCTGCAACTGGAGCGCGAAAGAGGTCTTCGACACCGCCCATGCCGCCGGATTCGACCGGGTGTGCATCCTCAACACCGGATGGAACAATAAAGGCTTCGACAGCGGTTATCCCACCCGGTTCCCGGTGAACCCGGAACGGGGCACGGAAGAGGAATTCCGCGCCGCCGCCGGATACGGCCGGAGTTTGTCGCAGGACTACATCTTTTCGGTCCACGACAACTACCGGGACGTCTATGCCAATTCTCCCGAATTCACCTTCGACGAGATCATGCGCGACAAGTTGGGCGGGTTCGTCCCGGGCGGGGTCTGGCGGGGCGGCCGCGCCTGGCTGATCTGCGGGGAATGTACGCAGAAGTACGCCCAAAGAGACCTGCCCCATATCGGGGCCATGTGCGGCCGGGGCGCCGTCTATCTGGACGTGCAGGGGTGCGTGGGCCTGCGGAACTGTTACCATCCGGACCATCCCGGTTCCCGGCGGGACGATGCGAAATGGCGCCTGGAAACGTTCCGCATCGCGAAAAAACACATCGGCGCCGTGGCCACCGAGGGGGCGCCTCACGAATTCGCGGTACAGGACATCGATCTGGGGGCCTATCCCTGCATCAAAGCGGGGAACGCTTCCAATATGCGGCCCATTCCCTTCTTCCAGCTGGTCTACCACGATTCCGTGTACACCTTCTGCGGGCAGGGCGTTTCCGGCGTCTACGGCCCTGAATACGTGAACGACGTCGCCCTCTACGGGGCGCTCCCGTGGGATTTCGGGGCGGATTCTCTCCGTATTTCCCGGGAACTGCGGGCGAGCTGCACGGAAGAGATGCTCACCCACGAATTCCTTTCGGAACATCTGCAGCACACGGTCTTCGGGGACGGCACCGAGGTCTTCGCCAACTTCGGCGATACGGAGGCGGAGGGTGTTCCGCCTCACAACTTCGTCATAGACAAGTGACGGCTCAGTATTCCGCGAGGAGACTGTAGCGGTATTTGAGGGTCTTTTCGGCCCCGGCGGGGAGCGTCAGCTCCCAGACGAGGCGGGACTCCGGGTTGATGGAGTCGATGCGGGGACGCTTCTCCTGTTTGGGATTTTCTTCCGCCGAGATGAAGACGCCCGCGTAGTCCAGCGTGATGAGGAACTTGGCGGGATTTTGGCGGTAGTTCTTCATCTTGAGTTCCCCCTGCACGTCGGTGATCCGGTAGCGCCGCCCGGCGATCCAGCCGCCGACGACAGTCCCCTGCCGGTTGCGCTCGATGGAGTGGAAGAGCTTTTCCGCCCACGAGATATCCTTCGCGGGAACGTCGTACTCCAGCACCTTCCCGGCGATGGAAAGAGCTTTCGTCACGTCCACCACGGTCTTCTGACCGGGGTTGACCCAGGGGATCTTCACCTGCGCCAGCACCACGCCCCCGTCCCGGATTTCCAGGGGGCTGGTGGTGATGGGCGTCTTGAAGGGATTGACGAAGCGCAGCGCGTCCATGGGCACGGGAGCGTCGGTCTGGCCTCCCCGGTTCCAGCCGTTCCGGCGGATGCGTGAGGCGATCTCCCAGTGGACCAGCCGCTCGACGGATCCCTCCGCGCTGCCCAGGACCTTGTGGCAGACCTCCCCTTTCTTGAGGGAAAAGTTCTTGAGGGGCAGAAGCGAAATGTCTTCGCTCGTTCCCGCACCGAAGGTACCGAAAGAGGGTGCCGTTTTGCGTCTGTAAGCCACTTCCTTCCTCGCATAGCCCATATCCGAGGCCGGCGCCTGGTTCAGGAAAGCCCCGCGTTCATACATCACCGTGGGCTGCCCCTCACTTCCGGGCTGGGTCATGGCCATGGGGCTGTTGTGTTCGGGCGCGAGAAAACTTGCGAAGCCGCTGGCGAGGATCAGGGTGATGTTGTCCAAGTCGGCCAGATTGTTGACGATCTCCACGTCCTGGAAGAGCTTCATCTTGTCGTTCTTCGCAAGTTCAATGCGGTAGGCGCTCTGCCAGGAAAGCCCGCGGGAAAGGGTGTCGATCAGCACGCTCGACGCGGGAGCGGAAAGGGTGAAGCGCCAGACGGGGCGCTTGTTCTGTTTTTCGGGGAGGGGGACTTTCTTGGGCGCTCCCTCCACCCGGAGCCCGACGATCCGGTGGCGGGCGAACATCTCGAACTGCTCTTTGCCGTTTTCCTGCCGCCGGAGCCAGACGCTGTTTTCCTGAATGGGGTAGGGGTACGGTGTGCCGCGGGTCTGACCGACTTCCGGGTCGGGATCCCAGACGATGCCCGTCACTTCGCGCTCCGGGTTCTGGCCGTTGGAAAGGATGAGGGTGACTTTCTTTCCCGCGAAGTTCTTGGTGATGTTCTGCCGGGGCCAGAAAGCCGGCTTCTCGGTGCGCTGCACCTCTTTCCGGACCACGGAAGAGACCGGCCCGGTGAACCACACCGACCCCTGCAGGGGGACGAGGTCGCAGGCGAGATCGAAGGCCGTCGCCTTGCCGGGACTGACGGTCCGCCGGACGGCGGAAACGCCGTTCTTGAAGATCATCGCCCCCGTGACCGGGGCCTTCACTTCTTCCGCACCGACGGCGAACGCGGCGGAAAGACCGAGCAGCAGAACCCATTTCATAGTCGCACCTCCTTTTTTTCGAAACCGGGAAAGGGTATGGCGTAATATACCCTTCCGAAAGGGAAAAAGCAAGATGCATTTATGTGAAAAACTGTAAGAAAACGCTTGAAATTCCGCGGTTGAAACAATATATTATGTAACGGCGTCCCTCGGAAGATGCGGACGCCTGCTTGAAGATCAGGATAGGATCATGGACGAGGAAAAGAAAGAGAACCCGACAGCGGCGGAAAAAGGTCCGGGCACACCGTCCGGAGATTTTGCTGCGGAATCGGATCATAACGATGGTTCCAACCGGACCGTTCCGGCCCGGGAAGTTGCCCCGCGGCCTGAAAATAACGATGACTTCAACCGGACGGTGGTCATCGAGAAGCCCGCGCTGAAAAGGGGGCGGGAACAGACCCCGCTCCGCAAGATCGTCACGCCTTTCATACGGAAGAAACAGGAGATCGAGGATCTCATCGGCGGCGTGGACGTTTCCAACTATACCGGTGAAGTGCCTGACACCAGCGCGGAACTGGGCACGTCGCTGCGGGCTTTGGACTCCCGCTACACCGTGCTGGAGGAGTTTGCCCAGGGGGGGAACGCCACGGTCTCCATCGCACGGGATAAGAATCTGCGGCGGGTCGTCGCCGTCAAATCCCTGAAGGATGAGATCCGGACCCGTGACGATATGGTCAATGCCTTCATTTCCGAGGCCAAGGTGACCGCCCAGCTTGACCATCCTTCCATCATCCCTGTTTACGGGCTCAGCGGCGATGAGAAGAGCGGGGTCCATCTGGTCATGAAACTGGTCAACGGCAAGACGCTCCGGGACTATTTGCGGAACCTCACGCTGAATTACAAGATTCGGGGCATCAAGACCTTCGACGAAGAGGCCCTCTTGCGGAAACGGCTGGAGATCTTCCTTCACGTCTGCGACGCCATCGCCTATGCCCACCACCGGAACATCATGCACCGCGACCTCAAACCGGAAAACATCATGCTGGGCGAATTCATGGAAGTCTTCGTGATGGACTGGGGACTGGCCCGGGAGATCCCCCCCGAGGGGCAGGAGAAGGGAGAAAGGGAACAGGTTTCCGGTACTCCCCGTTATTTTGCCCCTGAGATCCTGCGGGGCGGCCGGAGCGACGCCCGCGCGGACATCTTCACCTTGGGGCTGATCCTCCAGGAGATCGTGACCTTGCGGTTCGCGGTCAAGGGGCGGGACGAAAAGGAGTTCATGGAGCGGATCGTCAGCGGCGAGCTGGAGCCTGTCGAACACCGTTTCGGCTGGAAGATCGACAAGCCCCTCAAGGCGATCATCAGAAAGGCCACCGCTTACCGGGTGGAGGACCGCTACCAGTCCGTTTCCGATCTGTCGGAGGACATCCGCCGCTACATGAGCGGCCTCTCGACCTCGGCGCTGCCTGACGACCTTTTCATGAAGATCACCCGCTTTTCCTACCGGCACCGGAAGGGCTTCATGACCATATTCATGGCACTGCTTTTCGCTTCGGCCGCCCTGACGGCCCTTGCCATCCACCGGCAACTGCTGACTTCGCAGGAAATGGGGCTCCAGCGCCGGGCCATGAACTTCATGTATAACCGGACGGTCTTGGTCGCGGAACACCTCGACATTACGGCATTGCATATCCAGGAGCAGCTTTCGGCCTTGTCGCGGATCGCGGCCTATCTGCTGTCGTGCAATACCGAAGGCAAGGTTTCCGATTCGGTCGAGGCCTTTCATCCGCCCATGAAAAAGAATGAGAAAAACGAACTGGGCGTCGTCTGGTCGCCTTATTACAAGCGCCTTATCGGAACGGACTTCGGCATCTACACTGTCGCTCCCAACGCGGATCCGGCCCGGTGTCAGGAGTTCATGCGCAGGGTGTCTCCCGCGCTGACGAAAATGAAAAACATCGTGCTGGGGAGCAAGTCCGGCTACGGTTTTGCCAAGGAAAATTACGAAAAGCTCAAATCCGAATACCTCTTCCAGGGGTTTCCGATCCGTTCCGTTTTCATCGGGGCCGACTGCGGCGTCAAACTGCTCTATCCGTGGCGGGGCAATTACTCCCGCAACATCGACCCGCGCCAACGGTCCTGGTACAGGAACGCCTTGCGGAAAGAGGGGGCCGTCTGGGGGAAGCCCTACATGGACATCGATTCCGTTTCGGGTCTCTCTCTGCCCTGTTCCGTTCAGATCTACGATCTGCACGGGGATTTCCGCGGCGTTGCCGGACTCGACCTCTCGGTCAACCAGCTGACGAAAAGTCTGCTCGGCAAGGGGAACGTGGGGGACTACGTGCTCGAAAAGGCGGTGGTCAACTTGAGCGGCGAGACGGTCTTTTCCACGAAGTCCGAGTATTTCAACAAGACTTTCGATCCCGACAAGTATCACCAGAACGCCGAGTTCAAGACTCCGCTCTTCCACAACAAGGAGGTCCGCAACAGGATCCTGAAGAGGGGCCGGGATTACGGCACCTTCATCATCACGCAGGATGGCCGGGAGCTGATCTACTGCTTCGCGCATCTGGAAATTTTCAACATGTTCTATGTCGTGGTCGCCGATTACCAGAAGCTTCTGAAACATCTGGAAAAAGGAAATCCGTGACGGCGGTCCGCCGCTCCCTGATTGCCGGGTTTCGGTTATTCGACTTCGTTTACAAAATACGGGAAAGGGAAATCTCATGAGACGAGTGGTCATGACGGTGCTTCTCCTCGCTGCTGCTGCGGTTTCGGGGGAGGAAAAGGTGATCGCCAACTTCAAGGACGTGGTGCTCACGCCCACCCAGAGCAAGTGGAGCGCGGAAACGAAATCCTTCCGCGTCTACGCCAAGACGGCGCAGAAATACCGGGGCAAACAGGTGGTGTTCCGCATGAACGCCAAAAGGACCGCCGGGGATCAGGCGCTGGGGGCGACCTTCCGCTGCTCCGTGAAGCCCGGCGGGCTGAAGGCCACGCAGAACTTCCATTTCGCCTACACCAAAAACGGCGACGAGATCCCCATCGAGGCGGTGTTCACCGTTCCCGATCTGGACAACATCAGCCAATTCAACATGCAGGTCGGCTTCAACAAGCTGGGCAAGGTCCCCACGGTCTGGGAGTTCAAGCGCGTCCGTTTCTGTGAATTCGACGAGGCCGCCGCCAAAAATCTCGCCAAGGCGCAAGCGGAGACCCGCAAAACCGCTCTGCCCGAAGGCTTCAGCGCCGAATTCACCGCCATGAACTCCAAGGGCAAACTGGAGCTGGTGAAGGGAGGCAAGGTCCTCTGCGTCATCGTCCTGCCCGATCAGCCGGACAACATCGCCAAATTCGCGGCCAGGGAGCTGCAGGACCACTTCAAGCTCGCCGTGGGGAGCGCGCCCGCGATCGTGCCCGAAAGTCAATATAAATCCGGTCCCGCCATTCTGGTGGGCGACACCGCCGTGGCGCGGAAGTACGGCATCAACCCCGATATGCTCGTTCCCGAGTACGCCCTCGCCGCCCGGCTCGGCGACGTGATCGTCCTTTCCGGCGGCGACCGGAAGGGGATCCCCATGAGCATGGTCACGGGCCGCTCCACCGTGGCGGTGGGGACTCTCTACGCCGCCTACGAGTTTCTGGAACGGGTGCTGGGGATCCGCTGGTACTGGCCCGGCAAGAACGGCACCCATGTGCCTCAGCTCAAGGATATTGCCGTTGAAAGACTCTACGCCGCCGCCCGGCCCGTCTACGACACCCGGAGCACCTTCTACGGGGCCATCAAGAACGATCCCGACGTGACGGCGGCGGAAGGGGCGCTGTGGTTCCGGCGGAACCGTTTCGGCGGCTCCGTGGGCAGCCCCATCGCCAACCACTCCTTCAACACCTGGCCCAAGCGCTTCGCCAAGACCCATCCGGAGTATCTGGCGCTCCAGGCGGACGGGACCCGCAAGATCACGGACGAACCCGGCGGCGGCCACGTGTGCCTGACCAATCCCGACGTCTTCAAGCAGATGGTGCAGGACAAGCTGGACTACTTCAAGAAAAGCACCTATTCCAACTTTTCCGCGGTGATGCCCGGGGACGGCCTCGGCCTCTTCCACTGCCGCTGCGAATCGTGCATGAAAAAGGTCAAGCCCGAGCTGGGGAGCCGGGGGAGTTTCTCCGATCTGGTCTGGGGCTTCGTGAACGATGTGGCCGCCGAAGTGGCGAAGAAGGCTCCCGGCAAGGTCGTCACCTGCTGTTCCTACGGCAGCTACCACCGGAAACCTTCGTTCCCGCTCCTGCCCAACGTGGCGGTGACCCTCTGCTTCAGCCCCGTGCCCCGGGGAACATTGAGCTACAAGGCGGCTTGGAAGGCGCTCCTCGACGAGTGGAGCGCCACCGGGGCCCGGCTCTACGTCTGGGAATACTGGAACAACTCCCGCTACCACCGGGGCGTCTACGGCGCGCCCGCGATCTTCCCCCGCCAGCTCAAGGAGATCTACGCCATGGATGCCGGGATCGTCAGCGGCCGGGCCATCGAACTTTCCAACGTGGACGGCGCGGGCCAGAGCTTCAAGCACTGGACCGACTGGATGTATGACGTGCAGAACCTCTACGTCGCGGGGAAACTCATGTGGGATCTTAACGCGGATGTGGAAAAGCTCCTCGACGAGTATTACACCAACTTCTTCGGTCCGGCGGCGAAGCCCGTCCGGCAGTTCCACGAGGAAATGGAAGCGGCGTGGATCCGGGCGGGCTGGGAGCCCGGCAAGTGGAATTTCCAGCGGGTCTGGACCGACCTCTATCCGCCCGCCTTCGTGGACCGGATGATGGGGCTCCTCAACGAGGCCGTGAAGCTGGCCGGGAACCAGGCTCCCTACGCCTACCGGGCCCGGAGGCTCCTGAACGCCTACAAGCCCTTCGACCGGAACTCCCGGATGTTCCGGGGCGGCAAGCGCGCCACCAATCCCAAAGCGGTGTCGGTGCCCCGCGTTTCCGGCAAGCCCGGCCCCGCCGACTGGGCCAGGGCCGCCGTGCTCAAGGACTTCTGCGACGCCTACAACGTCTACACGCAGGAATCCAAGACCGAAATGCGGCTGCTCCACGACGGCAAATTCCTCTACATCAAGGCCGAATGCACCATCCCGCCCCTGGTTTCCTCGGTGAAGTGGGTCCCCGCGCATCTGGGGAAGCGGGACGCCATGCTCTGGAGCTACGAGAGCCTGGAGTTCTTCCTCGCCCGGGACAAGGAAATCTACCAGTTCATCCTCGCCCCCGACGACCGGCTCTACGACTCCTGCTCCTCTTTCGCCTCGGGCAAGAGGAAACCTGCTTCATGGAACAGTTCCAAGATCGCCTGGAACACGAAGCGGGGCAGCACCCGGTGGGAAGGGTATCTGGCCATCCCGCTGGATGAGATCCGCTTCAAGGCGCAGGGAAAAACCGGGGAGTACGCGTTCAACGCCTACCGGAATTGCCGCTACAACATGCCCGGCGAACCCGCCACCTGGGAACAGAGCTGTTACCTGCCCGTTTTCGGCGGATTCCAGAAGGTGGAGCACTTCGGCACGCTGAAACTCCAGTGAAAATGACCCGCGAGGAGCTCAGAAAGCTGATCTGCAGCCACTTCGACAGGTGCAGAGAGGAGATCATCCGCTCCGGCGAGGCGCTGCTGCGGATGCCGGAGCTTTCGTACCGGGAAAAGCGGACCGCCGCCTTCGCGGAAAAGGTGCTCCATTCCGCCGGGCTCACCTGCCGCAAGGGCCTTGCCGTCACCGGGGCCCGGGCGGATCTGGACACGGGCCGCCCCGGGCCGAAGGTGGCGCTCCTCGGGGAGCTGGACGCCATCATCGTCCCCAACCACCCCTTCGCGGATCCCGTCACCCACGCCGCCCACGCCTGCGGCCATCACGCCGCCCTCAACGCCATGCTGAGCTGCGCGGCGCTCTTCACCCGGCCGGAGGTCCTTTCGTGCCTGTCGGGCTCCATCGCCTTCATCACCACGCCGTCGGAGGAGTGTCAGGACCAGTCCTATATCTCCTCCCTCGCGGAAAAGGGGGAGATCACCTTTTTCGGGGGAAAATCCCAGCTCATCGCCGAAGGGGTTTTCGATGATACGGATATCGCCGTCATGCTCCACGCTGGCGGGTCGAATTTTACCCCGTCGGGCTTCAACGGCTTCGTGATGAAGCGCCTGATCTTCGAGGGGAAGTCCGCTCACGCCGGGGCCAATCCCGACAAGGGGGTGAACGCCATCTCCATGATGCGGAGCGCCATGAATTTGCTGGACGCCCAGCGGGACACCTTCAGGGACGAGGACCATGTGCGGATCCACGGCTACATCCCCGACGGGGGCGAGGCGGTGAACGTGGTCCCCGACCGGTGCGTCTTCACCCTGCAGGTCCGGGCGGGCTCCCCCGAGGCGGTCCGTTCCGCGTCGGAAAAGGTTGACCGCTGCGTCCACGCCGCATCTCTCGCCTTCGGCGGCCGGGCGGAGGTCCGCAACATCTTCGGCTTCATGCCCCTTGTTCCCTACGCTCCGCTGGATGAGATCCACGAAGCAAACTGCCGTTTCATCGCTCCCGACGCTCCTTTCACCCGGGGCGTCTATCGCCCCTCCTCCACGGACATGGGCGACGTGAGCATGATCCGCCCCTCGCTCCACGCCTATTTCCGGGGCTTCGACGGGACTGCCCACACCGATTCCTTTCTGGTGAAGGACCCCGTGCAGGCCTACGTGGACTCCGCCAAAGTCCTGGCGCTGGACCTGGCCGATCTCCTCTTCGGCGGTGCGGAAAAGGCGAAGGAGATCGCGAAACTTCACGTCCCCATGACCAAGGAGCAGTACCTGACCGCCATGCACGGATTTTCCTCGGTCCGCCGTTTCGGGGACGCGGAAAAGGACAAAGAATAAGTCCTTTTCCCCTTTCCGGTGTGGAAAAATCTCCCTTTCTGTGCTATTTTATGTAAAAGTGTCTTCAATCTGGAGTTTTACATCATGAGCGAAAATCTGGACTTCATCCGCGAAATAGTCGACGCCGACGTCAAGAGCGGCAAACACGGGGGCAAGGTCATCACCCGCTTCCCCCCCGAACCCAACGGCTACATCCACCTCGGCCACTCCAAGGCCATCTGCCTCGATTTCGGCGTGGCCAAGGAGTACGGCGGCGTCTGCAACCTGCGCTTCGACGACACCAATCCGGCCAAGGAGAACACCGAGTACATGCAGTCCATCATCGACGACATCAAGTGGCT
>JAFSYV010000345.1 GCA_017443585.1 Lentisphaeria bacterium | reverse complement strand
CCGCGAGTACGGGGCCGCGGCCGTGGGCATCGGCGACATCGCCGGGTTCGCGGGCGTTTCTCCCAAGCGGGACCCGAAAATGATCCTGCCTCACGCCAAGTGCATCATCGGTTTCCTCTTCCGGGTGCCCCGCGCCCTCTTCCGGACCATGAACGAGCATACCCAGTTCATGCAGTACACTCAGGTGGGCGTCAAATACATCGACGAGGACCTGAGCGAGATCTTTCTGCTGAAGATGGGCGCACTCATCGAAAACGAGGGCTACGACGCCTGTCTGCAGCGCAACATTTCCAACTTGCGCATCAAGGGGGACCACTCCACCAATCCCGAGCTGGTGGACACCTATGAGCTGGTCAACGCCGAGCCCGTAGCTCCCGGCAAGCCCGCCCCCGACGTGATCATCGACTTCAATCTGGCCGCCGCGGTCTGCGGTCTGGGCCGGGTGGGGGATTCCGGACACCTGATCGCCCCGAAACTGGGACCCTTCCTCCGGATGGCCTTCATCGTCACCGACGCGCCGTTGGTCTGCGATCCGCCCTTCGGGGCGACCCTCTGCGACCACTGCGGAGCGTGCCGGAACGCCTGCCCCGGCAAGGCCATCGGGGAAGAGGGAACCGACACCTGGCAGTGCGCCGTCTACTACCGGGGGGCCCACAAGTCCAACCCCTTCATGACGGAACAGTTTTTGGCCGGAGACCCGGAACGGGAACAGGTCATCGAAGGAGAAAAACACTTCGACCGCGAAAGCGCCCGGGCGATCTACAAGAAAATCGACTTCCTGCCCAGCCGTTCCACCGGATACATCCCCTGCATCTGCGGCCGGGCCTGCGACGCGGCCTGCTACCGCCATCTGAAAGAGAAAGGTGTATTGTGATGAAAGCCCTGAAGGAAAAACTCATCGCCGAACTGAAGAAGTGCGGCACGGACCTGGTCCGCTGCGGCCGGGCCGAGGATATGCGGGACGGGGGCGTGAAAAAACTTTTCCCCGAAGCCAGAACCGTCATCTGCGTGTTGTTCCGCCAGCTCCGGGGCACCCGCCGGGGCATCGAAGAGGGCTCGGTCTATTACCAGTACACCACTTCGGTGGAAACCGTCGAAGAGGTCATGCTCCCCGGCGCGCTGCTGCGGGGCTGCTGGGTGCTGGAGGAAGCGGGTTTCGAGGCGCTGCCCCAGCGGCGCTACCAGCTGGTGATGCAGGAAAAGGAGGGGACCAACTTCGAGGTCGCCTACGACGAGATCTACCGGGGCCTCGAGTCGGAAACGGTGCTGGATTTCGAGAAGTGCGCCGTGGATTGCGGTGCGGGTGAGATCGGCCTTTCGGGCTCGCTCCTGACCGATGATTTCGGCCCCTCCCAGCGCTGGGGATTCATCATCACCGACGCGGAACTCCCCCCGGACGAGGTGGTCACGCCCCACCTCTGCGACCGGTGCGGGGAATGCATCAAAGCCTGTCCGGGCCACGCCCTTTCCGCCGAAGGCAAGCGGAACGACTGGCAGTGCGCCGCCTATTACAAGGGCGCCAACCGGAGCAAGAACCCTTTCATGCCGCCCAACGCCTTCGAGGACGACCCCGAGAGGTTGAAGATCATTTCGGGCGAAGCGGACCTTTCTCCTGAAAAGGCGAAGGAGATCCTCGAACTCATCCGCTTCTATCCGCCGGTGAAACACGCCATGGTGGCCAGCATGTGCGGCCGGGCCTGCGACACGGCCTGCTACGTCCATCTGGAGGAAAAGGGTGTGCTCAAGCGGAAGTTCCGCACGCCTTTCCGGAAGCGTCCGGTGTGGGAACTCCCCATCGAGGAGTGATTTTCCTCCGGAAGAGAGACAAAAAAGCGGCGGCAGACCTTCGAGCTTGCCGCCGCCTCTTTTTTCAGGCGAAGACGGGGAAGGGATTGTTTTCGGCCTTGACGGCGACGCACTCCAACTCCACCAGCCATGCCGGACGGCAGACGGGGGCCTTGAGGACCACCAGCGGGATCTCGGGGCTCAGCCCGCCTTTCGCGAGCTCCTCGAGGACGATGGCCGCATCGGCGATGTCCCGCAGATAGAGGGTGCCCCATTTGATGTCGCCGATCTTCCCGCCCCGTTCGGCCAGCAGCGCCCCCACGTTTTCCATCACCCGCGCGGTCTGACGCCGCACGTCGCCCGTGAAGAGGACCCGGCCCTCCCTGTCGATGCTGGCGGTCCCGGAGATGATGAAGTGGGCCCGGTCGCCCCAGAGGAGCTTCGTGCCCCGCTCGAACCGGACGCCGTAAAGGGCGGTCGGGCTCAGATGGTCAAGTGCGTAGAGGAATTGGAACTGTTCGTGCTTCAGGTTGCTGAAGCTCAAGGTGTCCATCCGGACCAGCCGGTGGGGTTCCGGGCACTGGCCCTCGATCCCGGTGCTGGCGATGAAGTGGGTTTCCGAGGTGAGACCTTTCCGGTCGAAGCAGTCGTTCCGGGCCTTGACCAGTCCGGCGTAGTTGTTGTCCACATCCCGGCAGTAGAGCCAGGTGCGGACCGTGTTGAGTTCCATGTCGAGGCCGTGGGAAGCGAGGAACGAATCCAGTTCGGCGAACTCCGCCTCGGTCTGGGCGTAACTCCCCTCCTTCACGGTATCGGTCCGGAACCAGAACGGGGTGTAGTTCTTCATCGTGCGCCAGAAGCGGATGCACCAGCACTCCGCGGCGATCCGGGAGTTCACGGGGGCCTGGCCCACCACCGAAACGAAGGCCGGGGAGCCTTTCAGCCGGTCTTTCAGGCAAGGAGCCTGATTGGTCGGGTCGCTCAGGTGGAAACGCAGGAGAAAAATATCCTCCTGCGTACAGTGCTGCGCGTCGAGCGCCCGGTCCAGTTCCGGCAGAAGCTGATCCAGGTCAGTTCCGAAGCTCGACGTGCAGGGGGCGCTCCCCGCAAAAAAATGCTCTTCGAGGCCGTTGGCCGGAGAGACGAATTGAGTGTGCCGGATCATGCTTTACCTCACTGTCAGACGGAACGGGGGGAGAAAGAAAGTGCTGCTGCCGGTGCGGACAGTTCCGTTCCGTTCCCGGTATTTGTACTGGTAGTTCACCTTGACGGCGGTGTTTATCGCGCAGACGGGGGCGTCCTTGGCGGCGGTGAAGACCAGTCTGAAGGTGTTGCCCTTCCGGACGGGCTTCAGAGTGACCCCTTTGACGTCGAGCGAAAAGGTGATTTTGGGCTCCTTGTGGGCCTTGGCGGGCAGATGATTCACGGAGTACTCCGCCGAGCCGCCCCGTTTCAGCGTGATCCGGTGGGTGAACTTCGGATCGGCGGTGAAAAGGTCCGCATTGCCGTGGAGCCAGCAGCGCAGAAACATCAGCCTTCGCGCCGGAATGTAGTGGGTGTAGGCAAAGGCCTGCATGGCGGAATCCGCTCCGTACACCCGGTGCCGGATGGAGCCGCTGTAAGCGTACAGCTCAGGGAGGACAGGCATGTTTTTCGAGGGATGCACCCACGTGGTGGAAAGGGCGATGATGCTTTCGGACGCCCCCGGCGGGATGGAGTTGATCCCGGTGATCTTGAAGTTGTCGGCATCCTTGAGCTCGAAGAAGATCTCGCCCTTGAATCCGTCCATGCGCTCCGCCACTACCGTGATCTGATCCGCGCCCCGATCCATGGAAACCAGGACCGCCGAAGGCGCCGCGCAGACCCGGAAGTCGGGCCGGGGCCGGTCAAGACGCAGGAAGAAACCGTAATCCTTTCCTCCGGCTCCCGCCGTATCCGCAAGCGATACTTGATAAATGCCCGAAGCGGGCGCCTTGAAGCAGAGGTAGGAGTCCACATGCTGCATGTTGAGTCCGAAATTGGGCCGGGGAAAGTCGTCGTTGCAGGCGATCACTTTGCCGTCGGGCCCCAGGATCTTGAGCAGGGAATCGAGAGGGGAGCCCTGCCGCCGGGCGAAGACTTCGGCCACGACCGACTGGCCCTTCTCGGCGCGGAAACAAAATGTCTTGACCTCGCCGGGCTTGCTTACGGTTCCGGAAATCAGAAGGGGCAGCCGCAGAGCTTTTGCGGCGGCGGCCGCGTGTTCGCAGTATTCGGGCAGATCCGGGCAGGGCCGGGGCAGGGGCGGCCGCCGCCAGCTGCCCCGGAACGCGTCGATGCGGTAGACGAAGTCCTCCCGTCCCCGGTAAAGGGCGTCGCGGATCTCCAGCGTGTAGAGGCCGTCTGCCGGGGCCGTGAAGTCGAGGATGGGGTCCGGGTCGAAATAGTTGTCGTCGGCGAAGGCGAGGCTTTTTCCCTCTTCGTCCTTGATTTCGAGAACGGGCTGGAAGTTCCCCGGAACGCCGTCGCCGATGTAGGGATTGAGGATCCGCCCTTTGAGGGCGAAGCAGACCTTTTCACCCTTGCCCAGTTTGAACTTGAACAGATCGGTTTCTCCGGGTTCGATCTGGCCGTTGACCGCCGACGGAATGGTGAAGAGCACCGGTTTCCGCTTCAGGGGCGGCAGCTGGTACTCCTGCTCCCGGAATTCGGGAACCTTCCCCACGTAGAAGCGCAGGGGGTTGGTGGCGCGCAGCCCCCCGGCTCCCCGGGTGAGCAGCCGGAACTCCCGGACGCCCGGTTCGGCATCGGGAGCGATCCTGAGCGTCGCCACCAGCTTCTGGGCGATGGCCGGGCTGGCCTGAAGGGAATTGGGCCGCTCGAAGACCCCCTTGCAGGCCAGGGAGAACATGAGGGGATCCAGCTGGTCCAGCTGTTCCAGAGCGCCGGGATAGCGCCAGACGCCGAAATTCCGGTTGTCCCGGAGGGGCTGGCGGTTGCCGCCGTTGGCCACTTCGCGCAGGTAGTCCCGGACCCAGGCGTACTGTTCGCCGCATCCGGCGTAGAAGGTTCCGGGTGCGTACTGGAGCCGGACCAGCGTCACGCCGCCGCCGGTGATGGAGAGCTGGTTGTAGCCCCACAGCCCTTGGCCGCCGATGATGATCTGCACCGTGGTGCCCGCCTGAGCTCCGGCGGGATACAGATAGCCCAGATTGACGGCCGAAAGCAAGGTCCCCGCCAGAACGCATGTCCCCGCCAGAAGCCGTTTCAAAAGTGTATTGCTCATAAGGTCTCTCCTTTTCGATGTCGTTCCATGGCTCTTCCCCTTCGCCTCACTTCACGGTCAGCCGGATGACGGGAAGGGAGAATGCCGCGGGCCGGGACTGCTTCACCGCGCCGCCCCGTTCCCGGTATCGGTAGGTGTAGGTCACCTTGATCGCCGCATTGACGGCGCAGAGAGGCGAATCCGCGGCGGCGGTGAAGATCAGCCGGTACGTCTTCCCTTTCGGGACGGCCTTCAGCGTGACGCCCTTGGGGGCATCGGAGAGAGTGAAAGTTGCTTCCGGCTTCAGGTGGGAGGGCGGCAGCTCGCATATCACCGTGCAGGCAGCGCTGCCCCCCCGCTTCAACGTGATCCGGTGACCGAAGGTCCGGGGGAAGCGGAAGTGACCGCCGAAGGCGTGGGCCCAGTTCCGGGCGATGACCAGATGCTTCGCCGGCACGTAGTGGGTGTAGGCGAAGGCCTGCATGGCGGAGTCCGCCCCCTGCACGGGATGTCTGATTTTTCCGCTCACGGCGAAGAGTTCAGGATAGACGGGTTCGTTTTCCCGCGCCTGGACACTGGTGCCGGAAAGAGTGATGACACTTTCCGCCGCTCCCGGCGGGATGGATCGGATCCCCGTCAGGGTGATGCCGGGGGCATTCTCGAGTTCGAAGAAAATCTCCTTGTCGAAGCCGTCCAGACGCTCCGTCACCACCGTGACCTGGTCGGCGCCCCGGTCCTGAGCCACGGGGAGGGCCGACGGCACCGCGTAGACCCGGAAGTCGGGCCGGGGCCGGTCCAGACGCAGGAAGAAGCCGTAGTCCTTCCCCCCTGCCCCTGCCGTGTCCGAGAGCAATACTTGAAAAATGCCCGAAGCGGGGGCCTTGAAGCAGAGGTAGGAGTCCACATGCTGCATGTTGAGTCCGAAATTGGGCCGGGGCAAGTCGTCGTTGCAACCGACCTGCTTGCCGTCGGGGCCCAAAATCTTGAGCAGGGAGTCGAGAGGGGAACCCTGCCGCCGGGCGAAGACTTCGGCCACGATCTGCTGCCCCTTTTCGGCCCGGAAACGGAATTTTTTCACTTCGCCCGGCTTGCTCACGGTCCCCGAGATCATGACGGGCGTT
>JAFSYV010000001.1 GCA_017443585.1 Lentisphaeria bacterium | reverse complement strand
CGCGCAGCGATGACCCGCGCCCGGATCACCGCGCTGGTTTCCCCCGCGGGCACCCGGATCAGTTCGTCCTGCGAGAGCTGGCGCACCTCCACGTGCAGATCGATCCGGTCCAGCAGGGGGCCCGAGAGTTTTTTCAGGTAACGGCGTTTTTCCTCGGGCTTGCAGACGCACCCCAGCTCCACCGCGCCCCGGCCGCAGGGACAGGGATTCATGGCCGCGCACAAAATGAACCGCGCGGGAAAAGTGCAGCTGCCGCTGGCCCGGGAGATGGTCACGCTCCCCGTTTCGAGGGGCTGGCGGAGCACTTCGAGGACGTTGCGTTTGAACTCCGGCAGTTCGTCCAGACAGAGCACCCCGTTGTGGGCCAAGCTGATCTCCCCCGGACGGGGATCGTGGCCCCCGCCGATAAGACCCGCGTCCGAAATGGTGTGGTGAGGCGCGGCGAAGGGCCGCCGGGTGAGGATGGGCGCGCCGGAACTCAACAGCCCCAGCACGCTGTGGATACGGCTGGTTTCAAGGGTCTCCTCCAGCGTCATGGGCGGCAGGATCCCCGGGAGCCGGGCGGCGAGCATGGACTTGCCCGTCCCCGGAGGGCCGCACATGAGGATATTGTGGCCGCCCGCCGCGGCGATCTCCAGCGCCCGCTTGGCCAGCTGCTGGCCCTTGACTTCGGCGAAATCCGGCTGCGGAGTCTTGTCTTCGTCCAGATAGTCCCGAAGCTCCGCCCGGCAGGGGAGGAACTCCCCCTTGTTCACCAGATCCACCGCTTCGCGCAACGAGGCGAGACCGAAAACGGGGAATTTGCCGCCTGCGGCGAGGGCCGCTTCGCAGGCGTTGCCCAGAGGCACCGCCACGGCGTTGACCTTTCCGGAACGGCCCAGCACATCCGCGAGGGGCAGAGCCCCCTTGACGGGCCGGAGCGAACCGTCGAGGGCGAGCTCGCCTGCGAAGCCGAAACTCCGGAGCCGGTCGCCGTCCACCACGCCTGCTTCGGCCAGCAGACAGAGGGCTATGGCCAGATCGAAGGCCGCCCCTTCCTTGCGCAGGTCGGCGGGGGCCAGATTCACCACGGCCACGCCCGCGGGCAGCGCGTAGCCGGAACTCAGGAATGCCGCATTGATGCGTTCCCGGCTCTCGCGGACCGCCGCGTCGGGCAGGCCGACGATGGTGATGAGACTTTCCTTGAGGGCGGGAGAGCCGCCCCCGCCGAACTTCACTTCCACTTCCACCGGGAGCGCGTCTATGCCCGCGACGGCGGCGGAAAAGCATTTGACCGACATGTATTAAGAACTCCTCAGCTGTTGCGCCGGAAGACGCCGGGAAGGTCGTCGAGAAATCCCGGACCGTAATCATCTTCCGAAGTTTCTATCCCGTTGATCCGGAGCCGTTCCCGGAGTTCTCCCGCCGAGGCCGCCGACCGGCGCTCGGGGGGCACCTCCTGCTCCAGCAGGACGGCGGAACTCCCCGGATCGAATGCCAGGACCCGGCGGCAGGGAACGTGGGCCTGCTCCACGAAGAAGGAGAAAAGGAACAGCCCTTCGGCGTCGGGGCACTCCTGTTCTTCCGCCGCGAGCAGGACCTCTTCGGGGAGGTCCACATGGACCAGACGGCCGGAGGGCTCCGGGACGGTGTATTTGAAGTAGCCGCTCAGGATCTGACGGCGGCGCTTGACGAAATTGGTCCGCAGGAAAGAGGCCTCCCGGTCCAGAGCCAGGGCGAGAAAACGCTCCGGAGCCGGGATGCCGCACCGGGCGATCAGGGCGCACAGTTCGGCGTCGGAAAGGCAGTCCCGGACTTCGATGATGCAGCGCTCCATGAGATAGCGGTGAAATCGGTCCCAGAAGATCCGGCGGCGGATCCCGTGGAGATCCACCAGGAGGCATTCCCCGCTCGCCGGGTCGACCAGCACGTTCCCCAGATGCAGATCGGGATGCCACACGGGGGACGCGAGCAGTTTCCCGAGAAAATCCGCGAGGGCGTCGCAGATCGCCGGGGCCTGCCGGGTCCGGAAGAGCCGGGCCCCTTCCGCGAAGCCCTCCGCGGCCAGGGTGATGAGATAGGTCCCCTCGGAGGTCTCTCCCCAGGCCAGATGCTCCACCGTGGGGATCCCGCAGGCGCGGCAGAGCTGGGCCGCCTGGAATTCGCTCCGGAAACCGTGGCCCGGACGGCGGTCGAATTTGATGAAGAACCGGCCGCTTCTGAAAACCTTGCGCACGGCGTTGCTCTTGACCGTTTCCGCATCGGGAAGCAGATCGAGAGGCGCTTCGCCCAGAGCCTCGCGGGCGGCGTCGGAGGCGTAATGCCAGCGGGAGTCTTTCACGGAACACACACCTTTCCCATGAAGAACCAGACGCCGCCGAGAGAACGAAGCATACCTTCTCCGCAGCCTTCGCACTGCATGAACTCCCCCCGTGCGCCGGGCGTGTCGGGGATCTCCCACACGAGGAGGGCTCCGGCGAAGGAACGGCGGAAGAGTTCCGAAGAGGTGAGCTCGCGGAAGAGCCGGGCCGATTCCGCGTAGGGGGGATCGGCAAAAATCAGGTCCGGCCGTTCTCCGGCGTAGCGTTCCACGGCGAGAACATCGCACTGGAGCACCGCCAGTTCCGTTTCCACCCCGGTTTTCCGGACCCGTTCGCAATTTTGACGGATCGTTTCGGCGTGACGGGGGGCCAGCTCCACCATGACGGCTCTGGCCGCCCCCCGTGAGGCGCACTCGAGGGCGAAGGCCCCCGAACCGGAAAAAAGGTCCAGCACACGGAGACCCGTCAGGTCCCCCAAACTGTCCAGCAGGGCCTTGCGGCCCCGCCCGCTGGTGGGCCGGACGGCGATCCCTTCGGGGACCGTCAGGTCAAGGTTCCGGGCTTTCCCCGCGATGATGCGCATTTCCCTTTTTTCCTTATGTCGTGCAAGTTCCGTATTAAGATAGCACCGTTCCGGAGCTCTTTCAAGGCAAACTCCGGGAAAAAACTCAATTCCGGTCGGCTTCGTCCCGCGCGGCGATGCAGGCGCGTGTGAGCTCGAAGGTCTCTTCCGCCGTGGCGGGACCGGGGGTCCCGTCGAGGATCCCCCGCACGAAGCGGCTGAAGATCCCCCGGTGCGCACCGGGGACGATCTCCTTGACGCCCCCCTGATTGATGAGGACGCACTTGCCGTGAGCTACTTCGATGACGCCGTCGGTCCCCGCCACGCGGACCTGATCGTCCCCGTGGGTGGGCGCGGTCTGAGGCCGCCAGTAGTCGATGGAGGCCGTGCCGATGACACCGTTCTTCATGACGCACATCGCCGCCGCGGTCATTTCCAGGTCGCCGTGGTCCCGGTTGTCACTGCGGTCGTGGAAGGCCCGGACCGTCCGGAAGCCGGCTCCGGAAAACCACATGATCCAGTCCAGCGCGTGGCTGCCCACCCAGGGGATGGTGCCGCCGTAGGTCTCGCGGTGCTTGTAGAATTCCCGCCGCTGGCCCAGCTTGTAAGACTTGCGGGCGTTGACCATCTTGACCGTGCCCACGGCGCCCGAGATCACCGCTTCATAGGCGGCGGCGAAGGCGGGTTCGGCCCGGAGCCCCACCATGGAAATGAGCCGGACGCCGGGAGAACATTTCTTATAAGCGGCTTCCACGGCGGCCAGATCCGCCTGCGTGAGGGCGATGGGCTTTTCGCAGAAGACGTGGCGGTCGTGTTCCAGCGCGGCGACGCACATTTCCGCGTGTTTTTCGAAGGGGCCGTCCACCACGACCAGGTCGCAGGGGACCTCGTCCAGCATGGTCCGATAGTCCTCGTACTCCTTGAAAGCGCCCCCGTAATACTTGCGGACGGCTTCCGCCATGGGCTCCGTGGGGTCGCCCCCCCCGGAAACGGCCGCGACCTCGACTTCGGGCAGATTGGCCAGATCGTTGAGCACATAACCCCAGTGGCCCCGATGACCGATGAGAACGATTTTCATTTTCCAGACCTTTCTTTATTTCGGATGATTGCATTCAAGAACGTTTCGACCGATCTCCTCCGCCCGGCGGAGCGCCTCCTGCGGCGTACGGATTTCCCCCCGATCCTGCAGTTCCCGGAGCCGCCTCAAAATTTCGCCCATTTCCCGCCCCGGCGGAAAGCCCGCGGCGAGAAGCTCCTTTCCCGTGAGCAGCGGCGGGTCCTCCGGCGGCGGGAGCGACACCAGGACTTCGAGGAGATAGTCGAATCCCCCCATGAGCCCGTGACAGCTGATGCAGTCCAGTCGGTGGAGTTCCAGTTCGAGGGGAAAATGCGCTTCCCGGAGCAGGGCTTCCACCTTGCTCCGCCGCATTTCCCGGACGCTGGCGAAGCGCATGTGATTCCGGACCGCATGGACGATCTTTTCCCGTTCATCCGGGGAAAAACCGAAGCGGCCGAGGATCTCTTCAGCCATCTCCGCCCCGATCTCCTCATGGCCGAAAAAGCGGATGCGGCCCGAAACCTCCACGCTCCGGGCGGGGGCTTTGCCCACGTCGTGGAGCAGGACGCTCCACCCCAGAAGTTCGTCGGGGAAGACCATGTGGTCCAGCATGAGAAAAGTGTGTTCCAGCACGTCCCCCTCGGGGTGGAACTCGGGGGGCTGGGTCACATGGCGCAGACAGGCGACTTCGGGCAGAAGCTCCGCGAGGCGTCCCTCCGCTTCGAGACGCCGGAACGCCTTCCCTGCGAAGGAGCCGCACAGCAGACGGGAAATAAAAACCCGGCGCGGGGCGGCGGCGGAAGTTTTCGTCATATCCATACGTCTACGGCCGCAAGGCCTCCTCGGGCACGAAGAGGCGGTACTCCTTGTCGAAATAGCGGAACCCGGTGAGGATCGTGTATCCCGGAAGGGCCGTCAGTTCGGAGGAAAGGACGCAGGGCCGCACCTTCGCAATCAGCGCGGTCACCGCCGCGCCGTAATCGGGGTAGACCTGATCGTCCCAGTTGACGAACATGGGGTGGCGGAATTCCGGCGGAGGCGGCAGGAGACAGGAGTAGATCCCGTCCGGAGTGTGGTTGAGGACGCCCCGGCGGCGGATCTCCGGGGGGAGACTTGCGAAAGCGGCGTGAAGATTGGCGAAGACCGCCTGTTCCCCCGGAAAGATCCACAGGTGGCGGATGACGGGCGCCGTGCCCGTCACCCGCAGGGGGAGTTTTTCGAAATACTTCCCGATCACCTGCGCGCGGAAAAGGAAACAGTAGAGAAGGGGCACGGCGAGGAGGAACAGCAGCCCACCTTTGGTGAACAGCGGACGCTCCATCCGGCAGATCCCCTGCACGGTCAGGGCGTAACAGCCGAAGGCCGGAATGGCCGCCCAGTAGAGATGCCGGACGCAGGGCACGGGGAAATACTGGTGCCACGATCCCAGAGCCAGCAGAAGCACCGCCAGCAGGGGGAGTTTCGAAGCGAACTCTTCCTTTTTACCGTAGAAAAGGGGCCGGGCCGTCAGCAGGATCGCCCCGATGACCAGCAGGGGGAGAAGAGCGAAGATGCAGTTGGTCCAGCCGCTGGCCCCGGTGAGGGGGAACATGCTGTCGCTGAATTGCAGCCAGGACCATGAGCCGCCCCGTTTCACCACGAAACGGAAGATGAAGGCGAAACACTGGCGGAAGTAGTCCTGCCACGCCCCGACAACAGTCAGGTAAAGGGAGAAAAGCCCCCCGACGGCGGCGGCGCCGCCCGCGTAGGGGATCAGCGGGGCGAAGGGGCGGGGCCCCGGAATGCACCAGGCCCGGAGGAGCAGGACCATCGCCCCCGCGCCGAAGGAGACCAGGCCGCAGGGGGTGCGGCAGAGAAAGGCAGCCCCGGCGCACACCCCGGACCAGAAGAGCAGCTGCCCTTTGCCCCCTTCCAGAAAACGAAGTTGAAGCTCCGTCCCCAGCAGCATGAAGAAGAGGGCGTAGACGCTGGACCAGGGGTGGAAGGGCACGATGTAGAAGGGGCAGAGCATGAGGAAACAGGCATACCAGAGCCAGCGGAATTTCGGGGCGAGGAAACGGTTCCACACCGACGCCCCCAGCAGAACGATGCCGCCGTAGAAGAGGACCGTGGTGTACTTGATGACGATGTCCTCGGCCCCGAAGAGCCGGACGGGGATCGATTGGATCCACACGGCGAGGGGGCCGTACTGGCAGAAGACCTCCTTGAAAAGGAGTTTCCCCTGCGCCACGGCGTCGGCGGCCCCCAGCATGATGCCGTCGTGATGAGCGTCGAAGCCGAAGCGGGCGAAGGTGCCGAACCAGGCGCATACGCCGCAGAAGATGAGGACGTTCAACAACAGCTTCCCGGAAAAGAAGGAAGGCGTTTTCTGCGGAGGGGCGGGAGGGTTAGAGGTCTGCATGGTTTTTCAGGTGCTGGCCCCCGTCCACGGGGATGACGGCCCCGGTGAGGGAGTCGCAGCCGATGATGAAAAGGATCGCGGAAACCAGATCTTCGGGCTCCGTCCGGCGGCCCGAGGGGACGCTTTTCAACACTTTGGACATGGCGGAGTTTTCCATGCCGGCGGGGGGGAGCATGGGGCCGGGAGCCACGGCGGCGAAGCGCAAGTTCCGGGGGGCCTGTTCGAGGGCGAAAGCGGCCGTGGCGTCGGCCAGCGCCTTGCGGGAAAGGGCGTAGATGCCGTTCTGCGCCGCGGGGCGGAGAACTTCCGCGTCGAGAATGTTGACCGCCACGCCGGGGGAGGTCCGCTCCGGAGAAGCGAAACAGCGCATGAGGGCGAGGGGACTCCAGAAATTCACCTCGAAGTACCGCCGGGCCTCCTCCTCGGGCAGGTCGGCGGGAGTCCGGGCGTAGACGGAAGCGTTGTTGATGAGGATGTCGGCCCCGCCGCACTCGCCCCACAGCCGGGCGGCTTTGCCGGGCACGGCGAGGTCCGCCGCCAGCAGCCGGTGGCCCCGGCCGGGCAGCTCCTCGACCAGGGTCTCGCCTTCGATGACGCTCCGGTGACAGTGGAGGCAGATCACCGCCCCCTTTTCGGCCAGACGCCGGGCGACGAGGGCCCCGATCCGCCGGGCCGCCCCCGTGATGAGCACTTTTTTTCCGTCAATCTGCATTTTTCGTATTGAAATTTCAGCGTTTGTATATTATATTCCATCAAGCACAATTTTTCAAGGGGGGACGATATGAAAAAAAGAGATTTTACGTTGGTGGAACTGCTGGCGGTGACCGCGCTGATCGCCATTCTGGCCGGGATCGGTTTCGCCGCCTTTTCCTACGCTTCGAACCGGGGCCGGGAGGCCGCGACGAAGAGCCTCATCACCCGCATCGGCGCCGGGCTCGAATCGGTGCGGACCAAACACGGGGCCTTCCCCGGCGCCACCTCTTACGGCGACATCGTCGTGACGGTGAATTCTTCCGGTCTCGTCACGGGCATCACCTTCGGCGGGACCGCCCTTTCCGCAAAGCAGCTCAAGACCTTCCTCGCCATCTGCGACGGGGAAAGCCTGAAAAAGAATCTCGACGGTTCCGGCAACGTCACCGACGCTTGGGGCGGCAATGTCAAATACTGCTCTCCGGGGCTGGTCAATACGGTCAAGTTCGACCTGGTGGCCCCCGGCCCGGATGAAAAATTCGGGACCGCCAGGGCTTCCGCTCCGCCCGCGACCGCCCCGTCGGGGAAAACCGTTCTCGACAACTACAAGACTGACGGCGAGTGGTCCTGCGACGACATCGCCAACTTCGACTGATCCGCTGCCGGAGAAGTGCCGCATGGCCTTCCATCTCTTCATGTCCAACTCGCTGGAAAAGCTGGCGGCGCTTTTCCAGGAGAACCTGCCTCCGCCCGAAAACGACGTTTTCACCCCGGTCTGCGCGGTGGTGCCCAACAGCGGCATGGCCTTCTTTCTCGAGCGCACCCTGGCCCGGAAAGACCATCTGGGGATCTCCGCCAACATCGAATGTTCCTTCCTTCAGAAGTTCATTTCGGAGCAGATAGGGAACAGTCTGCCCCCGGAGGAGGCGAAAGAGTATGCGGCATCCTCCGTCGCCTGGTCGCCCGCGGTGCTGAGCTGGCGCATCGATGCCCTTTTCGCCCGGGAGCCGGAACGGTTTCCCTATTGGCGGAGCTACTGGCAACATGACGGGAAGGACGATGCCGAACTCCGCCACCTGCTGAGCTGCGAGCTGGCCCGGACCCTGGACCGCTACCAGCTCCACCGGGGGAAGGAACTCGCCGAATGGCGGGAAGGCCGGGAGCCCGATTCCCCCCAGGCGAAGCTGTTCCGGGCCCTCTGCGAAGAAGTGCCCGCCCCGGAAAAGTTCCACGCCGGATTCCTGCACTCGAAATGCGCTCACCCCGAAAAACTGCCGGCGAAGATCGGCGTCTTCGGCGTTGGCTCCATGCCGGAGTTTTACCTTCAGTGTCTGAAGAAGCTCAGTGAGGTTTCCGAGGTCTTTCTCTTTTCCCCGTCCCCCTGCCGGATCTACTGGGGCGATTTCAGGAGCAGCCGGGAATTGGCGAAGGAACCCGACGCCTTGGAGATATTCGAGGAACGCGCCCGCAACAATATCGTCCTGAGCGATCTGGGGAGTTCGGGCAGAAAATTCCTGGATCTGCTTCTCAAAAACGAATTTTTTACCGACGACCCCGACGAATACGTGGAGCCGGGGAACGATACGGTGCTCCATCTCTTCCAGACCGACATCCTCGACGGCGTGGCCCGGCACAGAAAGAAGGACGATCCCCCCGTCGACAGGAACGACCGGTCGGTCCGGGTCTGCAGCGCCCCCACCGCGAGAAGAGAGCTGGAAGCGCTCCACGACCACCTGGCGGAGCTTTTCTACGCCTCGGAGGATGGAGGAAAGAAACTGCGGCCCGAGGACGTCATCGTCATGTTCCCCGACATCAACAAGGCGGCCCCCATGATCGAATCGGTCTTTGCCAACGGCCCCTTCGACGGCAAGTTCGCCATCTGCGACCGGAGCACCGCGGGGCAAAGTCCCCTCATCGAGTGTTTCGGAAAACTGCTGGCCCTGCCCCGGAGCCGGTGCACTTCGCAGGAGGTGCTGGCCTTTCTGGACTTCCCCTGCATCCACCGGAAGCTGGGGCTCGACAGCGAGACGCTCCCGGCGCTGACCCGTCTGGCCGTCCGGGCCCGCATCTGCTGGGGCCTGAGCGGAGCGGAACGCCTGAAGTTCCGGGGAAACGGGTACGAGGAATTTTCGTGGCAGGACGGCATCGACCGGCTGCTGACGGAATTCGCCCGCGGCGAGATCATGGACGATCTCTTTTCCGGAAAGGAGACCGAAGGTGTGGACGGCGACTGCGCCGAGGATTTCGGCAAACTGGCGGAGTTCGTGCAGGATCTCCGG
Organism: Lentisphaeria bacterium; assembly: GCA_017443585.1. Classification (GTDB taxonomy): domain Bacteria; phylum Verrucomicrobiota; class Lentisphaeria; order Victivallales; family Victivallaceae; genus UBA1784. The sequence continues at coordinate 4,980 of JAFSYV010000001.1, read as the reverse complement.
AAGTGGAAACGGGAGCTGCCCAAGCCCCGGACCGCCGGAGAGTGGCAGGAATTTCTCTGCGCCTGGGCGGACATCTTCTTCGATGCTTCGGATCCGGAAGTGCTGCCGGAACTGCGGGCGCTCCGCGAGGCGGTGGAGGCGGTGGCCGGCAGTGCGGAAAAAGCCGGGTTCACGGGGGAGATCGCCCCGGAAGTCTTTTTGTCCCGCTTCAACGCCGAAGTTTCCGCTCCGGGCGGCAGACAGTACTTTCTCAGGGACAAGATCACCTTCTGCTCCCTGGTCCCCCTGCGGGCCATCCCTGCCCGGATCATCGCGGTGCTCTCGCTCAACGAACAGGATTTCCCCCCTTCCGACCGCCATCAGGATTTCGATCTGCTTTCCACGCCGCTCCGGGGGGACCCCAACCGGGCCGAGGAAAGCAAATATCTGCTCCTCGAAGCACTCATGGCGGCGAAGGAGCATCTGATCCTCTCTTACGTGGGCAAGGACGACAGCCGGGACCCGGAGCCCTCCGTGCCCCTCGCGGTCTGCATCAAGGCCCTCAAAGAAGGTTTCGGGTTCGCGCCCGACGAGATGCCCGAAAAGATCCGGCTCCCCTCGGTGGAGTCCGACGAGTTGCGGAAATTCCGCAAGCAGGAAAAAAAGGACTCCGGGCAGGCGGAAGAGATCTCCGGGGAGCCGAAAGAGCTGCCGCATTCCATGGATCTGGCGGAGTTTTGCAGCCACCTCGCCGACAGCTGCGGCGCCTTCTTCGAATTTCACCGGGGCTTCCCGTTCGCCCCCTGGCAGGACAAAACGCCGAAAGTGGATGATCCCCCGGCGCCCGACGCGCTGGACAAGTCCCTGATCGGGAAGGCCCTGTGGAAAATGTACCTGGGGGGCGGCCTGCCGGAGGACTGGCGCCGACGATTCGGAAACACCCGGCTCCTCCCGGTCTGCCGGGGCGGGGAGGCGCTGGATGAACTGAAACGGAAGATCGACAGGATCGGAGAAGACGAACTCGGCGACGCCGGAAACAGCGAAGTGAAGCCTTTCAGTTATCCCCTCGCGGAAGGTTTCGAGCTGTGCGGCCGGATCGGAGTCTGCGAAAAGGAAGATAAAATCCGCCACCTGGAGTTTCTGTTTTCCGGAGCGAAAGAGGAAAAAAAGCTGAGATTCTACGTCGAGCGTCTTCTCATCGCCGCCGCCCGTCCGGAAAAGGAGGTTTCCGGCAAACAGCATTTCGTTTTCGATGAGAAGAAACCCTTTTTCGATCCCGTCACCCCGGCTCCGGCGGACGCCGGGGCGGCCCTCAGGGCGCTCGGGGAAATCGTCATCGCCAACTGCAAAAACACGACCCGGCCCGTGCCTCTCTTTCTCAACGCCTCACTCGCCGCCGCCAAAGGGAAAAGCGATTTCGATGTCCGGCAGGCCTTCAGGGAAGACTGCGCCTCCCGCGGCGGGGCGCCTTCGGCGGTGAGTTTCTTCTACCCCACCGAGGAGATCCTGGACGGCGCGGAGTTCAAGGAGCTCGCCGCCAGGGTGTTCGGGAAACTGATCGTTTTGGAGAACCGCAAGTCATGAGTACGGAAAAGGCACCCTATCTCGAATGCAGCACCGCCAGGGGCAGCCGGTCGATCATCGAGGCGGCCGCGGGCACCGGGAAGACCCACAACATCACCCGCATCGTGGCCCGGCTCATCATGGAACGCGACGATGTCGGCATCGAAAACATGGTGATCGTCACCTTCACCCGCGCCGCCGCGGCGGAGCTGAAGACCCGGATAAGCGCCCTTCTCGCGGACCTGAGCCTGGCCCTCGAGAGCGGGAAGGATGATGAACTCATCGGATCGGCGGCAGGAGTTTCGAGATCCGATCTGAAAAAGCGTCTGCACATGGCGCAGCTGAACTTCGATCAGGCTCCCATCGGCACCATCCACGGCTTCGCCATGCGGGTCCTGAGCGAAAACGGGTTCGGCAGCCGGCAGAAACTGGGCTTCACCCTCAACGAGGACACCAAACCGCTGGTCGGGGAACTCTGCGGCGACTATTTCCGCGCCCTGCTTCTGAGATCCTCCCCCGAAGCAGGCGGTTTGCTGACCTCGAAGGACGCACTGGATCTGAACGAAGGGAAGATCGCCTCTTATGTCGCGGCCCGGATGAGCGCTCCGGAACTCCGCCTCGTGGAGTGTTCGGAAGCGGGGATCGGGGTCGGCGGATCCGGTACGCCCCCCCCGGTGACGGAAGCCCTCGAAGAGGCTTCCGCGCGGGCTTCGCGGGAAGAACAGCCCTCGCCGGAAACGAAACGGATCTTTGCCGCACTCACGGCGGTCGTCTGCGAAGACGCTTACCGCGTCGTATCGGCAAAATTCCATCAGCTTTCGGAGGAGAACAACTTCCTCAGTCAGGACGACCTGATTTTCCGGCTCCGCGACGCTCTGAAGGGAAATCGCGAGTTCCGGGAGGCGCTGCAGAAGAAATACACCGTCGGGCTCATCGACGAATTTCAGGATACCAGCACCGCCCAGTTCGACATCTTCAGGAGCCTCTTTCTGGAAAATCGGAACAGCACCTTCATCGTGGTGGGCGATCCCCGTCAGGCCATCTACCGTTTCCGGAACTGCGACCTGTCCGCCTACCTCGATGCGCTGAAGGAAATGAGGGAGCAGGGGGCCGGCGAGCCTTATCAGATGAACGTCAACCGCCGTTCCGGGGCCAAGTACATCGAGGCGCTGAACGCGATCTTCGCGCCCCCCGACACTCCCGGCAATTTCGCCCTCGAAGACCTGGACATGCCCATCCAGCAGGCTCTGGAGGGGGCGCAGGTCCTCTGGGACGCCGACAAAAACGAAGTGGAACACCCCATTCAGGTCTTCTGCGACAGGGGCGAAGGGGGGAAGAGACTGGGGCTTTATTCCATCCTCAAGCGGTGTGCGAAGGATATCGCCGACATGCTCAAGGCCGGATACCTCATCCCCGAAGAAAAGGACGCCGAAGGCAATATCGTGAAAGGATCCCGTCCCCTGGGGCCCGGCGACATCGCCGTGCTGCTGAACACCAGCTGGGATAACGGGCTCCGTCTGAAGAACGAATTGCTGAAGGCGGGCGTTCCCGCCGTGATGGTCAAAGAGGGGAACGTCTTCGGCACCCCCGAGGCGCAGGAACTGATCCGCTTTCTCGAAGGCGTACTGAATCCCGATGACTCGGCCGCCCGGCTCCGGGCCCTGATAACCCCCCTCGGAGATCTGGATTTCGCCCGAATGCAGGATGAAAACGAAACCGCCGCCGGAGCCGCCAGACTTCAAAAACTTCTGGATACGTGGCAGAAGCGCTCCTTCGGCGTCATGTACGCTCTTCTCTGCCGCGAATTCCGCCTGTACGACAAGCTGGCCTCGCCGGAGGGGCGCCGCAAGCTCGGGAAATACAACGCTCTGGCGGATTATCTGGCCGAAGCGGAGTTCACCCGGAAACTCACCCCCAACGCCCTTTTCGGCGAACTCTGCCTGCGCGCGGAGAACGCCCCCGACGCCGGCAAGGAGTTCCCCGCGCCTCAGGAAAACGATCAGGGGGCGGTGATCATCAACACCGTTTTCGGCAGCAAGGGGCTGAGCTATCCGGTGGTCTTTCTCCCCGACCTTTTCATGGGGACGGGGAACAAACGCTCCGGTTCCTGCCGCTGTCACGACGATGACGGCAAGGAGGAGCGGATCGTCCCCCCGATGGCCTCCGGCCTCGCGGACGATCTGCCGGAAGAGATCCGGAAGATGTACCGGCAGGAAAAGGACGAAGAGATCCAGGAGGATCTGCGCAAAGCCTACGTGGCCTTCACCCGGGCGCGCTATTTCTGCCGTTTCTACTGCGGGATTTCCCAGGGCAAGGACTGGGATCCGAAGCCCGCGTCGAAAAAAGCCCGAAAGCCGTCGTGGCCGCGGAACGCCGCCACGGACTGGCTGTTCCGCCGGAAGCCCGGAACGCGCCTCCCGGAAAACTTCGGCGATCTGACCGAATTGATGACGCCGGGAGCTCTCTTCACCGACGAACCGAACTTCCCCGCGGAGGTCGGAACGGAAGAGGTCTTCCCGCGTCTGTCCGAAGAGCCCGCCGAAGCATCTCCCGAGGAATTCCGGCGGCCCGACCGGCTGCGCGATCTGGGATTTTCCCGGGGGTTCCTGAGTTTTTCCAGCCTTTCCAACGGCGATCACGGGAAGAAAAGCTCCTTCTCGGGGGAGAACGATGACGAAGATCCCTCCCCGGACGATGAGGGATCGAGGGAGTTCCAGCAGATCCGGGGCGGCACCACCTTCGGCAACGCCGTCCACAAACTGCTGGAACGCGTGGATTTCGCCGCGGCCCCGGAGCAGCTCGAAGAAGCCGCCGGGAAGGGGCTGCACGCCTACGGCTTCGATGATGAAAAGATGAAGAAACCCGTCGGAGAAATGCTCTGGAACACCCTCCATTCTCTCCTGCCCGACGAACGCACCGGCGGTTTCCGTCTGTGCGACATCGACCCCGCCCGGAAGATAAGCGAACTCGAGTTCCTCTGCGAATTCGACACCGCCTTCAAATCTTCCAAGCTCTTCCGCGAGGTCAGCGACTACTTCGCGCCCAGGGCCCCGGTGACGGCCTTCCCCGCCGTCGACGAGATCTTCGAACGGGGCTTTTTCAACGGTTCCATCGACCTTTTCTTCGAACACGACTCCCGCTACTTCATCGTGGACTGGAAGACCAATCTGCTGAAAGGCATGAATGCCTACTCCAAGAACGCCCTCGACGCGGTCATGGGGAAGAGCGGCTACTGCCTGCAGTACCTCATCTACACGGCGGCGCTGTTCAAGTTCCTGAAACGGAGGCTGAAGATCGCCGATGAAAAATCGTTCTACAACGAACGCTTCGGCGGCGTCTACTACCTCTTCGTCCGGGGAATGAACCGGCCCGGCAGCGGCATTTTCTACGACAAGCCGCCCTTCGGCATCTGCAAACAAATGGAGGGTTTCATCGGAT
>JAFSYV010000032.1 GCA_017443585.1 Lentisphaeria bacterium | reverse complement strand
CATCAAAGTCTGGCCTCAGCTGACGGCTCAGTTTCTGAAGACCGTCTGCAATTTCACGACCGCGGAACGTTGAAGGAGGGAGTGTCACCATGGCAGTTCAGGAAGTTTTCACCGATGCGGAAAAATCCTGCATCCGCGGCCGCCTGGGCGGGGTGGAAAATGCGATCAAAGAGAACTTGAAGATTATTCCGGGGGCCATCGCTCCCGTGCCCATCGCCGGCGCCTGCTATCAGGGCATCTGGCTCGAACACAATCAGGACACCCTCTTCATCGCGGACAATTTCCCCGAAAGCGCCTGGGCCGCGCAGGACCTTTTCATGCGCCGCCAGCGGCCCGACGGACTGCTCCCCGCGCTGGTGCGGGTCTCGGGAGAAGCCTTTTACCGGCAGATCCAGAGCGTCTGGCCTTTCGCCCGGTGCGCTTTCGAGATCGCCTGGAAAACCGGGCGGGGCGAGGAGGATTTCCGCCGCATCTATCAGGCGGGCGTGGCTTACGACGACTGGCTGGGCAAGAACCGGGACCACCGGAATCTGGGGCTGGTGGAAATGTTCTGCGAATACGATACGGGACACGACAAATCCCCCCGGGCGGCGGGACTCCATCCCCGGAATGCCGCTTCGGAGCCCCATCCCGGCGTGAAGGATCCCGATGCGGGCTACATGCCGGAAAATTACCCGGCCGTGCCCGTCATTGCCCCCGATCTTTCGGCCATGCGCTATCAGGGAAGGAAAGCCCTGAGCGAACTGGCCGCGCTGCTGGGCGAGGAAAACGGCGCCCTCAAATGGCGGGAGCTGGCGGAATCCACCAAGGCGGCCATCAAGAAGCACCTCTACGACGAGGAGGACGATTTCTACTACGATCTGGGACCGGACGGGAAGTTCCGGAAATTCCGCACCGAACACCTGACGCGGCTCTATCTCAACGAGGCGGTGGACAAGAAGGAGATGCGCCGCCAGTACGCCCGTTACTTCGAAAATCCCGAAGAATTCGGCACGCCTTTCCCCATCCCCTCGATCTCGGTGAGCGATCCGGCCTTCGTCAAGGAGCTGCCCGCCAACTGCTGGGGCGGCAACACCCAGGCCCTGACCGCGCTCCGGGCCATGATGTGGCTCAAACGCTACGGCATGGACGCCGAGCGGAAGGCTCTGCTCAGCCGCTGGATGCGGGCCTTCGTCCGGTGGGATTCCCCCCTGCCGCAGGAGCTCAACCCCTTCACGGGCGAACCCATCGGGGCCCAGGGCAACTACATGCCCACGCTCCTCCTCTTCAAGATGGGGGCGGAACTGGCGCTGAAAAAGTAGGCGAACGTCGGCTTCTCCCCAAAAAATGCCCGTCGGCCCCATGAGAGGGGCCTCCCCCGCTTCGCGGGCTTCGGGGCATTTTCCGGGGGCCCCGCTCGACCTCAGTCCGTCGGCTTCGCCTTACTCCTTCCTTCGAGAAAGGTACTTTTGATTTCCCCAAAAAATGCCCGTCGGCACCGAGAGCGGTGCCTCCCCCGGCATACCCCAAAAAGTTGCCGTCGCCGCCGTTTGAGGCGGCTCCCCCGGCTGTGCCGGGCTTCGGGTACTTTTCGGGGACCCTGCGGGCTTCGGGGCATTTTCCGGGGGCCCCGCTCGACCTCAGTCCGTCGGCTTCGCCCTACTCCTTCCTTCGAGAAAGGTACTTTTGAGTTCTTGATACCCGTCGGCCTCGACTCTACGCGGGCCGAACGTCGGCCTCGACTCTACGCGGGCCGAACGTCGGCCTCGACTCTACGCGGGCCGAACGTCGGCCTCGACTCTACGCGGCACCTGTCGCTTCGCTCTCGAGGTGCCGCGGACCGCAAACGCAGGTTTCCGGTAGTGTAAGGGCCGCAGGCCGAACGTCGGCCTTGACTTTGCCTTCTTGTCGGACTTGTCGGACTTGTCGGACCTGTCGGACTACCGACAAAGGCATCTTTGCGATAGCGGCAGGGCCGGAGACCAAAACTACCCCGAGCCCCGCGAAGGCGCCGCGGACACAGTATTCCCAGTATTCTCAGTATTCTCAGTATTCTTAGTGTTCCCGGTTCACGGGGGCTTATCTCGCTTGAGAGAGGCTTCTCACCAAACGCCGGTCGAAGCCCAAAACGCGCCAAAAAAGCGGCGGCCATTGCACCCTCAAGACGGGGCGCCCCGCGGAAAAGAAAAGGGGCGCGGGGCCGGATATATTGCTGCAAACTATGCTTTGCGGTCGATCAAGGCGAGCGAAGCCGCCGCGACATTTCGAGGCCGACGTTCGGCCCCCCGCACCGCACACCTCAAATACGCTTGCAGAGCGCCCGTAAAAACCGGAAGCGACCGATACGATGAACAAAGCCGGGAAACAGGCCTCGGTCTATTCGAACAGCTTGTTTTCGCGTTTTCTCCGGAGCTTTTTTTTCGGAAAACGGTTGCAAATTGCGCCCTCTTGTGGTATAATATAACAAGGTCGTCCTAAAACAACAATACAGGAGATATTTTCGAAAATGTCCGTCCCTCAGTCCCGTCCCCGTTCCGCCCGCTTCACGCTGATCGAGCTGCTGGTGGTCATCGCCATCATCGCCATTCTCGCCTCCATGCTGCTGCCCGCCCTGCAGCAGGCCCGGGATCGGGCCAACTCCATCTCGTGCACCAACCGGCTCAAGACCATCGGGAACAACCACGCTTTCTACATCGCCGACTATAAGGACTGGACCGTCTGCGGCTACACGGTGGGCGGGGCCTTCGACGGCACCTGCAGCAAGGGCCTGCTCCCCTGGCACGTGCGTCTTGCCCCCTATTACGGGATCAAGAAGCTCACGAGCTGGTGGGTCCCCGACGAAAAGGACTGCGAACCCCACTTCAACTGTCCCTCCAAGAACAACCGCGTTTCCTCCGACGGCACGGTGAAAAAGTCCTATTACGCGGTGAATTACGACGCCTGTTCCGATCTGGTGAGCAAATTCGGAGTGACCACCTCGCGGGGGCTGAAGATCCAGGAGGTGATCAAACCTTCGCGGAAAGTCTTCGTCATCGACGCGGGCACCTCGCGCATGCACTACAACGGCTCCAACAACTATCTCACCTTTTACGCCCAGCGGCACAACCACGGCGAGAATTTCGTCACCTTCGGCGGCAACGTGGAGTGGATGAAGGCCGCCGCGCTTTACGCCGCCAGATACGCCCGGTTCAACATCTTTTCCAACTGATTTGCTCTTACGTCATAAAGAAAGGGAGACGAAAATGAGTTCATTCGAGAGGAAGTCCCGCCCCGTGATGCGCGGGAAGCGCCTTTTCACGCTGATCGAACTGCTGGTGGTCATCGCCATCATCGCAATACTCGCGGCCATGCTGCTGCCCGCCCTGCAGCAGGCACGGGACCGGGCCAACGCCATCGCCTGTTCCAACAACGCCAATACGCTGGGCAAGTACGCTTCGTTCTACAACGGCGATCATCAGGACTGGGTGAACTTCGCCTGGCGGCAGAACGGCACCTGCGAGGGATACGCCGCCAAAGAACACGGCGGCTCATGGTTCGTCATGCTGGCTCCCTATGCGGGATGGAAGACCAATAACTCCGTTACCTACCAGCACTATCAGCTTTCCTCGGTTTCGAAGAACAGTCCCCTGGCCTGTCCCGGCCGGCCGCTGCTGCCCGCGGAGAAGGACAATCTCACGGGCGGCACGAAAATCGATTTCGCTCCCCATCAGGGGGCCGTCGGTCAGAGGGACCGGTACCGGGGAACCAACCGGGAACGGCGAATGAAGACCATTTACCTGGCTCAGCCGAGCAAGAGTATTTTCCTTATCGACGCGGCCGTGACCCGCTATCCCTTCTATCTCAATCATAACCAGAGCATCATGCTCAACCCCGATGCGTGGCGTGTGGTCCACGGCGGGGCGAGTACCTGGAACGTGCTGTATTTCGACGGACACGTGGGGGCGGTCAAGCGGCAGTGGCTGACTTCCGTCACCTATCCCGCCCAGTACATCCTGCCTCTCTGGATCAAGGAAAAATAAGAAAAGCGCGGAGCGTTTTTTCAGCGGCTGAACTCAAACCGATCAAGGAGTTTTCATGAAGAACATTCTTTTGCTGGCCGCCTTCGCGGCGGGGCTGGCGCTGTGCGGCGCCAATATCATCCCCAACGGGGACCTTTCGGATCCCGACGGCCCGAAGCCCCATGTGCAGTACTTCAGGGGGAAGGGCGTCCGCGCCGCCTCCGAAAAGGGTTTCATGATGAAGGACGTCACGCCCGACGGCATCATCAAGCTCAACATCTACCACACGAAACTTACCGCTCCGCAGGTGGGGAAGCGGTACTACGTCCGGGTCCCCTTCGAGGTGCTGGAAATGGGGACGGCGAAGGATCAGAAGGTTTCCGCGTCGGTTGCCCTCTGGGACAAGAACAAAAAGCTCCTCCCCCGGCCCGGAACGAAGAAGCCGACGATCTTCTTTTCCCGTGATCTCCCGGTGAAGGAGACGGGGGCTTACGATATCTTCTTCGACTTCGTCATGCCGGAGGGGGCCGAATACATCTCCTTCGCCTTCTCCTTCTACGGCATCAAGTCCTTCCGGGCGGAAAAATTCATCTGCTCCACGGAACTGCCGACGGATTCCCCCGACGGCAATCTGATCCTCAACGGCGGGTTCGAGACCCCCACCATGGCGAGCTACTACCTGCGGTACATGTCGAAGAGCCCCCTGCGGATCTTCGAACGGACCACCGACAAGGCCAAGTCCGGCCGCTGGTCCCTGCGGATGCGCTGCGAGGACCCCAAGCGGGGCATGGAGCTCAACTTCAACAATCTTCCCTTCACGCCCGGCAAAAAATACCGTTTCAAGGCCTCCTATTTCGTCGCTTCCCGCGTGGGGAAGACCCGGCTTTCCGGCCGCGTGACCTTCGTGGACGCCAAGGGCAAGGTGATCCGCTACATCTTCCCCGAATTTCCCGCCGGGGCGGGGCAGTGGCAGCAGATGGATCTGCCCTTCTACCCGCCCGTCAACTGCGCCAGAGTTCTCGTGACCTTGTGGTTCGACGGGGTGCAGACGGTCTATCTGGATGACTTCTATTACGGCACCGTCGAGGAAAAGACCCCGGAAAACCGGAACGCCGCCGCCCGGCAGCTGGTCGACACCGCCGACTGCACCATCTGGAAGGAGGCCGCCTATCTCAAGGTCCAGCCCAAGGGGGTGCCCGCGGGCGTAAGGAAGAGCCGTACCGTGGAAGTGGCCGCCGCGGCCAACGAGTCCGAACCCTTCCAGATCGTCGTCAGCGCCAAGAAGGCGCTCCCCGACGTGACGCTGGCCTTTTCGCCCCTCAAAGGCAAGAGCGGCGGGAACCCGCCTTCGGCGGTCACCTCCGCGCCCGGCGTCAGTGTCTGTCCGGGTCCCGGCCCGGCCGGCTGCGTGATCCCGCCGTCGGCGATCACTTTCAAGCGCGTGGGCTTCATCGACCTCAAGAATCCCGACAATCCCTCGCTGAAGGGGCTCAACGCCGACCCCCTGCTGCCCGAGCAGTCCGGGCCCGCCGACAAGGAGTTGAATCTGCCCTTCTTCGTGCGGGTCGCGGTTCCCCCGAAGACGCCTGCCGGGATCTATGAAGGGCAGGCGTGGGTGTTTTCCGGCTACAGGGTGCTGGGCACTTTCACGCTGAGACTCCGGGTCTTCGACTTCGAACTGCCCGACACGCCCAATCTGCGGACCTATTTCTACTCCGCCGGCAACAACCCCAACTGGAACCAGTTCGACAAGCGGCCCTGGGAGGTGCGGACCGAAGATTTCCACCGGCAGCACGTGGAACACCGGATGACCGGCCACCCCTCCATGACGCCCCCCGCGCCGAAGTGGACGATCGACAACGGCGAGCTGAAGATCACCGACTGGACCGCTTTCGACGAGAATGTGTCGTACCGGGTCAGAAACTTCGGAGAGCGCAACATCCCCGTCCCCATCCTGAGGATGAGGGGCGACAACGGCGGCTGGTTCGCCAAGGGCGGCAAGCGGCTCGACAAGCCCGGCAAGAGCTCCTTCGGCGACTTCAACATGATCTCCCCCGAAGGGCTCAAGTACGCAGGTCAGTTTGCGAAGCAGTTCTGCGACCATGTGAAGATGAAGTTCCCCGGTATCGACTTCTACGCCTATATCTATGACGAGCCCCCGGCCAAGGTCCACGCCGAACTGAAGATCTATCTCGACGCCGTCCACAAGGCCGCGCCGGAGCTCAAGGTGTTCATCCCCAAGCAGGTCGGCGACGAGGTCGGTTACGTCCACACCTTCTGTGTGCCGCTGGCGCCCGGGTACTACCATCCCGACCGGCAGGACGTCCACGTGAAAAGGGGCGGCGGCGTCTGGTACTACAACTGGACCGTCCGCATCAGCAGTCACGACTACATCCTCACCCGGCTCTTCGGCTGGCGGATCTACGCCGGAAAGGGCACGGGAGGCTTGCTCTGGAGCACCAACTGGACCAACAAGGGCGTGAACCCCTGGACCGATCTGGAAAAGACCGGCAACTCCTGCGGCGGCGCCACGATCTTCTATCCGCCCCGGAACGCCGGAGAGCCGGCCGTTCCTTCCCAGCGGGGCGCCATGATCCGTGAAGCCATCGACGACTTCGACTACATGGCCATTCTCGAAAAACTCATCGACAGCCGCTATCCCGGCATGGGCCGTCTCAGAGTCATGGAGCTCCTCAAGCCCCTGATCCCCACGCCGCCCTTCGGCTACGTGAACGATCCCCATCTGCTCTACCGGGTCCGTCAGGATCTGGCCGAGGAGATCGAGGCTTTCAAGCAGTTCCCCGCGGTCGCCGTTTCCACGCCCTCCGCCAACGCCCGGACCGAGGTCTCCACGGTGAAGTTCAAGATTTCCGCCCCCGCCGGAACTGAAGTGAAGATCGACGGCAAGCCCGCCGGGAAGACGGGGAGCGGAGCTCTCGAGATCCCCTTTGTCCTGGGCAAACTCGGGACCAACACGGTGCGCATCGAACTTGCCCGCGGCGGGCGGATCCGCACCATGGAACGCACTTTTGAACTCGCCGCCGATCCCCGGCTGAAGGAGCTGGCCGCCCTCGTCGAACGGGCCGCCGGAGCGAAGCTCGACACCCGCGGAGCTGCGGCGTTTCTGGCCCAGGTCCGGCAGGGCAGTGCCTACAGCGAGAAGGAGCGGGCGAAGGCCGCCGAACTGGTGGGCAAACTCAAGTACGCCCTTGCGGAGCGGGCTCTCGCGGCCGACCGGACCTTTGTCAATCCGCTGGAAAAGTTCTTCTTCGAACGCGCCCGCGAGACGTTCAAGTGGAAGCTTTTCGAGCGGTCCGAATACTACCTCGGACTGGCCGCTGAGGCCGCACGGGCCGGGAAGATGGAAAACTTCAAGGTCAAGATCACCCCGGTCGTCTTCAAGGGGCACACCGGCTTCCGTCTCGACAACGGCCTCATCCAGGCCACGATCCTCGAGACCGGCGGAACGGTGGTCTCCTTCAAGGTCGACGGCGTGGAGACCCTCGTTCCCGGCCGCTTCGACAAGGTGATGCCTCCCGAAAAGCGCGCCGCGCAGACGGTCACGAAGGACCAGTTCACCGCCCTTTCCGGCTACGACGGCTACACCGACGCGGACGGTCACGGCATCTGGCCCGTGGCCTTCGTGGACTGGGACGTCGCGCTCCGCCAGCTCACTTCGGACCGGATCGCGCTGACCTTCTCGATCCGCATCCCCGGCCGGAGCTTCCTTTTCAAACGGACCATGAGCATGAAGAGCGGTTCCTACGATCTGGGCATGGACTACGAGGTCGTCAACCTCACGTCGCCCGACGCGGCCTCCGACGACCCCGAACACTACCAGCTGCCCTGGCGGGGCCGCTTCCTGCCCGGCATCGGTTCGGGCGAGATCCCCCAGGTCAACGACAAGCTGGTAATTCCCTTCAAGTACGACCGGGACAAGATGGAGCTGACGCACTTCATCCTTTCGAAGCCGGTCTTCATCGACCGGCGCTCCGCGCGGCTGACCAAGCCCTTCCTCGGGGCTTACGACACCGTCCTGCACAAGGGGCTCGTCGCCATCGGCGGGCCGGTGACCACCCACGCCATGCTGTGGTTCAGCACCAAGGGCGACCACAAGGGCGGCGGCAAGGTCTACACCCTCGAATTTCCCCGGAGCTTCTTCGGCAAGAAGTACGACGATGCCGAACCCAACACGCCGCTGTCGATCCAGGCCGGCAAGACGCTGAACTTTTCCATCACCCTGAGAGGGTTGAGCAGCGTGAAGGATGACGCCGATCTGATCAGGCAGGCCGGGTTCTGAGGCGGCCGGGGGCCTGCGTCCACGCCTGAAAACCAAGGGACCGCCGCGAAAGTTTTTGCGGCGGGCCCTTTTCGATTTGAAAAAATTTTCAGTAGAAGCGGTGTTTGGCCTGTTCCACCGCCTCCCGGAGCCGTTCCCTGAAGGTCCCCAGGTCGCCCTTTCCGGCGGAAAGGGTGATGATCTCGGTGGGATCGGCGGCGAGAGTTTCGCGGAGCTTCTTCAGATTCTCCTCCGCCCCTTCGAGGTCCATTTTGTTGGCGGCGATGATGGCCGGGCGGCCGCTCAGGCCCGGCATGTAGCGTTCCAGCTCGTCCCGCAGGATCTTCAGGTCGCTGACGGGATCCCGGCCGTCCACGCCGCCCATGTCGAGGACGTAGACCAGCAGCTTGGTCCGTTCGATGTGCTTGAGGAAGGAGTGGCCCAGCCCCACGTTGCGGTGGGCGCCTTCCAGCAGCCCCGGAATGTCCGCCACCGAAAGGCGGTGGTAGTCGGGGTACTCCACGATCCCCACCACCGGGTGGAGCGTGGTGAAGGGGTAGGGGGCCACCTTGGGTTTCGCGGCCGAAAGGGCTCCCAGAAGCGTGGATTTGCCCGCGTTGGGGAAGCCCACCAGCCCCGCGTCGGCGATGGTCTTGAGCTCCAGCTGGAGCCGCCGTTCCTCGCCGGGCTTGCCCGGTTCGCTCCGCCGGGGGACCCGGTTGACGCTCGAGGCGAAACGGGCGTTGCCCCGTCCGCCCTGTCCCCCTTTGGCGGCGATGATGCTCTTGCCCTCTTCGTCCAGATCGGCCACGAGAAGGCCTGTGTCCGCATCGGTGACGATGGTGCCCACGGGCACCTTGACCACGACGGGAGGCATGTTCCGGCCGTGGCAGTCGGAGCCTTCGCCGTGGGGGCCGTTCTTCGCCTGGAAGCGGGTCTGGTAGACGAAAGGCGAGAGGTTCTGCTCGTTGGCCGAGGCGATGAGGATGACGTCTCCGCCGTCCCCGCCGTCCCCGCCGTCGGGGCCGCCTTTGGGAATGTATTTTTCGCGGCGGAAACTGCATGCGCCGTTGCCGCCGTCACCGGCCTTGACCGAAATGGCTGCCCGATCTACGAACATGAGAGTTTTCTCCTTATGGAAGGTTGCGAACACCTCGGCGACATGGATCGCCGATTGCGAAAAGACCCCGAAAAGCCGTGCTTTCCGGGGTCTGCCGTTGGAGAGGAAGAGCCCGGTTCCGTCCCTTTTCCGCCCTGATCCGGGGAAAGGGGAACGAGCCGGACTGCCGCTCTTGAGGTGCCGTGACGGAACTTATTCCGCCGCGCAGGGGATGATATCGACCTTGCGCTGGTCCTTGTGGAACTCCACGGTGCCGTCGCAGAGGGCGAAGAGGGTGTAGTCTCTGCCGCAGCCCACGTTCAGGCCCGGACGGAAACGGGTTCCCCGCTGACGCACGATGATGGACCCCGCGGTGACGCACTCGCCGCCGTAGGCCTTGATACCCAGAAATTTCGGCTTGCTGTCGCGACCGTTGCGACTGCTGGACTGACCTTTTTTATGAGCCATGATAACACCTCTTTATTTATGTTGATCGTTCTTCGTTGCAAGTCACGTCTTATAAGATATCACAACATCGCCGGAATTTCAAGTCGGCATCGAAAAAAAAACGTTTTTTTTTGCAAAAGAGGTGGAAAAAAACACCCCCCGAAGCTATCTTATAGGCAGGACAAGCCGTGCCCGGGTGGCGGAATGGCAGACGCAACAGACTTAAAATCTATGGGACGGACAGCAGGGACGGAGGGGATTTTCCGCTGAATTTCCGGAGTTTTACGCTCCACGGGTCCGGGGCCGGTTTATCGTTCTTTATTGTTCTTTTCGCAAGTTTTCAACCGTTCCGGCCCGGTT